>JBNAWB010000091.1:0-13846 GCA_049699975.1 Thermodesulfobacteriota bacterium
ATGGCCGGATTTGGAGGGGTAATTTCTGAGGTAGGAGCTTCTATCATGGTGGGCGGAAATATAAAAGGATACTCCCGCGTATTAACAACCGCCACAGTCATGGAAACCAGTAAAGGCAATTTTGATTTAGCCATTGCCTTGAGTATAATTCTTCTCCTCTTAGCGTATTTAATAAATACCGTCCTTACGCAAATTCAACAGAGGGAAAGACCAAGATAAAAGCCTATGGCTGATTCTCTTCCCATTCTGGAAGTAAAGAATTTGCTTTTAAATAGGGCCGGGGTAACCGTGCTCCATATTCCTGATTTTTTCGTCTCGCGGGGGGAGATTCTCTCTGTACTGGGCCCCAACGGAGCGGGGAAGACAACTTTATTACAAGTCTTGGCCTTTTTGACACCTTATTTTCAAGGGGAAATAATTTTTCAAGGGCAAAAAGTAAATTCTTCTAAATCTATCTTCGCCCTGCGTCGCCAGGTGACCATGGTTTTTCAAGATCCACTCCTTTTTGATACTTCTGTTTATGACAATGTGGCTAGCGGCTTAAAGATTCGGGGCCTTAAGAAAAAAGAGATTCAGCAGATCGTCTCTCAGAATTTAGAACGTTTTGGCATTTCCCATTTAGCGCCACGATCGGCCCGAAAAATTTCGGCAGGAGAAGCGCAAAGGGTGGCTCTGGCGCGAGCTTTTGCCATTCAGCCGGAGATTCTGCTGCTGGACGAACCTTTTGCCAAGCTGGATCAGCCAACTCGTGATTCTCTGTTAGCTAACCTGGAGTCCGTTCTGCGGCAGACGAAGACTACTACGGTTATGGCTACGCATGATCGTTTAGAAGCTCTGCGCCTCTCTGATCGTCTGGCGATAATGAATAATGGCCAAATTCTGCAGATAGGTCCCCCCGGGGAAGTGATGAATAAACCCTTAGATGAATTTGTAGCCGCTTTCGTGGGCGTAGAGTCCATTCTTACCGGAAGGGTAATTAGCAAAGAAAAAGGAAGTATCTTAGTGGCCGTTTCCGGACAAACGGTGGAAGCAATAGGGGAAATGGATTTAGGGGAGACCGTAGCTCTTTGCATTCGCCCGGAGAATGTTACCCTTACTGATCTGCATCCCGCCGAATTATCCAGTGCTCGCAATGTCTTCCCTGGGCG
Organism: Thermodesulfobacteriota bacterium; assembly: GCA_049699975.1. GTDB lineage: Bacteria > Desulfobacterota > SM23-61 > SM23-61 > SM23-61 > CAZAGD01. The sequence goes on from JBNAWB010000091.1 coordinate 1,149, forward strand.
CATAGTAAAAATAAGTCCTTTAGGCCTATTCTACCGCATCCAGCTTGATTGCGGTTTTCCTCTTATTTCCTACATAACTGCCCATTCTTTAGAAAAATTAAAACTGGAAGAAGGCAGGGAGGCGGTGGCCTCTTTTAAAGCGACCTCTATTCATGTGGTTAGGAAAAAAGAAAAGTTAACGGTTTAGGCGAGATAGGTATCTTCTTTTAAGATTAGCTTCATCCCTTTTAGGCGGACCAACAAATCTTCTTTATCCAAAGCAAAGAGGGGCGATATTTCAACTTGAATTTCGGGGGCTATTTCTGCTCCAGCTTCGACTAACCAGTGTCGGTAAAGAGAGTTTAGGGCAGCGCGGGCAGTTGCGGGGGAATCTGCTCCCTCCTTATTTTTTACCGGAGCGAATTCTTCTTCACGCCTGACTTCTAAAGCACAACATTTCTGCGCTAAAGGAAGAGCATCAAAAACGAAAGTTTCAAATTTCCATCCCGGCCGCTGTATTAATTTTCCTTCTGGGCCGCAGCCATACACATCTTTTATAGCACGATGATAAGGAAGAGCAAACCCGCGTTGGTTCAGTCTCTCAATAAAAGAAAGGGAGATAACATGAATGGCTGTATTGCCGGCCCAGTAGCGCATATGTCCTTTTTCGTCTAAGGCTTCATAATCGGCGGGCAAAAAATCACTGTATTCGATAATCGCCGGTTGGCCATTTAAAAGGCCGTAGATGCCCACTTTCTCTTTAAGATCCCGGCGCCGCACCACTTTAGTGGATATTTCTGCTTCTTCCATCTTGTGCACTCCCAAAAAGAGGGGATCGGCTATTTTGACTAAGGGATTATCTACTTGGCAGTAAAAAAGTTCCGTAAAGCCATGATTTTTTAAATAGTCCAGGAGACTCGATTCATAGAGGGCTTTTAATGATCCTCCGTGTCCATCGGGATTGGCCAATAGATTAGTTTCCTCCTTCAAAAGGAGACATCCTTCCGGGGTAAAAGTGGGCAACAGGCCCTGTTGGAAAAAATGAACATTTTCTGCTCTCAGACCAAAGAAATTATGTTCCCTAAAATAATTAACAGTTTGATCATGATTCTCTTGGCTGGTCATGATGAGGAGAGGGATTTGAATTCCGTATTTTAGAGAGAGGGCTTTTACTGTTTCACAAAAAAGCTGAAAGAGTGACTTTTTCTTGACCGGTGTAATAGGGAAAATCCCTTTGGGTCCCTCAAAACCTAAACGTGTTCCCTGACCGCCAGCAACAATCAAGACGGCTACTTTTCGGCGGCGCAGTAAATCTTCCCCGATGGCGCGAGCTTTTCTGACTCTTAGGTGATCATTCTGCAAAATTTCCTGCGTGATTATGGGGGCAGGGTTTATTTGGCGGCGCGGAGGAGAGATTTCCTGTTGAGAAAATTTTTTATATAGTTCAAAACCCAAGGAGAGATTTAATTCTTGCAGATTGGCCAAAAAGGCTTTTCTCTTTTCCTTATTTAACTTCCAATAATGATTTATGATATGGTGCTGCCCGTTAATTTGGAGCAGATTTAAAATTTCTTCTTCAGCCATCTTGCGGGAGCTCATCTCCATTCCTTAATATAAGGCGAAAGCAAGTACATCTTGGATTTTGGGAGAATCGCAAAAGACCATGAGTAGGCGGTCTATTCCCAGGGCAATTCCTGCTGCGGGAGGAAGATAGGCCAGGGCCTGTAGAAGCTCTTCGTCTATTGGGTAAACCGGCTTACCCATCCTGGCCCTGAGTTTTTGTTCCTCCACAAATCTTTGCCGTTGCTCTTCTGGATCAACGAGTTCCGAAAAAGCGTTGGCCAATTCCAAACCGGCCATATATAATTCAAATCTTTCTGCCCAAAGAGGATTATCGGGTTTCAGGCGAGCCAGGGCGGCCATGTGCGCCGGGTAATCATAGAGAATTGTAGGCTTAGGAAAGCCTAAATTTGGTTCCACTTTATCCAAGAAAATTTTAAAAAAGATGTCATCGTATGAATATTCTTCTTGTGGATCGAAGGAATAACCTTGCCGCAAAGCTTCCTGGAGAAGGGACTCTTGATCGCGATTTTTTTCGATGTCCACCTGCCCGTAAAAACGCATGGCTTCGGCTACGCGCAGACGGGGGAAGGGCGGAGTAAAATCTAAGCGGGCTCCCTGATAAGAAAAATTATGGCGGCCCAAAATTTTTTGACTCAAGTACTCTATTAAATTTTCGCAATCATCCATGATTTGGAAGTAGTCTGCTTTGGTGCGGTACCATTCCAGCATGGTAAATTCAATTTGGTGAAGGGCACTGATTTCTTCGTCTCGAAAAACCCGACAGATTTGGAATATTTTATCCCACCCCTCCCCTAAGAGTTTTTTCATGGCATACTCGGGAGAAGTGTGCAGGTATCTTTTAAATTTCTCCCCAGTTGGCCGCGCGCAAAAGACTTCTAAGGCCGAAAGGTGAGGCTCCATTCCCGGGGAAGAAACCAAATATGGGGTCTCTATTTCTACAAAGCCTTGATCAATGAAAAATTGCCGAATCCCCTGAATTATTTTGGCGCGCAGGAGCAAATTCTGACGGCGCTTTTCATCCATTTGTTTAACGCCCGGAGTTTAACAACTTTTTTAAGCACCATCAACATGGAGCCGCTCTTTCATCCTATACCAGCCTGCTGGATCTTGAAAATATTCTAAGGTGTCTTGCAGGGATAGCAAATGTTCTCTTTCCATAGAGGCTAGGAGTTCAAAAAAATTTTTTTCCACGGGATTATCAATGCTCGTCGCCAGTTCTCTATAAAAAACTTCTCCTTTTCTTTCAAAATCGATGGCGGTTTTTACTGCTTCGACATCGGCTTGATCCACCGGAGCAGATATGTCTACAGCCTCTATAAGTTTCTGCATCAATGATTTTACTTCTGTATTTTTTACTTTTAGCGGCACTGTTTCTGGCCACTTTCCTTCTTTCTTTAAGCGGGCATGTAATTCTAAAATCCTTTGGTAATGTTCATCTTCATCCTTGGCTATGGAAGCAAACATGGATTTGCCGTGCGGATTCTTAGTTCGTTCTTTGTGCCGCAAATAAAAATCTCTTTCCCGTGACTCATTGTTGAGGGCCACCTCCAAAGCTTTAATCCTTTCCTCTGCTTGGCCAGCCATTTTTACTCCTTTCCTCTTTATTTTATTAGCCATGTGCTTTGCTCTCCATCCCTGATCATGGAATGGGGTATCCGCATATTAAAAATATTATAAATTAATTGGGCAGGAAAAAGCAGTTCTAAAATTTTGGTTACCCTCCTTACCTCGGGATGAGTCGATCCCGACTTCACCTATCCCCGCCGGGAAGAGGAAGGGTAATGGGCGACATGCTTGATGCATAATGAATTTTGCCACTTTTGAAAAATTGCTATTCATCTAAATAAGCCTCAATGAAAGCGCTAATCTTTTGCTCGATCAATGACTCGGCCTCGAGCACATCTTCCTTAGAAGAAAATTCTGAGGCAAGACTGACTAAAATCTTATCAAACTGCGAGGGCTTTATTTGCCATCTCTTCTCGTATGCCAGACGGGCAATCTGATATTCGCCTTGAGAAAAATAGTATTTCCCTAACCTGTTTTCTTTGGCCGCAAATGGCCAATTTTCTTTTAAGCCGAAAAATGCGCTTAGAGCTTTGCGGACCTGGTCTTTTCTAAATTTTCCTGGCCGCATACAATCGCCTAAGCGCGCTTGCACCTCACGAAAAAATTCTTTAACCAGATCCAGATCAGTAATTACCAAGCCATAAAGATACCAATCGTCGAGGGCTTCCCAAACAGCCAGCTTTTCTATTTCGGTTAAATGGGTATAGCTTAAACAAAAATGACCGGCGCATAATTCGGCCCCATAAAAAGAGTACTGGCGTAAATCAATTCCTTGATGCAGAGCCGGATGGAGAAGGCAGCCCACTCTTTTATGGCCCTCATCAATGAATCCTAAGAATTCGCAATTATAAATATCCTTAACCAGAGGAGGGGGTTGCTCTAATTCTTTTAATTGACGGCGAAAGGATTCTATCTCTAATTTATCTGGCGTAGATTTAAATAACCAAGTTCTCTTCTGGAGCATGGAATGCAGAGTTACTCGCGAATGATCCTGGAAATTGTACAAACCGCAGCAGGCCCCACAGGATTTTTTCTGATCAGGTTGGCAAAGGCTGGACTCCATAAGCAGACTTTGTTCTCCTCGTTGATTTTGGTAAAATTATAACTTAGAAACTTTCTGGAAAAAAGAAAGGAAAAAGAGGAAATGAAGATGAAGATTTTTTTTCTAATCTTTTGCAGTTTATTCTTGTTAAGCGCATGTGCTCCGAAAGAAATCAAACCTCCAGAAATAATCCCTACCCCCCCTCCTAAACCAGCAAAAATTGCTTTGGTCTTAGGAGCAGGAGCGGCGAAAGGGTTTGCCCATATAGGAGTGTTAAAAGTGCTCACCACTCATCATATACCGGTGCACATGGTTGTGGGCACAAGTGCGGGTAGTTTAGTAGGTTGTTTTTATGCCTATGGATATTCCCCTTTTGAAATCCAATCTTTGGCGCTTTCCATCCAAAAGACAGATATTATTGATTTCGTTATTCCGGATAATGGATTTATCCAGGGCCTGAAACTCGCTGAATTCGTAAATAAGATGACTAAAAATACTCCTCTGGAGAAGATGGCTCTTCCCTTTTATGCGGTAGCTACTGATTTGCTAAGTGGTCAAGAAGTAGTATTTGGAAAAGGAAATACCGGAGCCGCAGTTAGAGCCAGTTGCGCAGTTCCTGGTGTATTTCGGCCTGTACGCATAGGGGATCGGCTTTATGTAGATGGAGGCGTGGTTAGCCCAGTGGCCGTGGAAGCGGCACGAAAATATGGCGCTAATATAGTAATTGCCGTGGATATTTCTTCGGATCTGGGAAATGTGAAACCGGAAAGTACCATTGAAACTATTTTGCAAGCCGTTAATATAATGTACTCTAAAATGGTCCAGTTACAACTGGCCAAGGCAGATGTGATCATTCGACCTAAAGTGGGCCATATCAGCTCCAGCGATTTTTCCAAGAGACACGAGGCAATTCTCGAAGGAGAAAAAGCAGCCCTGGAGGCTCTACCTAAGATCAAAGAGATTCTTGAACGCTTGCGCTTGGAAGGCAGATTGAATTAAAAGCCTGAATTACCTACGAATTTCAAAAGCGATGGAGGGCCAAGTTAAAAGCCAATTGTCAGAAAAACCATTTGTTTATAAAATAAAACTATGGAATATGAAGGTATAGTCATTCGCCCACCAAGTGAAGCAGAAAGTTTGATCCTCCAGGTAACCTTGGGGTGCTCGCATAATAAATGCACTTTTTGTCCTACTTATAAAGGGCGGAGATTCCGCATCAAAGATTTGGAGATTATAAAAAGGGAAATTGATGAAGTTGCTCCTTATGGACCATTTCGGAAAATTTTCTTAGCCGATGGTGATGCTTTAATCATCCCGCAGCCTAAACTATTAACTATTCTGGAATACTTAAATGAAAAAATAAAAGGTCTGCGCCGAGTGGGGATTTATGGTAACGCTAAAAGCATCTTACGCAAATCCGTGGAGGAACTGCGGGCACTTAAGGAAAGAAAGTTGGGGATAATTTATTTGGGAGTAGAAACAGGAGACGAGGCCCTGTTGCAGAGGGTGCATAAGGGAGTTTCCTACGCCCAAATGGTCGAGGCCGGTCGCAGAGTAAAGGAAGCAGGCATTACTCTCTCGGTAACTGTTTTATTAGGTTTGGGAGGAGTGGCCTCCAGACATCAACATGCCTTGGCCACAGCTAAGATTCTATCTGAGATCGATCCGGATTTTGCCAGCGCCTTAACTTTAATGGTTGTTCCCGGAACGCCTTTATATGAAGAAATGAAAGCCGGCCGTTTTGAACTTCCTTCTCCCTTCCAGTTAATTGAAGAGCTGGGAATTATTATGGCCAATGCCAATTTCACGCAGTGTTATTTTACTTCCAATCATGCCTCCAATTATTTGCCTATCAAAGCGCGCCTCCCGCGGGATAAAGAAACAGTTGTCGATTTGATCCATAAAGTTGTTTCTGCTAATGATACCTCTCTATTGCGTCCGGAATATTTAAGGGGACTCTAATTTTAGCGGACCCATAAATTGGGATAATTTTATTCACCCCACTATAAAAATGTTGAAATTCATAAAAAATTTTCATGGAAAATAAAGAAAAATTCGTCTGGAAACTCTTCAATACCATAGCTCCGAGCTATGACTTATTGAACACCCTTTTGAGTTTTGGGCATCATTTTTGGTGGAAGAAAAAGGCGGTAAAAATATTGGACCTAAAAGATGGAGAAAGAATTATCGACTTGTGCGGCGGAACTGGAGATTTGGCCATTTTAGCGGCTAAAGATATTCAGGGAAAAGGAAGAGTATTTTTGTATGACTTCAGCCGGCCTATGATGCTGAAGGGAAAGGAAAAAATAAAGAAAAAATTGAAGAATGTGGAAATATATTTTATTCAAGGGAATGCTACCGAAATTTCTTCGGGGCCCGAAAAATTCGATGCCGTCCTAATTGGCTTTGGCCTGCGTAATTTGGCTGATATGCAGAAAGGAATAGGAGAAATATATCGCGTACTTAAACCTGGTGGAAAATTTGTCGCTCTTGAGTTTTCGCAGCCGCAGAAAAAATGGTTCAAGCTCATTTATGATTTGTATTCTTTTTATATTATCCCCTGGGTGGGCATGGTAATTAGCGGGTCGAAAGAAGCTTATATCTATCTACCCCTTTCCATTAAAGCTTTCCCCAAACCAGAAGAAATCAAAAATCTCTTGGAAGAAGTTGGTTTTGAAGAAGTAAATTATTATCCTCTAACTAAAGGTGTAGCGGTTGTTTATAGGGCAATTAAGCCGTCGTTCATTTAAGCCAGGTTTAACTTTATTAAAAAACTTTTTTATAAAGCTCGATAATTTCTTCCTGAGTAGCTTTTCGGGGATTGTTTCCTGGACTGCCGCTGGCCAAAGCGTCGGCAGCCATTTGGGCAACCACGTGGTTGAATTTCTTTTCATCCACTCCCAATTCTCGTAAGGAAGGGATTTTTAAATCAGCATTCAATCTTTTAAGGGCTTTGGCCGCTAAATAAGCGGCATCCAATGTTGAGCGGCCCTCTGTTATTTCACCCATGGCCTTAGCAATATCGGCATATCTTTGGGGGTGCCCGGGAATGCTAAATTCCATTACGATGGGTAAGAGTATAGCATTGGAAATGCCATGAGGGATATGGAAATAGGCTCCAATAGGCCGAGCCATTCCGTGGACGAGAGCTACGGAAGAATTAGAGAAGGCTATTCCTGCTTCCAGGGCTCCTATCATCATATTTTTTCTGGCTTCCAGATTATCTCCGTTGGCCCAGGCTTGGCGCAAATTTCCCGAGATGAGTTTAATAGCATCCAGAGCCAAAGGGTCGCTCAATGGTTGGGCTTTAAGCGAAACATAAGCTTCAATAGCATGGGTTAGAGCGTCGATACCGGTCGCCGCCGTAATTTGGGGAGGCATTTGAATAGTCAACGTTGGATCAAGCAAGGCTAAGCGAGGAATAAGATAAGGGCTGGCGATGAGCATTTTTACATCACGGGAGGTATCAGTAATGATCGTAAATTGCGTAACTTCACTGCCAGTGCCTGCTGTAGTAGGTATGGCGACTAACGGAGGGCCAGGTTTAGGAATTTTATTAGCGCCCATGTAATCGCTTATTTTTCCGCCATTGCTAAAAAGGATGGCGATGGCTTTGGCGGCATCAATGGGGCTACCTCCCCCAACCGCTATTAAAAAATCAGTCTGGCTGTCTTTAAAAGCTCTTAGCCCTTCTTCCACATGTTCAGTCGTTGGCTCAGTATTTACCTGATTATAGACAGCATATGAAATACCAGAACTCTCGAGGGATTTTTTAACCTCTTCTAAGAGACCTATCTTCTCTAAATTATGATCAGTGACTAAGAGAGCTTTTCCGCCCAAACTTTTTGCCAAAGCGCCTACTTCTTTAACTGACCCAATCCCAGTAATAATTAATTGGGGAACTTTAAATTGATAGATAGAAACTCTCATTTTAGCCTCCTCCTGATTTTTTTCCATTTTTCATATACCAAAAATCTTATACGGAAACAAGGATTAACATAAATTGGGGTCAGGTCTTGTATTTTAACATTTCTTCCCTACCAAACTTTAGAAAACAAGGGAAACTATGGGACGCAAATGAAAAAAGCAGGGGGCTCGGAGCAGAGAGCATGGCGAAGAGGGAAAAGCGTAGCGCATGGCGCAAAGGGCAAAGCGAACTACAAAAAAATTTTAATGGGACGCAGATGAACGCAGATAAATGCAAATAAAACTACCTTATAATTTTTTAAAAATATGGTTCTTCTCCAATTTAGTTGCTAAAATTTGCCGAAAAATATAATGCCTAATTCAAAAAGGAGCTGAAATTTATATTACCTCAAGAATACCGCCCCATCACTCCTGCCCCGTGGAGGATTAAAACTTACTCCCCAGGGCAAGTCCTCTCCCTAACAAGATTTGGTCATAATGTCATCGCGAGGGAGCGTAGCGACCGTGGCGATCTCGAAAAAGCTTGAAATTAAAGAGATGGCCACGCTCCCCTGTAGCAAGTGCGGGGTCGCTCACCATGACCAGAAAGAGGGTGCGAGACAGTCACTGGATGAGGGGTGCGCAAAATAAACTAATAATATCAATAGATTTTTAAATTTTATATTTAGTATAAGACAACTAAATTGAAGAAGATCCTTATTTTTAAAGTAGCCAGAAATTTTTATTTGTGGTAGAGATTTATTTGAAAAAAAGGGGTGAAAAATGCACTTGGCCACCCATTTAATGTTGGGCTGGACAGTTGCCAACATTAAGTATCTGGAGAGAAGGGATCGGGGACTGGTCACTCTGGGAGGAATTATTCCGGATGTGGATTTCGTAGGGCTTTTTATTGGTTTAATTTTTAAAGATAAAGATTGGGCATTGCACTGGCATACCCAATACCACCATGTCCTGGCGCACAATTTTTTCTTTGCCCTCTTAATTTCTATGGGTACATTTCTTATAGCTCGGCAGCATATTCTAACTGCTATCCTTTCTTTTTTCAGCTTCCATCTGCATATCCTGGGTGATCTTGTCGGATCGAGAGGCCCAGATGGTTACCAATGGCCGATCAATTACCTTTTCCCTTTTTCAGATTCCTATCAACTAACTTGGAGCGGGCAATGGCCGTTAAATGCTTGGCCAAATATATTTATAACTATAATTCTTTTATTTTGGACAATTTATTTGGCATGGAAAAGGGGATATTCGCCGATTGAATTTATATCGGCATCGGCTGATAGAAATTTTGTAGAAGCGCTGCGAAAAAGGTTTGGGCAACCGGAGTACAAAAGAACGTAAGGCGTAAGGCGCGAGGGCGTGCGGGGGATTAAAGAGTAAAAGAATAATCAGCAGGAGGAAGCAAATGTCTCTCTTAGCAAATTTATTTTCTCCCCTAAAGATAAAATCAATGGAACTGGCCAATCGGGCGGTGATGGCTCCTATGGGGACGAATTTGGGTAATGAAGATGGTACCGTAAGTGAAGCGAATATTGCTTATTTGCGCCGACGGGCTCAAGGTGGACCAGGGTTGATTATTACGGAGGTGACCTCTGTTCACCCATCGGGATCGGCCATTAATAAGGAATTAGCCGCTTATGATGATGGGTTTATTCCTGGACTTAAAAGGCTGGCCGAAGTAGCTCATGCCTGCGGATGCAAAATTGCTCTGCAACTTCACCATGCGGGTAGAGAAAGCCTCTTCTTATTAAAACAAGGCAAGGCTATGGCGCCTTCGCCAATCCGCAGTTTAGTTTTTGGGCTTACCCCGCGAGAGATGACTAAAGAGGATATAAAAGAAATCATTGCGGCTTTCGGGGCAGCAGCCTGGCGGGCCAAACAAGCTGGGTTCGATGCCGTGGAAATCCATGGGGCTCATGGGTATTTGTTAACCCAATTTCTTTCGCCTTTGACTAACCAACGGCAGGATGAATATGGGGGCAGTTTAGCAAATCGCGCCCGCTTCCTAATCGAAGTTATTGAAGAAGTACGCCGAAGAGTAGGGGAAGATTTTCCTGTTTCTCTGCGACTCTCTATAGAAGAATTTATAAAAGGCGGATACACTGTTGAAGAAATACAGAAAGTAGTTCCCGATTTTGTAACCGCTGGGGTAGATATAATCCATGCCTCGATAGGAACTCATGGCAGTCCAGCAGGTATTACCAGTGCCCCCGCAGAATACGAACCTGGATTCAATACTTGGCGCGCGCGAAAGATAAAAGAAGTGGTCGAGGTGCCCGTTATAGCCGTGGGCAGATTCACCGATCCCTTTTTAGCTGATGAAGTAATTGAACGACAAGAAGCGGATTTGGTAGCTTTTGGTAGGCAATTCTTAGCTGACCCAGATTTTTTAGTCAAAGCCCGAGAAGGGAGAGCAGAAGAAATTTGCAAATGCATTGCTTGTAATCAAGGATGCATTGAGCGGCTGCTCTTAGGCGAAGGGACGATTCGTTGTGCTCTAAATCCGGAAACTGGTCAAGAAATTATTTACCCCCGCAGTCCGGCCCAAAAGGGACAGAGAGTTTGGATTATAGGGGGAGGGCCTGCCGGGCTAACGGCCGCGAATGAGGCTGCCCGCCTCGGGCACCAAGTAACCCTGTTTGAAAAAGAAAAGGAGTTAGGAGGCCAGTTGCGTTATGCGAGTAAGCCGCCTTTTAAAGAAATATATACAGAGTGGATTAAATGGCTTATTTCCGCCGTTCAGAAAAAAGGGGTAAATATTAAATTAAATATAGCTGTGACCGAATCTTTAATAGAACAAGAAAAACCAGATGCGGTGGTGATCGCCTGGGGAGGCGAGAAGATAATTCCCCAAATTCCAGGGATTGAACGACCTATTGTCTGTGATGCTTGGCAAATACTGGCGGGTGAGGTAAAACCAGGAGCGCAGATCGTGGTCATCGGTGGCGGGTTAATCGGCATGGAGACGGCCGACTTTTTAACTCAGAAAGGCGCAAAAATAACTATAATCGAAGCTTTAAAAAGGTCGCCTGTTCTTAAGATTACTTCTCATGGTTACATGCTGCACAAGAGACTTAAAGAAAATCAAGTCGATTTTCTCTTTAACGCCACGGTGAAGGAAATCGGGGAGGATTACATAGTTGTCGCCATAGAAGGCCATGAAAAAATTTTGGCCCCTGTAGATCAAGTAGTCATAGCCGTAGGCTTGAAGACAAGAGATGGCCTGCAGGAATTTTTAAAAGCGCGGGGATACCGGTATTTTGTGGTTGGAGATGCGCTACAGCCGCGGCGCATTATTGAAGCCACAGAGGAAGGAGCCAAAGCTGCCTGGAGATTGTAAAATAATAGTAGCCACAGAGCCCACAGAGGCCACAGAGAAAATTAAAAAGTTATGTAAAAGAAATGCAGAAAGGCAAATTATTATTAAGCATTTACCATAGCTAAGGTTGGATAATTTTACGCTAAACAATCTCTGCGGGCGCCGCCAAAAATAAATTTTTGGTTGGGACTTCTGCTGAGTTGTGATCTCTGGGGGCTATGGGGCTTGGAAAGGAAAAAATGAATTTTAGGCCGATTGGAATAGTTAAATCAGCCGTCAAAGAGCAAATCGATCAAGGCTGGGGAAGAGTGGTTTCTCATATTGTCCTCGAAAAGGAGTATGCCGCAGGTTTGCAGGGGCTCAAAAAATTTTCGCACATCTTAGTCATATTTTACATGCATGAGGCTAAGTTTAATCCCCATACCGACCTTGTTCGCCGACCTCAAGGGCGAAAAGACATGCCCAAATTGGGAATATTCGCCCAGCGGGCTAAACATCGGCCTAATCCGATCGGCATAACGGCTGTTGAACTTATAGGAATTAGAAAAAATGTGCTACGGGTGAAAGGTCTCGATGCCATAGAGGGAACGCCTGTGCTCGATATTAAACCTTACTTTCCCCAATTCGATCGCATCAGCCATCCTCTTGTGCCGCCATGGGTCAAGAGATTGATGAAAAATTATTTTTGAAGAGGAGGAGAGAATGATTATTGACCGATTGAAGAATGCTTCTTTATATTTTGATTTGCACAAAAGACTGAAAGCAGCTTTTAACTACCTGCAGAATACAGACTTCTCCGAATTAGAACCGGGAAGGTATGAAGTGGAAGGGACAAATATCTATGCCCTTGTGCAACAGTATGAAAGCAAACCTAAAGAAAAAGGGCGCTGGGAAGCCCATCGCCGGTATATGGATATTCAGTACATCTGGGAAGGTGAAGAACTCTTTGGGCACGCTTACCTTGATGACTTAAATACCATTAGTTATGATGAAAATAAAGACTTTGTTACCTTAGAAGGAAAGGGGGATTTCGTAACTCTTCATTCCGGTAGTTTTGTTATTGTGGCGCCGCAAGATGCCCATATGCCCGGCATAGCTGTCTCTACTCCCAAACCTGTTAAAAAAATTGTGGTCAAAGTTTTAATTTAAATTTATTCACCCCTCGATGAGACTGGGGGCTGAGTAATCCCTCACTGAAGGGCGGGTTTATTAAATCAGCGAGGTTAGGTCGTAAGGTCATCGCGAGTGACCCCGCACTTGATGCGGGGGAGCGTGGCGATC
>JBNAWB010000092.1:0-13732 GCA_049699975.1 Thermodesulfobacteriota bacterium
TTCGGGCTCGCCATGACAGCTTTTCTATAAAAAGGAGAAAAACATTTGATGATCTCATTAATATATTAAGCAAATGACTCCTAAACCGACTTTGCTAAAGATAGAAAAAAATTTTTCCCAGAACATTTCTTATTCTCTAAGCAAACATCCAGAATCTAATCTCCCCACCTGCGCTAATTTATTTTTAACCGGATCTTGATCTAATTGGGTAAGAGGACCTAAATAAATTCCATATCTGGGCCAAGGGGAAATTTTAAAAATTCCCCGCCCCATATTCATTTGCGCGGGAGGGAAGGCTGGAGAGGAGAATTACTATTTTTTCTTATAATTTCTTTCATTTCCCGCACAGCCTTCTCTATCCCAACGAGAACAGCTCGGGAGATTATGCTATGTCCAATACTAAAATCTTCGATTTCGGCGATATTCGTAAAAGGAAGAACATTCTGATAATCTAACCCATGACCAATCTTGATGCGTAAACCAAGACGATGAGCGAGACGAATAGCGGCCACAATGCGCTGAAATTCTTGCGCCCTGCTCAGTTCGTTGTTGGCCTCACAATACCTGCCCGTGTGGATTTCTATAAATTCGGCGCCTATTTTTTTACTGGCCCTGACTTGGCGCGGTTCTGGGTCAATAAAAAGACTGGTCTGAATTCCTGCTGCTTTTAATTTTTGAATACTTTTCTGCAGCGCCTCGTTATTACCTTCCACATCCAGACCTCCTTCGGTAGTGAGTTCTTCTCTTCTTTCCGGCACGAAGGTCACCATGTCAGGTTTAACCCGCAGGGCAATTTGCATGATCTCCTCGGTGTTGGCCATTTCCAGGTTAAGGTGGGTTTTTACCACTTGGCGCAATATTTCCAAATCACGTTCTTGGATATGTCGCCGATCTTCCCGCAGATGCACAATAATCCCATCTGCCCCAGCCAACTCGGCCAAAATAGCTGCCGCCACTGGATCGGGCTGTTTACCGCGGCGAGCTTGACGGAGAGTAGCTACGTGATCTACATTGACTGATAATTTACTCACTGCTCCTCCCTTTTCCAAAAGAATGGTCAAAAATTTTTAAGCCATATTTTTGCGGATACTCGCGGCAATCTCTTGGGCATAACCCTTAATCTTGGTGTAGTCCTCTCCTTCCACCATAATGCGCATGAGATTTTCGGTCCCTGAGGGACGAACCAACAAGCGCCCTTTATTTCCTAACTTTTCTTTTATGTTTTTCAGCAGCTTAGCTAACTCGGGAATCTGGGTAGGATCTTTTTTTTCCCGCACCGGCACGTTTATTAAAACTTGGGGGAATTTCGTCATGATCGAGGATAATTCGGAAAGCTTTTTATTTTCCCTCTTCATCACCGCTAAGACCTGTAAGGCGGAGAGCACGCCATCGCCTGTGGTATTATAGTCTAAAAAGATAAAATGCCCAGATTGTTCTCCTCCCAGGTTGTAACCCCCACGATTCATTTCTTCCACTACATAGCGGTCACCTACTTGAGTACGCACTACTTTTATGCCTTTTTCTTTCATAGCTAAATCTAAACCCATATTGCTCATAACCGTGGCCACCAAAGTATTATGGTTAAGCCTCTTTTTCTTCTTCAAGTCGTGGGCGCAGATGGCCATGATCTGGTCTCCATCTACCAAGTTTCCTTGCTCATCAGCAAATATGGCCCGATCAGCATCACCATCTAAGGAAATACCAAGATCGGCTTGACATTCCTTTACTTTTTCCATAACCAATTGGGGATGAAGTGAACCGCATTGGTGGTTAATATTCTCCCCATTAGGTTCTACTCCCAGGGCAATGACTTCCGCCCCCAATTCTTCAAAAACTGCCGGGGCAACTTTATAAGCAGCGCCATGGGCACAATCCAAGACTATCTTTACCCCATCGAGCGTGAGATCTTTAGGAAAAGAATTTTTCAGGTGGACCACGTATCTCCCCACCGCGTCATCTACCCGGTAAGCTTTTCCTATTTCGGCCGCCGTCGGCCGCAAGGAGCCAATTTTTTCGGAAAAAATTAATTCTTCTATTTTCAACTCTAAATCGTCGGGTAACTTGAAGCCATTGCCCGAAAAAATTTTTATCCCATTATCTTGAAAAGGATTATGGGAAGCCGAGATAACAATTCCCGCATCGGCTCTCATGGAAGCAGTAATAAAGGCAATCCCCGGAGTGGGCAAAGGACCCACCAGGAGGACGTCCACTCCCATAGAACAGATTCCCGCTACTAAGGCATTTTCCAGCATGTAGCCCGAAAGACGGGTGTCTTTGCCGATGACGATTTTGTGGCGCCGGCCTTTATTCTTAAAAATGTAAGCAACTCCTCGCCCCACTTGCATGGCCATCTCGGTAGTCATAGGTTCCACATTGGCCACGCCCCTTATGCCGTCAGTACCGAAAAGTTTACGCAATATTCCTCATCTCCCTTTATCTATTCTATTCTGGCATTTGCCTTTGAAGATCACAGCGCAATATGGCATCGGCAACTTTTACTACCCGGCGCATCCGGGCTACTTCATGCACGCGGACGATATTCGCTCCGTTTAAAATAGCAATAGCCACGGCCGCCATTGTTCCCTCTTCCCGTTCTAACGGGGGCAGGTTCAAAATGCGGCCGATAAATGCCTTGCGCGAAGGGCCAACGAGCACAGGTTTGCCTAATTCGCGAAATTTCCGCAGGTGCTTCAAAATTAAAAGATTGTGCCCTTCCTCTAAAGATTTTCCAAAGCCTAAACCTGGATCTATAATTATCTTTTCGGCGGAAATGCCTTGGTCTTCCGCAAAAATTATTCTTTCTTTTAAAAATGAGAAAATCTCCCCCAATAGATCATCATAATGGGTGTTTATTTGCATAGTCTCCGGATCGCCGCGCATGTGCATGAGCACTACCGGAACTTTGGCTTCTCTAACAACGGCGGCCATTCTTTTATCGAACCTTAGCGCACTGATGTCGTTAATCATTTCGGCTCCGGCGGCCAAGGATTCTTCGGCCACCCGCGCTTTACGTGTGTCCACGGAAATAGGAATATTAATCTCCTTGCTCAAAGTGCGAATAAGAGGAATTACGCGGCGAAGCTCCTCTTCTTCATCTAAGGGTTTGGCCCCGGGCCTGGTTGATTCTCCGCCAATATCGATAAGGTCTGCTCCTTCGGCGGCCATCTGCCGCCCGCGCGCCACTGCTTTCTCCAGATCAAAAAAGAGGCCACCATCAGAGAAGGAATCAGGAGTGACATTTAAAGCCCCCATAATAAGGGTCCGCTGCCTTAGGTCATATTTTTGCTGGCGAAAAGTAAGCACCATCTATTTGCTTCAGCCTTGACAAAATAAAAAAGGGCACTAAATCAAGGAACCCGGGTTATAAGCCCACCCTTAGCCCTTGATCTGCACGCCCTTCTAAAAAAGCCTCCCTTCCTGGACTAAATCTTTCGGCGGGCCTTCGGGGTAGGCTGGTTTTAGCCCTAAGACTTGGTCAATCTCTTCCCCGGCCAAAACTTCTTTTTCTAATAGCGCTGTGGCCAAGCGGTGGAGTTTATCCATGTTTTCTAAGATTATCCCTTTAGCGCGATTATAATTTTCTAATACTAAGCGTTTAATTTCCTCATCAATTTCTATGGCAGTCTTCTCGCTATAGTCTTTAGCTTGAGCAATTTCCCGCCCTAAGAATATATGTTCATCTCGCTTGCCAAAGGTGACTGGCCCTAATCGGTCACTCATCCCATAATCGCAGACCATTTTGCGCGCCCATTCCGTAGCCATTTCCAAATCATTACCTGCGCCTGTAGTCTGGGTGTGTAAAACCAGCTCTTCTGCTGCCCTACCTCCTAAGAAAATGGTGATTTTATTCAAAATGTAATCCCGGGAAAGAGTATGTTTGTCTTCCGCAGGAAGCTGTTGGGTCACCCCTAAGGCGCGTCCTCGAGGAATAATGGTAACTTTGTGAATCGGATCAGCACAGGGTAGGAATTTGGCCACTAAGGTGTGTCCAGCTTCGTGGTAGGCCGTGAGGCGCTTTTCCTCCTCACTAATAATCATCGTCCGCCTCTCCACGCCCATGAGTACTTTATCTTTGGCTGCTTCAAAGTCGTCCATAGTAACGCGGGATCTTCCTTTCCGGGCAGCTAAAAGAGCAGCTTCATTGACTAAATTTTCCAAATCTGCGCCCGTAAAGCCAGGAGTGCCGCGGGCCAACACGGAAAGGCTAACATCCTCCGCCAAAGGGGTTTTCCTGGTGTGCACTTTTAAAATTTCTTCCCTGCCCTTCACATCAGGACGGGGCACAACTACTTGGCGGTCAAATCTTCCTGGACGAAGAAGGGCTGGATCCAAAACATCAGGGCGGTTCGTGGCGGCCACGATGATTACTCCCTCGTTAGATTCGAAGCCATCCATCTCCACCAGCAGTTGGTTCAAAGTCTGTTCTCTTTCGTCATGGCCTCCACCAAGGCCGGCTCCGCGGTGCCGACCTACAGCATCAATTTCATCGATAAAAATAATACAAGGAGCATGCTTCTTCCCTTGGATAAAGAGGTCCCGGACGCGCGAGGCGCCCACCCCCACAAACATCTCCACAAAATCGGAGCCGCTGATGGAGAAGAAAGGCACATTTGCTTCACCAGCGATAGCCCGAGCTAAAAGGGTTTTACCTGTTCCCGGAGGGCCCACTAACAATACTCCTTTAGGGATACGCCCGCCGAGTTTGGTAAATTTTTTGGGATCCCGGAGAAACTCAATGATTTCTTGCAACTCTTCCTTGGATTCATCTATGCCGGCTACATCCATAAAGGTAACTTTTTGATGCCGTTCATTGAGTAATTTGACTCGGGCCTTGCCAAAAGACATGGCCTTTGTTCCCCCCGCTTGCATTTGGCGCATAAAGAAGACCCAAAAACCGATGAGCAGGAGCATGGGGAACCACGAGACGAGCAAAGTCATATACCAAGGAGACTCCTCTTCTGGTTTGGCCGTGATTTTTACTTCTTTCTCCCTTAAGATCTTAATGAGCTCAGGATAATTGGGCGCATAAGTTTTAAATTCACGACGGTTAGCAAAACGGCCAGATATATTATGCCCTTGAATGGTGACTTCTTTAATCTCTCCCCGGTCTAAGGCGCTCAAGAATTCGCTAAAGATTATTTTTTCTGAGGAAGAACGAGGTTGGTTAAAAAGATTGAAGAGCAAGATCATCATTACGCTGATGACCAGCCAAATCGCCAAATTTTTATAAAAGGGGCCCACTCTCTTTTCCCCCATAAGCCTCTTTCTAATTGATTAAAATTTGGTTTCTTTCACCCCTGGAAACTAATTTACTTATTTTAATTTCCTGATTACCCTGCTTATAAAAGGAAAAAGAAACTATTTTTGCGCTTCTTCTAAGTTTAAATATTTATAACACAAAATAAGGTTTTGCACAACGGAAAAATCTCCATCAAGCAGTCCATATTTACCTAAAAACTATAACTGTTAGATTCAAAATATCTCGACGCGTAAAACTCTTTTGGTCTCTGGCTTTACCCGCACTCGATGGTCAAGACGGATCCCAGCTACCCAAAGAATCTGGCCATTTTTAATGAGGAGGGGAATCAGGCGCCGTTGACGAAGGGGAATTTTTAAATCTATAAAAAGATCTTTTAACTTCTTCTCCTTTTCCATACCTAAAGGTTGGATGCGGTCTCCGGGCCGGAATGACCTAATAAGCAAAGGGAAGTCTAAATGATCAAAATCCAAGTAAGCTATATTATTAGAAGCTGTTTCTTTATTTAAAGAAGGACGAGAAGTAATTTCCAAATTTAGGGCCCGACCTATTTCTGGTATTTCTATATAGCCGGGGCCCAAGATTTGATAATTAAAAGAAGGAACGTGCTCAGGATGTAAAGCTAAAGTTAGGGTTTGATAAGCCTTGATCACGCGCAATCCATGGGGAAGTAAGAGCGTCTTATTGGGTTCTGGAGCTTGCATCAAACGAGTTATATCCCACACATGAATAAAGCTTATGCGGCGCAGATGGCCCAAACTATTCCGGATAGCCTGGCGGATAACTCGCCACTGCATGGCTAAAGGCTGCTCTTGCAACCTGGGTATATCTAAAATAAGGGCATCTTTTTTTTGCTGGCGCACAAATGAAGAAAACTTTTCTTGCAGGAGACCTTCCCAGTATTCCTCTTCGGCCCGAAAGATCTCAGCCATTTGCCAGAGCGTA
This sequence comes from Thermodesulfobacteriota bacterium, assembly GCA_049699975.1. Lineage (GTDB taxonomy): Bacteria > Desulfobacterota > SM23-61 > SM23-61 > SM23-61 > CAZAGD01. The sequence goes on from JBNAWB010000092.1 coordinate 6,203, forward strand.
TGGGGCAAATTGGGATTATACATTTTGAGCAGAGGAATGAGCTCATGGCGAATACGATTTCGCAAATAATGTAAATAACGATTTGAAGGATCGGTCAAGAAAGAGATTTTCTTTTTCTGCAAAAAATCTTCGATCTGCTCGCGCCAGCATTCAATCAAGGGGCGAATATAAATACCCTCCCGCACCGGAGGAATTCCGGCCAAGCCCCGCGACCCTGAGCCGCGCAGGAAACGCATTACTATTGACTCCACTTGGTCATTAGCAGTATGTCCCAAGGCAATTTTGTTGGCCTTCTGTTTTTGGGCCACTTCGTTAAGAAAAGCGTAACGCACCTCCCGGGCTGCTTCTTGCAGGGGGATATCTTTCTCCTTTTGCCAAGCCAAGACATCAGCTTTCTGATAATAAAAGGGCAGGCTTAAAGCGCCGGCCGCTTTTTGCACAAACTTTTTCTCTTCTTCTGCTTCCGGGCGAAGCCCATGGTTTAAATGGGCCACATAAAGGGAAAGACGGAGCTCTGACCGCAACTCCCAGAGGACTCGCAAAAGAGCCATGGAATCAGGCCCTCCAGATACGGCAACCACTACTCCATCCCCAGGTTGGAGCATTTCATGTTTAGCTATGGTCTTTTTTACTTGTTGGAGCAAAGAAAACATTAATCAAGCTTCCTCATACCTGGCTAAAGTAAAAAGGAGGTCAGCCAAGCGATTAAGGAATGCTAAGACTTGCGGATTCTCGATAATTTTTTTCTGGTACAAAAGCACAGCCCGGCGTTCTGCTCTCCGGATAATAGTTCGGGCTAAGTCGATAGCCGCCGAAGAAAGAGTCTTCCCGGGCAAAATAAACTCCTTGGGTAGGCTTACTTCTTTTTGTAAATCAGCAATTAAATTTTCTAACCTGTGCACATGAGTTGCCTCGATACGGTGGGGAGGCGCTGTTTGGGGGAGGGCTCCGGTAGCTAACTCGGCAGCTAAGATCTGCAAGTCTTTTTGGATGGAAATAATAATGGCTTGGGTTTGCTTCCGGGTGGCTGTAGCTCGGGCCAATCCTAAAGCGGAACTGGCTTCATCAATGGTGCCGTAAGTTTCCGGTCTGGGGTCGGCCTTAGAAACTCTCTCCCCGCCTAAAAGACTGGTAAAACCTTGATCACCCTTTTTGGAGAACTCCATAATTTTGGCCTCAACCCATCAGGGCAGATTTCTTACTTTGAATAATTTTCTGCAGCTTTTGCAGCTCCCGTGGACTCAAAAAACGATATTCCCCAGGGCGCATTTTTCCTAAGCTTAGGCCGGCAAAAGCTATCCTTTTTAATTTCAATACTTGGTAACCTATTTTTTCCCACATTCTCTTTATTTGTCTATTTCGCCCTTCGTATAAAGTCATCTCTACCCAGAGATTTTCTTTAGTTTTTTTCACCGGAAAAATGAGACAAGGAGCAGTATGGCCATCAGCCAATTTTATCCCCTGCCGGAGTTTTTCTATTTCTTCCTCCGGAGGCTGTCCCTTAATTTTAACTAAATATTTGCGGGGCACTTGGAAGGAAGGATGGGTCAAACAATGAGCCAGCTCTCCATCATTCGTCAAAAGAAGAACCCCCTCGGCATCAAAATCCAGACGACCTATAGGGAAAAGACGGGTTTTTAATGGTTTAATTAAGTCTAAGACCGTCGTTCTCCCCTCCGGATCATCTGTGGAAGTTACCACTCCTTTAGGCTTGTAAAGGATTATATAAACTTTATTAGTCGGAGGGGAAACTCGCCGGCCATCTACCTTTATGTGGTCTTTGGCCGGGTCGGCTTTATCCCCAATCTGGGCCACTCGGCCATTAACCGTAACTCTCCCTTCCCGGATTAATTCTTCGGCTTTACGCCTGGAGGCTATACCGGCCTCAGCCAGAATTTTCGATATTCTCAGCAGATTGTTCATTTTTTTTTGCTTCCCGCAAATTTTCCTTAACTTCTTCTTTTTCTAGTTCCATTTCCGTTTCCTGCTGCCCAAAATCATCCCCGGCGCCATCAGGTAAATTTTCTTGGCTAGGATCAATAAGCTCATTGGTTGATAAAATTTTTTCTCTCTCCCCGGCCCCCAAACTTTCCATCTCTTTTATAGTAGGTAAACTGGTCAAATCTTTGAGCCCAAAAGTCTCCAAGAAATGCCGAGAAGTCCCATAAACTAAGGGGCGGCCGGGTATATCTTTCCTCCCTAAAATTTTTATGAGCTTTTTTTCTAATAACGTCCGCAGCACGCCCCCGGAATCAACGCCCCGAATCTTTTCGATTTCTGAGCGCATGATCGGTTGTTTATAAGCAATGACGGCTAAAGTTTCCAAAGCCGGCTGACTAAGGGCAAAAGTCTTCGCTTTCTTCATTTTTCTGATCCAAGGAGCATATTCCGGACGGGTGCGAAACTGCCAGCCTTCAGCCACCTCTACTAAAGTAAAACCTCGATCTTGATTAGCATAATCGGCGCGCAGTTGCTCCAGTATGCCCTGGATTTCTTTCTTGGGCACTTCCAAAATTTCTCTAATCTTTTCTAAAGGCAAAGGGGCCTCGGCAGCGAAGATTAAAGCTTCGATAATAGCCGGTAAATGTTGATTATCCACTTTACCAAACCCCTTCCGCTATAAATTTTCTTCCTTCTTCCACATCTATGGGTGAAAAGATACGGATCGGGCCAAAAGCCTCCGTTTGGTAGGCTTTTACTAAACGGAGGCGCAAAAGTTCCAACAGAGCTAAAAAACTTAAAATAATCTCCCGCTTAGAAGCTTCGGGAGGAAAAAGCTGGGTAAAAGAAACGCTGTTTTCTTTCCAGATTAACTCCATTATCTGCTGTATCTTTTCTTTAAGGCTGAAACTATCCAGCGAAATTTCTTGAAACTCTTCTGGTGAAACACGCTGCAGAACTTTCTTTAAAGCCTCGATCAAATCAAACAAGGTCAATTCACCTATGACCATCTCTTCCGCAGGAAGATCAATTAATTCTGCGCTTAATCCTTTCCGGGTAAATACCTCCCGCTCCAGCAAATCCCGCTTGGCTAACTCAGCAGCCGCTTCTTTGTACTTCTGGTATTCGAGTAACCGGCGTACTAATTCGGCCCGCGGGTCTTCAGCCGCCTCCTCTTCTTCCCCTTCCTCCTCAGCGCTTTCCGTAGGCGGCAGCAGCATCTTAGATTTTATATGTAAAAGGGTCGCCGCCATGAGCAGAAATTCGCCCGCTATATCTAAGTTGAGGTTTCTCATCATCTCTAAATATGCCAAGTATTGCTGCGTAATCAAGGTGATGGGAATATCATAGATATTGATTTCATTCTTTTTGATCAAGTGTAAGAGAAGATCCAGCGGACCTTCAAAAATCTCCAGCTTCACGTTTAAAGGCAATTCGGGCTGTTCGAATTCCGGATAAAGATTATCTTGGGCCATCGCTTTTTCCTCTCTTGGCGGCCTTCTCTCAAGTTATTTTCATAGCCTGCCGAACTTCCTCCATGGTCTGCCTAGCTACTTCCCGAGCCCGGCGACAGCCATCCTCGATTACTTCTTCTAATAAATGGGGGGCCTGCAAAATTTGCCTCCTTTTTTCATGGATGGGCGCCAAATAGCTAATTAGATTCTCGGCCATAATCTTTTTGTCTTCCACACACCCTATGCCCCCTTGCCGACAACTCCTATTAATTTCTTCGATTAATTGGGGTGAACTGTAAAGCCGATGGAAGGAAAAAACATTGCATATTTCGGGATTGCCCGGATCATTCCGCCGGATGCGATTAGGGTCAGTAAACATTTGGCTTACCTTTTGGCGGATTTCTTCTGGAGTATCAGAGATATAAATGGCGTTGTTGTAGGATTTGCTCATTTTGCGCCCGTCGATACCTAATAATTTGGGAACTTCCGTAAGCAAAGGCTCGGGCAAAGGAAAAACCGGCCCGTAAAAGAAGTTAAACCGGCGGGCAATTTCTCGCGCCAGCTCCACATGGGGAACTTGATCTATGCCCACGGGTACTTTGTGCGCTTTATAAATGATTATATCAGCTGTTTGCAGAAGAGGGTAACCCAAAAACCCATAGGTAGATAAATCTCTATTGCTCAATTCTTGCTGCTGTTCTTTATAAGTAGGCACCCGCTCTAACCAAGAAAGGGGGGTAATCATCGATAAGAGGAGATGCAACTCGGCATGTTCTTTAATCCGGGATTGGATAAAAAGCACACTTTTCTCAGGGGATAAACCTACGCTTAACCAATCCAGGAACATTTCTTTTATGCTGGCGCTAATTATTTCTGGACTACTATATTCAGTTGTTAAAGCATGCCAATCAGCTGCAAAAAAGAAACATTCGTAATCTTCCTGAAGCTTTTTCCAATTTTCCAAGGCCCCGGCTAAGTTTCCCAAATGCAGCTTTCCGGAGGGGCGCATACCACTTAAGACACGCTGTTTATCCATACCTCAAACTGTACTCCTTTCCTTTGCGGAAGTTAAATTAATTAGGAAGCCATCCCCTTTAATTGATTCGTAATCAGGGGCAAAATGTTTTTGCACAAAAGCAACCTCATCTTGATAAGTATGCAATTCTGCGTCTAAACGAGCCCGGAGCAGCTCCTGAAAGATTTTATTATAAATCGGCCCCGGAGGATATCCCAATTTTTTTAAATCTTTCCCTTTTAACAAAACTTGCACTGGTTTAAGAGTTGTGAAATAAAGGGAAATGGCCTTGCGGGCCTCCGCCGCGCTTGTTCTACCCATGGCATAAAGAAGGAATTCCACCGGCAAAGGTTTGAGCAGGGAATATATTTCGCTCCGCTTTAGACTCGGAGAACGAATTAATTCTTCTTCCACTTTCCAAGCCAACCGTCTATTTTCTAAAAATCTTTCTTTGAATTTTTCCGGAAGAGCAAGCCGTTTTAATAAATCAGGAATCTCTTTTTCGTTCAAATGCTCAACCAACCCCAAGAAAAAAACTAACCATTTTTCGTACTTTTCCCCCGTAAATAAGAGTTGATACCAAGAGATAACATTTTCCAAATTTTGGAAAAGGTTCTCCAGCGACCGATCTACATTTAGCCGGGGGTGAAAGAATTTTAATAAATTGTAATCTCCTAACCGTTTGATAACCCGCCAAGGCTTTTCCTCCGCCAGACAAAGTACCAATTCATGGAAAAGTCTTTTACCGGATAAACGCCCGAAAAGTTCGAGTCGGACAGCATTTTCCATGAGCATCTGCGTATGGCGGGCAATCTGGAAACCGATCCTTTGTTCGAAACGCAAAGCCCGAAAAATGCGGGTTGGATCTTCTATAAAACTCAGATTATGAATAACCCTAATCAGCCTTTCTTTCAGATCCCTCTGGCCGCCAAAAAAGTCGATCAATTCCCCAAAGTGTTGCGGGTGGAGGTGCAGAGCTAAAGCGTTTATAGTAAAGTCTCGGCGAAAAAGATCAAGTTTGATAGAGCTATGTTCGATCCGGGGAAGGGCAGCCGGATGTTCATAATACTCTAAGCGGGCGGTAGCAATATCGAGCCGCCTTCCTTGGGGAAAGGTTAAGGTAGCTGTGCCAAATTTTTTATGCACTTGGATCTGACCGCCTCCCTGCTCCGCCAAGAGTTGGGCTAATTTAATCCCTTCCCCTTCGACCACAATATCAATATCATAATTTTCAATACGCAGCAGGAGGTCCCGGACGAATCCGCCCACGGCATATACTTGGTAGCCTAATTTGGCTCCCATCTCCCCGATAGTCTTCATTAAGGAGAGTACATCTGCTGGCAAGCGCTCTTCTAAGATGTTCACCACCCCTTTAGTGCGCGGGCGAAGGGCAGAAAATTCTCTTTCCGCAGGAGCTGGCCGAGATTGGTGAGTGCTGGTATACATCCAGCGCAGCAGATCTGTACGGGTAATCGCGCCTACCAATTTGTCTTTATCCATAACCGGCAAAAAGCGTTGGTTATGCCCTACTATTATATCCTGCACTTTAGTCAAAGTAGTGCGCGGATGAACAACAGCAAACTCGCTCGTCATATAATCTTTAACAGGAGCATCCCGGAATCCATGAAAAGCGGCCTTTTCAATTACTTGTCGAGAAATTAGGCCGACTAACTTTTCTTTATCCATAACCGGCAAGACATTGATATTATAGCGGGTAAGCAATTCACTGGCATGGGCTATAGTATCATTTACCCCAACGGTCTTTACCGGAAATGACATCAAATCTCGGGCCAACTTTGTCGCCGGGAGGCGACCTTCCAAATAGGTCAAGAGCTTTTCTTCCACTTGGGCCAGGCTCATCCCTTTGATGGATGCTGAGGCTGCTGTAGGATGCCCACCTCCGCCAAAAAGAGCCGCAATCTCACCAGCATTGACTTCGGGAATACTACTCCGGCCCACAAAATAAACTCGATCCTCCATCTCCGCCAAAGCGAAAAGGACGCGAATATTCTCCATATCCCGTAACTTATGCACTAGGAGGGCAAAATCTCCTACATATTTATTAGCTGTAGCTTTGGCCACTACTATCTCCAGGCCTTTGATGAGATAAGAAGTCTTACTATGAATCAATTCGTTCAGGAGGGAAATCTGCTCCGCAGTAAGTTCGCGGGTAATCATGTTGGCCACCATGTTCAAATTAGCGCCGTGAGCTAAGAGAAAAGCCCCTGCTTCCAAATCTTCTTTCGTAGTCGAGGTAAAAGTAAAAGATCCAGTATCTTCGTACAATCCTAAGGCCATAATCGTTGCCTCTTCGGCACTAATCGGTACACCCCGCTCTTTTAAAATTTTAATTAATATGGTTATAGTGGCCCCCACTTCTTGAATATATTCTACCTTCCCATGCAGATCATCCGCAGATGGCGGATGGTGGTCAAAAATATGCAATTCCACATCGGGGCACTGAGCTAATTCAGCAAATTTTCCTATTCGGCCTGGCTGGCGGGTATCCACTAATATCAGCCGCCGCACTTTATCAAAAGGGATGTTTTTCAAACGCTTGGTCTCCATCACGTAAAAAGCTGACTGCACAAAAAAATCTCGTAAATTTTTTTCTTGCGATCCCGGAAAAACAAGGACGGCCTGTGGGTATAATTTCTTGGCCGCCAGCATGGAGGCCAAAGAATCAAAATCAGCATTGATATGGGTGGTAATCACGTCCATGTTTAACCCCGGGGATGATATCTACGGTGAATTAATTTTAAATGCTCCCGGGACACATGGGTGTAAATTTGCGTGGTGGCGATATTGGCATGTCCCAACATTGATTGCACAGAGCGCAGGTCGGCACCTCTTTCTAAAAGATGGGTGGCGAAAGAATGGCGTAACATATGGGGAGTGATTCTTTTTTTTATCCCCGCGGCCCAAGCATATTTTTTTATTATTTTCCAGAATCCCTGGCGCGAAATACCCCTCCCTCTCTTCCCCAAAAATAAAGTAGCCTGCCCACTTTTCTTTTGAATCTGCCGGCGAGGACCCTGGAGATATTCTAAAAGAGCCCGCCGAGCTTCTCCGCCTAAAGGGACAATTCTTTCTTTCCCCCCTTTCCCTTTAGTCCGCACA
>JBNAWB010000093.1:0-13728 GCA_049699975.1 Thermodesulfobacteriota bacterium
AGAATCACTGCCTCATGATTCTGAATGAATGCCTGCCTCTGGCCTGCCTCCGGCCCTTTCACCAAAAGTTAGCTATTTATCAATTATGACGCGGTCTCGTTGGGCAGAAAGCTTGCCCTACGTTTTATCCTTAATCACCCAGAGATTACCATCCAGGACATATAATTTTTTAAAAATATTTTACAGTTCTTCCTCTGGGTGCTCAGCGAGCTCTGGGAGAGTTTCTCTTTTCCCTAATAAAATTTAAAGAATTGGTAAGTATGGAGTACAGAGATTTTTATAATTCAAAAATTTTTGTTTTACCTTATTTTCTGCGTAAATTCGCCACTGCATCACTTCCCTACGGCAGCACTTCTTTTCGATTTTCGCTCTGCGCTAGGCGCTTAGCGCTTTGCCTTTTCCCCTTCCGCTCTCCCGCCTTGCGCCTGACGATAAATAATTTCACTCCTTGCTCCCTGGTCCGTGCTCCCTGCTTTTTTCATCTACGTTCATCTGCGTCCATATTTTCCATACATTACGAGATCGCCACGGTCGCTGCGCTTCCTCGCGATGAGGTTACGAGCGAACCTTGCTGATTTAATAAGCCCGCCCTTCAGTGAGGCGTTACCCGGTCGGTTAAATTTTTGCTTGACAGAAAACGCCAGGGATTTATAATGCTCTATGAATGAACATTCGTTCGCCAAAGGGCATTTATGTTAGTCAAAGCCCAAGTTAAAGATGCTAAGTTAGTAGATGAAAAAAGGCGGCAGATCATTGCGGGAGCTATCCAGGTATTCAAAAGGGAGGGCTACCATAAAGCTACGGTACGGGAGATAGCTCGGGAAGCAGGCCTTAGTTTGGGAAGTATCTACGATTACGTACGCTCCAAAGATGATATTCTTTATCTTTTTTTCGAGAATTATGTGGCTAATTTTTTTGCCAAAGTTAGATCACGGACTTGCCAAGTAGCTGACCCTTTTGCCCGGCTAAAAATTAATTACCGCGCTTTTGTGGAAGCAGCCATGGAATTGGAAGATCAGGTGATGCTCTCCTATACCCAAGCGCGTTATGTAAAAAAAGATTATTTAAAAATTATTTTACAGAAAGAATTCGAAATTGTTGATCACTTTCGAAGTTTGATCAGTGAGCTGGGTCCAGGGACATTCGATCCTTTTTTAGAAGCTAATTTCTTAGTCTTCAGCGGAGTATTCGGAGTTCTGCGCCGTTGGATCTTAAAGCCGCACTTTAGCAAAGAAGAAATAATTGACTTTTTGGTTCAGAGCCAAATAAATAATTTAGCCCGCAGAATTTCCAGGAAAAGGAACGCCAAAGTTAGGGGAATTTATGGCCAAGTGGGATGAAGAAAGGCGGGTCTTGACCCATAAACATACTAAATTTTGGCGATTGGCCTTACAAGATGTCGCCGAACCAAATTTGCAGCGCGAGGTTTTCCCTTATGAAGAGGTAAGCCGGATTGATTTTGATCACAAGCTCATCCCTCTTTGTCCGGCCAAAGAATTCTTGATCACCGATACTACTTTTAGGGATGGGCAACAGGCCCGGCCTCCTTTCACCGTCAAGCAGATTGAAGATTTGTTTGACTTGCTGCACAAGTTGGGGGGACCACAGGGAGTAATTAGGCAAACAGAATTTTTTTTATATAGCCGGCGCGACCAAGAAGCAGTAATTAAATGTTTAGAGAAAGGGTATCCGTACCCAGAAATTACCGGTTGGATCCGGGCCAACAAAAAGGATCTTAAATTAGTCAAGGAAATGGGGTTAAAAGAAACAGGTATTCTCACTTCTGTATCCGATTATCATATTTTTTTGAAGCTGGGCAAGAAAAGAAGACAAGTCTTTGATGAATATCTGGACATTGTCGAGGCCGCCTTGGACGCAGGTATTATTCCGCGATGTCATTTCGAAGATGTAACCCGGGCCGATATCTTTGGGTTCTGCGTACCTTTTGCTCAAGCCTTGATGAGGCTCCGCGAAGAAAGTGGCCTACCGGTCAAAATCCGCCTTTGCGATACCTTGGGTTACGGAGTTACCTATCCGGGCGCAGCTTTGCCTCGCGCCGTAGACAAATTAGTGCGCACCATGATTGATGAGGCAGGGGTGCCCGGAGAACTTTTAGAATGGCATGGGCACAACGACTTCCATAAAGTGCTAATAAATGCCACCACGGCCTGGCTTTATGGTTGCGCGGCAGCTAATGGAGCGATCTTGGGGTTGGGAGAAAGAACTGGGAATACGCCTTTGGAAGCCTTAATCATTGAATACATCGCCTTGCGGGGAGAAACAAACGGCATCGACACTACGGTGATAACAGACATCGCTCAATACGTGGAAAGGGAGATGGGGGTGCATATCCCCATTAATTATCCCTTAGTGGGATTGGATTTTAATACAACTGGGGCAGGCATCCATATAGATGGTTTAGCCAAGTCAGCAGAAATTTATAATATCTTCAATACCGAAAAGATTCTCAAGCGACCAGTGTCCATTATTATTACCGATAAATCAGGCTTGGCAGGTATTGCCCATTGGGTGAACACCCACTTACAGTTGCCACCCGAAAAGCGGGTAGACAAACGCCATCCCGGGATAGCTAAAATTTATAAATGGGTGATGGACCAGTATAACGAAGGCAGAGTGACCAGCATTTCGCATACGGAGATGGAAAGGCAAGCCCGAAAACATCTGCCTGAGTATTTCGTCTCGGATTTTGACCGCATCAAGGCCCGCGCCCATAAAATGGCTGCTCATCTTATAGAAGAAATTATTGAAGCTGCTCCTTTAAAGTCTATGAAACCAAAGCTAATTGAGCCTCTATTGCTGAAATTAGTGGCCGACCATCCCTTTATTCAATTCGCTTACGTTACCGATTTGGAAGGAAGGAAGATAACTAAAAATATTACCCAAGTGGTAGACAAGGCCAAATATGAAATCGTAGGTTTACATGAAGACTATTCTGACCGTTCCTGGTTTATCGAACCTTTAAAAGACGGACAGGTGCATGTAAGCGAACTTTATACTTCTAAGATAACTGGGCGTTTATGTTTAACTGTCTCGGCCCCTATTAGAGATAAAATTGGGCAAATTGTTGGTGTTTGCGGCTTAGATATTAAGTTCGAAGATTTGGCCAAGGCTGAGAAAGAAGAGGAAATATTGATTAAAAAGGAAAGCCAGGATAAAAGCCAACAAAAGATGAGCAGTAAACTTTAAAGAAATTTTAGTCCAGAGAAGGAAGGCCTATGTTCGACCCCAAAAAGATAGCAGAAATTGAAGAAAATGTTAAAAAATGGACGGAGACGGTGGAGAAGTCTTTGGCGAAAAACCCAGAAAGAAAAAAGGAGTTCCAGACCACCTCCGGCATACCTATCCAAAGGATCTATACCCCCGCGGATATCTCCGAATTGGATTACTTGGCTAATCTAAGCTTGCCTGGAGAATATCCATATACGCGAGGCGTGCAGCCCACCATGTATCGGGGGCGATTCTGGACCATGCGGCAGTACGCCGGCTTCGGCACTGCTGAAGATACAAACAAACGCTATCGGTATCTTTTAGATCAAGGGCAAACAGGTCTTTCCGTGGCTTTTGATTTGCCCACGCAAATCGGTTACGATTCGGATCATCCTTTAGCCCAAGGAGAAGTGGGGAAAGTGGGCGTGGCCATCGATTCCGTGCGGGATATGGAAATTCTTTTCGATCAAATTCCTTTAGCCAAAGTTTCTACCTCTATGACCATCAACGCTCCGGCAGCCATCCTTTTAGCCATGTATATTGCCGTTGCTGAAAAGCAAGGGGTTACTCCTGACCAGCTTAACGGCACCATCCAGAATGATATTCTAAAAGAATATTCCTCCCGCGGAACTTACATTTTCCCCCCTCAGCCTTCCATGCGAATTATTACGAATACCTTTGAGTACTGTGCCCAAAAAGTACCCAATTGGAATACGATTAGTATTAGTGGCTATCATATGCGGGAGGCCGGATGTACCGCAGTGCAGGAAGTAGCCTTTACTTTGGCCAATGGAATAGCTTATGTGGAAGCCGCGCAGAAAGCTGGTTTAGATGTCGATGTTTTTGGCCCGCGGATTTCCTTTTTCTTCAACGCCCACCTTGATTTCTTAGAAGAAATAGCCAAATTCCGAGCAGCTCGCAGGCTCTGGGCCAAGATCATGAAAGAAAGGTTTCATGCTCGTAATCCCCGCTCCTTAATGCTCCGCTTTCATACCCAAACTGCTGGGTGCACGCTAACCGCCCAGCAGCCTTTCAATAATATAATTCGGGTTGCCTGGCAGGCTTTGGCCGCCGTCTTAGGCGGAACCCAATCTTTGCATACCAATTCCATGGATGAGGCCTTGGCTTTGCCTTCGGAGCAATCGGTCCAGATCGCCTTGCGGACCCAGCAATTAATTGCCTACGAATCAGGAGTGGCCGAAACCATAGATCCCTTGGGAGGCTCCTTTTATATTGAAAAACTCACCGAGGAGATAGAGAAAAGAGCCAGCGCGTATATAGCCAAGATTGACCAACTGGGTGGAGCTGTAGCAGCGATCGAGAAAGGCTATATCCAGCAGGAAATTCAGGAGAGCGCCTATAGGTATCAGAAAGAGATTGAGCGCGGGGAAAGAGTTATTGTGGGGGTAAACAGGTTTCAGACTAAAGAGCCTCCCCCAAAAGGATTATTGAAAGTTGATCCCCGAGTACGGGAAGTGCAAATTAAAAGGCTGGCCGAATTGAAGAAAGAAAGAGATGCCGAAAAAGTAAAGCGCTCCTTACAGGAATTACGCCAAGTGGCGCAAGGAGATGGCAATTTGATGTATCCGATCTTGAACTGTGTGCGGGCTTACTGCACCTTGGGGGAAATATGCGATGTTTTACGGGAGGTGTTCGGGGAATATGAACCATTAACTAAACTTTGAAATTTGTCTTTGCTTTATTCGGAAGAAAGATGTAAAAATAAGAAAAATTTAAAACTGCGCAGAATGAAAAGGAGGAAAATAATGTTAACCAAAGAAGAATTGTTAGCCAGGTCAAAAAAGCCTTCGGCTGATGCTTTAAAGATGCACCCCTTTTATAGAGGGAAGATTTCTTCCACTTTAAAATGCCCGGTGCGGTCATTTGATGATTTTGCCATTTGGTATACTCCGGGCGTGGCTGCTGCCTGTCGAGATATCGAAGCTCATCCCGAGAAAGTTTTTGAGCATACGAATAAGGCCAACATGATTGCTGTAGTTTCCGATGGCACACGGGTTTTAGGGTTGGGAGATATTGGTCCTGAAGCAGCTATCCCGGTTATGGAGGGCAAAGCTATTCTCTTCAAGTATCTGGGTGGAGTAGATGCCTGGCCGATCACTTTGGATACTAAAGATCCTGATGAGATTATTAAAACAGTAAAAATAATCTCTCCTTGTTTTGGAGGAATTAATCTGGAAGATTTATCCCAACCTAAATGTTTTTACATCTTGGATACGCTGCGGAAAGAGGCCAAAATTCCAGTTTGGCATGATGACCAGCAAGGGACAGCCGCTGTAACTTTAGCGGGTTTGGTAAATGCCTTAAAGGTTGTCGGCAAAAAATTAGATAAAGCCCGATTAACTTTGATTGGAGCGGGCGCGGCTAATATCGCCACCGCCCGAATTCTTATTGCGGCCGGGGCCGATCCGGGAAAAATAATTATGGTAGATTCTAAGGGAACATTGCACAAAGGACGGACTGATACCCAGAAAGAATTCAAAGAAAAATGGCACTTCTGCCAGATTACCAATGCCGAACAAAGGCCAGGCGGGATAGCCGAAGCTATGGAAGGGGCAGATGCGGTTATTGCCTTGGCCAAACCTGGACCTGATGTGATTAAAAAGGAGTGGATAAAGAAGATGGCCAAAGACCCCATCGTTTTCGCCTGCGCCAATCCCATCCCGGAGATTTATCCCTGGGAGGCCAAAGAGGGTGGAGCCAAAATTGTGGCTACGGGACGGTCCGATTTCCCCAACCAGGTTAACAATAGTCTCTGTTTCCCCGCTATTTTCCGCGGGACTCTTGATGTTATGGCGCGGACGATTACCGATGAAATGTGCATTGCTTCCGCTCTGGAGTTAGCTAAGTGTGCGGAAGATAAAGGTCTAAGAGAAGATTATATCCTGCCCACCATGGATGAATGGGAAGTATTCCCCAGACAGGCCGTGGCTACAGCTTTGAAGGCTATTGAGCAGGGAGTGGCCCGCCTTAAATTGAGTAAAGAAGAACTTTTCCAAAAAGCCTCAGAGACGATCCGCAAGGCCCGATTGGAAACCCAGGTTTTAATGGAAAAAGGTATAATCCCTGCTTACCCGGAGAAATAAGGAAAATTTTTCGGCGGGGTACTGCGGGCAAAAAAATTTACCCCAGAATAAAATTAAGGAGGGTCTGAGTTAATACTTGGCCCTCCTTAATGATTGTTCGTAAGGAGGATGAAGATGAGAGAAGTTCACGCCAGTCAAATTACCGAAGTGGTCAAAAAGCTATGTATTGACTCTAATCTTTATTTAGGGGAGGATGTGCTGGCTGCTTTTGACCGGTTAGAAAAGTTAGAGGAGTCGCCTGTGGGCCGCGAGGTTTTTCAGCAGCTCAAAGAGAATGCCCGTATAGCTCGGGAAGAACAAGTGGCAATCTGCCAGGATACAGGTCTGGCAGTTGTTTTTGTAGAGTTAGGACAAGATGTGCATATTACTGGAGGGGATTTTAATGCGGCCATTAATGAAGGTGTTCGGCAGGGGTATAAAGAAGGATATTTAAGAAAATCAGCCTGCCATTGCTTTTCGCGGGTCAATACGAAAGATAACACCCCGGCTATTATTCATCTGGAATTGGTCCCGGGTGATAAAATCAAGATCACGGTTGCGCCCAAAGGTGGCGGGAGTGAAAACATGTCTACCGTAATGATGTTAAGTCCTTCCGAAGGAGTAGAAGGATTGAAGAAAAGAGTTGTGGAGTGGGTAAAACAGGCTGGTTCCAATCCTTGTCCGCCAGTAGTAGTGGGAGTTGGTATCGGCGGAACTTATGAACAAGCCGCTTTGATTGCTAAAAAAGCTCTTTTGCGCCCCTTAGGGCAGAAGAATCCAGATCCGGAACTGGCCGCCCTGGAAGAAGATCTTTTAACCCGCATAAACAATTTGGGAATTGGCCCCCAGGGATTAGGAGGCCGGATAACTGCTTTAGCAGTCCATGCCGAGATGATCCCTTGCCATATTGCCAGTTTTCCTTTAGCCATTAACCTAAATTGCCATGCTCACCGGCATAAGGAAGCAATTATTTAAGGAAGGAGATGGAAAAATGAGTGGCCCCATTCGTTTAAAAACTCCCCTTACAGATGCAGATGTGGAAAAATTAAAAGCAGGTGATAAAGTCCTTTTAAACGGCGTTATTTATACAGGCCGGGATGCGGCGCATAAGCGCCTCTTTGACTTACTCCAAGAAGGAAAGCCCTTGCCCATTGATCTAAAAGGACAAGTAATTTACTACGTTGGCCCGGCCCCGGCTAAACCAGGCCAAGTTATCGGTTCAGCCGGTCCCACCACTAGCGGGCGGATGGACGCTTATTCTCCTAAACTTATGGAAGTAGGCTTGAAGGGCATGATCGGCAAAGGCATGCGTAAAAAGGAAGTGGTGGAAGCCATGAAAAAATATAAAGCAGTTTATTTCGCCGCTACTGGGGGAGCGGGCGCCCTGTTAGCCAAGGCCATAAAGAAGGCTGAGGTGGTAGCTTACGAGGATCTTGGTCCGGAAGCCATCAGCCGGCTAGAGGTGGAAGATTTTCCGGTAATTGTCGTCAATGATATTTACGGAAATGATTTATACCAGCAGGGCATGGCCAAATATGCCCGGTAATTTTGGGGACGCAGATGAGCCATTTTAGACCTCCTTGGCGGAGTAAATCTGCGTCTTAATTTGAAAAAAGGAGAAGAATATGCGGTATCGTTGGCAAACAGGAGCAATGGCTTGGTTGATTCACAGAATCACCGGCGCAGCTTTAGGAATTTACTTACTTCTACATATATTAGCCCAATTTGGAATGAAATATGATCAAAAAGGTTTGGCAGCGATAAGTGATTTTCTTACGCACAAAGTAATGATAGTGCTGCTCATGGCCTTTTTGATTTACCATACCCTCAATGGAATTCGAGTGCTCATCATTGATTTCGGTCAGGGGGCGCTTTACCAAAAGAAGCTCTTTTGGGTGCTGATGGTTCTGGGAGTAATCTTTTTCATTGGCTCTCTGACCGCTTTATAGGAGGACCGACATGGCTTTTAATTGGTTGTTTCAAAGAATTAGTGGGATATTAATTGCTATTATCTTGGTCATCCATTTGGGGGCGGTCCATTGGGGGGCTTCTCCTGTTGATATAGGGAGCCCCTTTTGGAAGTTGTTTCATCTCTTCTTCGCGATTTTGCTTCTTTATCATATTTTGAATGGCTTTTGGCTAATAATCGAGGACTATATTCACACTACCTGGCTGCGGGTTTCCCTATTTAGCTTGACCTGGATAGTGGGCATAACTTTCCTGATTATGGGTTTAGTAACAATAGTTCCTTTCGGTACTTAAAAAATTTTTAACCGCAGAGAGCGCTAAGAACGCAGGGAATGAATGAAAAGCTTTTTAAGTTGCATCCATTCATCGTTTGCGGGATGAAACAAAATGGAGGATGACGATGATTCATGAACATGATGTGGTAATCGTCGGGGCGGGAATCGCCGGTCTTTACGCCGCGCTGGAGACGAGTCGCTCCGTAGATACGGCTGTTCTTTCCAAAGTCTTTCCCACCCGCTCTCATTCTATTTCCGCGCAAGGAGGTACAGCTGCTCCCTTAGGCAATATGGAAGAGGATAGCTGGGAATGGCATCTCTATGACACCGTGCGAGGAGCAGATTACTTAGGTGATCAAGATGCGCAGGAGATTTTAGTGCGCGAGGCTGTAGAAGTAGCCTATGAATTAGAACATATGGGCTGCCCTTTTAGCCGCACCGAGAGTGGAAAAATTGCCCAGCGCGAATTTGGCGGTCATTATAGCAATTTTGGTAAAGGACCTATTCGGCGGGCGTGCTATGCGGCGGATCGGACAGGGCATGCCATGTTGCATACCCTTTATGAACAATGCCTCAAGCATGATGTTCGCTTTTATAATGAATTCTTTGTCTTAGATTTAATTTTAAAGGACCATACTTGCTGTGGCGTAGTCGCTTGGGATATGCAACGTGGCGGTTTGCATATTTTCCATGCCCAAGCAGTCATGTTCGCTACCGGAGGGTATGCCCGTGCTTGGAAAGTTAATACCAACGCCTTATCGAATACTGGGGATGGGATGGCCATAGTTTTGCAAGCCGGGCTCCCCTTAGAAGATATGGAATTTGTGCAGTTCCATCCTACAGGTCTTTACCCTTCCGGAGTTTTAGTTACCGAAGGAGCCCGCGGTGAAGGTGGCTATCTAATTAATAACGAAGGCAAACGTTTTATGGAAAAATACGCTCCTGCCAAAATGGAGCTCGCTCCCCGCGATGTAGTTTCGCGGTCTATTCAAAAAGAAATTGATGAAGGCCGGGGCATTGGCGGAAAAGGATACGTACACCTTGATCTCCGCCACTTAGGACGGGCGGCTATTTTGGAAAAATTGCCGCAGATTCACGAATTGATCCTTAAGTTTGCCGGAATTGATGCCGTGACTGAATTAGTGCCCATAGTACCAACTGCTCATTATGCTATGGGCGGCATACCCACCGATGTGCATGGCCAGGTGGTAAAAGATGCCCAAAATACCCCTGTCATAGGCTTTTACGCTGCGGGAGAATGTGCCTGTGTTTCTGTGCACGGGGCAAATCGTTTGGGTTGCAATTCCACAATGGATTGCGCGGTATTTGGACGCAGAACAGGGCGAGCCATGAGCAGATTCATCAATGGGGGAGCAGAAAAAATTGATTTGCCCAAAGATGCTCTGGAGAGAAGCCGGGCTAAAATAGAAAGACTATTAACAGCTCAAGGCAAAGAAAGTCCGGCGGCTATTCGTGAAGAATTACAACAAACGATGATGGTTAACTGTGGCATCTTCCGGGAGGAAAAGTTGCTAAAAAAACAACTGGAGATTATTAAGTCTTTACAGGGGCGTTATCGGGAGATTAGCGTGGGCTATAAAGGGCAAAGATTTAACACCGAACTTTTAGATGCCATAGAATTAGGCAATATGCTGGATTTTGTAGAAACTATCGTTGTTGGTGGATTAGCCCGCACCGAAAGTCGCGGGGCCCATTACCGGACTGATTTCCCCAAGCGAGACGACACCAATTGGTTGAAACATACTTTAGCCTGGAAGACAGAAACGGGGATTCGCCTGGATTATAAGCCAGTAGTCGTTACCCGTTTCCAACCAGAAGAAAGAAAATTTTAAGGAGCAGAGCGATGATCCAGACCTTTAAAATTTTCAGATTTAATCCAGATGAAGATCAAAAACCATATTATAAAAACTATCAAGTAGATGTACAGGAGGGGATGACTATCTTAGATGTTCTGAATGAAATAAAGTGGAAGCAAGACGGTAGTCTTACTTTCCGCCGTTCTTGCCGACATGGCATATGTGGTTCTTGCGCCATGACGATCAACGGCTTGAATCGGTTAGCCTGCGAGACCCAGGTTAAGTCTTTAGGCCAGGGGGTGATAGAGATTGAACCCTTGCGCCATTTTCCCGTAATTAAAGACCTGGCGGTAGATATGGAAGATTTTTATAAAAAGTATGCAGCCGTCAAACCATATTTAATTGCTGGCACTCCGCCAACGGACAAAGAACGTTATCAAAGCATCGCCGATAGAAAAAAGATCGATGGCTCTTATGAATGCATCCTCTGCGGCGCATGTACTTCCTCCTGCCCTTCTTATTGGGCTGATCCGCAATTTTTGGGGCCAGCAGCTCTGCTCAAAGCTTACCGATATACCTTTGACTCTCGCGATGAAGGATTTGTTGAGCGCCTCCCGATTTTAGATAACCGCCATGGTCTTTGGCGCTGCCATACGATCTTCAATTGCACCATCTGCCCTAAATCTCTTAACCCCACTTGGGCCATTGGCGAATTGAAGAAGAAAGTATTAAGCAAGAAATATTAAATTTTCAAAAATAATTAGAGCAGGGGAATCTTTTTAATAAAAGGAGAATGCGGTGCATATTCATGAATACCAAGCCAAAGAAATTTTGGCTCGCTATGGAATTAAAATACCAAGAGGACGAGTAGCTTTTACGATTGCTGAGGCCGAGGCCGCCGCCAGAGCAATTGGTTCAGGGCCCTTTGTCGTGAAAGCCCAAATTCATGCCGGCGGCAGGGGAAAATGGGGAGGGGTTAGCAAAGTCAGCAATTATCAAGAGGTCACCCAAGTCGCCCGCCAGTTAATCGGTTCCAAGTTAGTCACCCAGCAGACAGGGCCAGCAGGGAAAAAGGTAAGCCGAGTGTTAGTAGAAGAAAGTATTCCCATAGCGCGGGAATTTTATTTAGGAGTCACCATTGATCGGCAGAAGAGTAGAGTAGCCGTGATCGGTTGCGCTGAAGGAGGAGTTGAAATTGAAGAAGTAGCGTCAAGATCTCCTGAGCAAATAAAGAAAATAATAGCTGAGCCAGGCTGCGGGCTTACTCCTTTCCAAGGACGGCGTTTGGCTATTGAGCTGGGCTTGGGGGGAAATATAATAGGGAAGTGGTCAGCTATAACCTTGGCCCTTTACCGCGCTTTTATGGATAACGATTGTGTGCTCACTGAGATTAACCCTTTGGCGCTGACCGTTGCTGGGGATTTGGTTGCTTTAGACGCCAAAATGGAAATTGACGACAATGCCCTCTTTCGCCATCCCGACCTTTTAGCCTGGCGCGATTTTGAACAAGAGGATCCCCGGGACTTAGAGGCGGAAAGACTAAATCTCAGGTTTGTGAGCCTTCCCGGAAATATTGGCTGCATAGTCAACGGCGCGGGCTTGGGCATGGCTACCTTAGATTTGTTGCGTTATTACGGAGGAGAGCCGGCTAATTTTTTAGACGCCGGGGCCGGAGCTTCCAAAGAGGTCATTCGCCACGCCTTCGGCCTACTTTCCTCTGACCCCAAAGTAAAAGGAATTTTTGTGAACATGTTCGGAGGAATTACGCGCTGCGATAGCTATGCCCAGGGGATCGTCGAAGCCCTCCAAGAGAATCCTTTAACCGTGCCCTTAGTCATCCGCATGGAAGGGACGAACGTGGAATTGGGCAGGAAGATATTAGAAGAATCTGGTTTAAATATAAAAACATACAGTAATATGGGTGAGGCAGCCCAGAGAATTATCGAATTGGTTAAAGAAAAAAAGGATTTTTAAAGCATTTCCTCATCTTCCACATCAGCCACTGAATTTAACTTCCTACCCTCCTTTTAGAATAAACTCAGGAAAATGAATTCGGGAAGCAAAAAATTATTGACCTTTTATCTCCAGTTCGTTATCATTCTAAGAATTAAGGAATTTTACTTTTAAGGTTTACGGAAAATCATTTATAGGAGGAAAAAATTATGGGGTTAAAGAAGAACATACTAATTATTTCTTTAGTAGGCTTCTTGATGGTTTGTCTGGGCATTTCTTTAAGTTGGGCCCAGACCAAATGGGATATGCCTATGGCTTACCCGGTGACTAATTTTCATAGTGTCAACGGCCAAAAATTTGCTGATGCGGTAAAACAGCGGACCGGAGGCAAACTGCAGATTGTAGTTCATGCCGGAGCATCCCTTTTTAAAGCTCCCGAGATAAAAAGAGCGGTGCAGACTGGCCAGGCCCAAATCGGGGAAGTTTTAATGTCTTTGTTGGCCCACGAATATCCAATATTTGAAGCAGATGGCATTCCTTTCCTGGCGACAGGCTATGATCAAGTATGGAAACTTTATATGGCCCAAAAGCCTTTTGTAGAAAAATATCTCGATGCCCATGGGATGATGTTGCTTTATGCCGTCCCCTGGCCTCCTCAAGGTCTATATTGTAACCGAGAGTTAAAAACAGTAAAGGACCTGGAAGGCTTAGCTTGGCGAGCTTATAACCCAGCGACCATGCGTCTGGCTGAACTTTTAAAAGCTCGGCCAGTTACTATTCAAGCGGCCGAACTGAGCCAAGCGCTGGCCACAGGCAAAGTTAATGCCATGATGACCTCCGGGGCCACAGGCGTGGACAGTAAAGTTTGGGAGCAAGTGAAGTATTATTATGATACCCAAGCCTGGCAGCCTAAGAATATGGTCATTGTGAATAAAACTAGCTTTAACAAGCTTGATAAAGCTACCCAAGATATTTTAATCGAAGAAGCCAAGAAAGCAGAAGCTGCGGGTTGGGAAGCTAGCAAAAAAGTAACCGCAGAATCTGTGGAAATTTTGAAAAAAAACGGTATGATAGTCCAATTACCCAGCCCCGAACTGAAAAAAGGGTTAAGCGAAGCTGGCAAAATCATGATTGAAGAGTGGATGAAAAAAGCAGGAGAAGATGGCAAGAAATTGCTTGCTGCCTACCAAAAAATGTAATTGTATAAAATCATTTGGCAGCTAAATTTAGGCCCGCTAATAGCGGGCCTAAATTTCCTCAAAAGCCTGCATAAGATACACCTCAGAATACTCAAAAATTAAACCAAAGCGTGGAAGAGGTAATATTTTGCGCAAAATTTTGGATGCTCTTTATTGGATGTGTGGAATATTGGCCGGAATTTTCATGGTGGGCATAGCGTTTTGT
>JBNAWB010000094.1:0-13597 GCA_049699975.1 Thermodesulfobacteriota bacterium
AAAGGTGGGTAAGAAGGAAATAAGCAATTCCCGGCCGATTTTAATTTCGCCTCTTCCCCTCCCGCCTGTCTCCTGCTGGACTGATCGACGGTCAGAGCATTCTTAAATTGACACTATTTTTTAGCCTATGTTATATTCACAAAGGAATTTAAAGTGACTCTGGAAAAAAGAAAATTTGAGGAGTAAAAGATGATCGAAATCAGGTTTCACGGCCGAGGTGGGCAGGGCGCGGTAATTGCTTCCAAAATCTTGGCGGCGGCTTTGTTCCGGGAAGGGAAATATGTGCAAGCTTTTCCTGCTTTTGGTGCAGAGCGGAGAGGGGCTCCGGTGGCTGCCTTCACCCGCTTTGATAATAAGCCGATTACGCGCCGTTCTCAAGTTTATGAGCCAAACCACGTCATCGTCTTAGATGAGCCCATTATCGACTTAGTGGATGTAACGGCCGGTTTAAAAAAAGGAGGATGGATTCTAATAAATACACCGAAGCTCCCCGGAGATTTTGCCCAATTTGCGGTCTACCGAGTAGCTACCGTAGATGCCAATCAAATTGCTGAAGAAAACGGGTTGGGTACCCCTACCTCACCGGTAGTAAATACAGTTATCTTAGGTTCCTTAGCGAAGGTTACTGGTTTGGTGCAATTGAAGTCTATAATCGAAGGGATTAAAGATTATGTCCCAGTGAAAGTTGAAGCCAATATAGCGGCTGCTAAAGCAGCTTTTGAAAAGACGCGCTCATGACCTATTTTTTAATATGAGGAAGAAAATGAAAAAAAGATCAGTTAAAAAAATATCGAAAAAACCTTTGTCCAAAAAACCTGCTCATGACTTTTCTTTACCGCCCATGTCTATTTCTTTTTCTCCTTCTTTAGCCATTAAGACTGGTACTTGGCGTTATCTCACGCCGGCGTATGTCAACAAACTAGCTCCTTGTAGTGAAGCTTGTCCGGCCGGGGAAGACGTAGAAGCTGTCCTGGCCTTGGCCGGCGAAGGAAAATTTTGGGAAGCCTGGGAAAAAATAGTACAAGAAAACCCTTTACCCCGGATCTGCGGGCGCGTTTGTTTCCATCCCTGTGAAACCTCCTGTAACCGCAAAGAATTCGATGAACCGACTTCCATCAATGCCCTGGAGCGCTTTCTGGGGGATTATGCTTATCAAAGGGGAGCAAAAATCCCTATGCCCCAAGAGCAGAGATCAGAAAAAATCGCTATCATCGGTTCGGGACCGGCTGGCCTTTCCTGTGCTTATCACTTGGCCCGTCTGGGTTATAATGTTAATATTTTTGAAGCCCAACCTCAACTTGGGGGCATGCTCCGCTATGGAATTCCTGCCTATCGTCTGCCTAAAGAGGTACTCGATCAAGAGATTGAAAACATTCTTTCTTTAGGGGTGGTCTGGCGCACGAATTCCTCTTTGGGCCGAGACTTTACTTGGGAAGATCTTAAAAGTTTCGACGCCATTTTCTTAGCCACCGGCGCTTGGCAAAGTTTAAAATTACGAATTCCAGGAGAAGAAAGTGACGGGGTGATCTCTGGGCTTGAATTCCTTAAAAAAATTAATACTGGTCAAGAAATATCGCTGGGAGAAAGGGTGGCGGTAATTGGCGGAGGGAATACGGCCCTGGATGTGGCGCGGGCTGCTCGGCGCTTAGGTGCTAAACCTTTGCTCATCTATCGCCGCACTAAAGCAGAAATGCCCGCTTTTGCAGAGGAAATTGCGGAGGCTGAAGAGGAAGGAATTGAGTTTATCTTTTTAGCTTCTCCTTTAAAAATAATTTCCGAAAACGGAAAAGTTAAAGGCTTAGAATGCCTTAAAAATACGCTTGGCCCTCCAGGGAAAGATGGTCGCCCAGAACCACAACCGATTGCTAATTCCAACTTCCTCTTAGAAGTGGAGACGGTAATTCCGGCAATTGGCGAGATTCCGGATTTTTCTTTTCTACCCCCAGATTTAGAAAGGACTCCCACTTCTTTAAAAATAAAGGAAACTGGGGCGACCAACCTGCCCCGCGTTTTTGCCGGCGGAGATATTATACCTCAGCCACGCACCGTAGCTTATGCTATTGGCTCAGGTAAGAAAGCAGCGTTAGTAATTGATGCCACCTTAAAAGGAAAAGAGATAGAAGAGGCGCTTTGCTCTGCTCGCTGGGGAGAGAAGGGTGGCCTTTCCATGGCTCTTTACTTGACTGGTCGGCAAGACGAAGTCCCCCGCCAGGTAGTGAGATTTGCGGACCTAAATACTGCTTATTTTCAGCATCAAAGCCGATCCGTTAAAGAAAAGCTTCCGGCCCCCGAGCGCATCCTTAATTTTGCCGAAGTGAACTTGGGCCTTAACCAAGATAAAGCCCTCCTGGAGGCGAAGAGGTGTTTTAATTGTGGAGTCTGTAACCTTTGTCATAATTGCTACTTGTTCTGCCCAGATTTAGCTATTTCCGCTCGACCTGATAAGCAGGGTTACGAAATAAATCTTGAATATTGCAAGGGATGTTGTATCTGCGTTGTCGAGTGCCCCCGCGGCGCTATCTCGGTGGAGGTGAAGAAATGAAGAAGTTACTAACAGGAAATTCGGCGGTCTCCCACGCCGTCATGCTGGCGCGGGTGCAAGTAATTTCCGCTTACCCTATTACTCCCCAGACTACAATTGTGGAAGAACTTTCGGAATTTGTGGCTGACGGACGACTAAAAGCCAAGTTTATTAGAGTAGAGTCTGAGCATTCGGCCTTAGCCTCGGTAGCGGCGGCCTCAGCCGCCGGGGTCCGAGTATTCACGGCTACCTCCTCCCATGGCTTAGCCTATATGCATGAAATGTTGCATTGGACTTCTGGTTCCCGTCTACCCGTAGTGATGGTTAATGCTAACCGCGCCATAGGTGCCCCTTGGAACATCTGGTGTGACCATAGCGACAGCCTATCCCAGCGAGACACGGGATGGATTCAACTTTATTGCCAGAGCGCTCAAGAAGCTTTGGATACCGTAATTCAAGGTTATCGTATAGCTGAAGAAGTGCTCTTGCCCGTGATGATCTTGGAAGACGGGTTTTTCCTTTCCCATACTTCCGAAAATGTGGATGTTCCGGAGCAAAAAGAAGTAGATGCTTTTTTGCCTCCCTTCCAACCCCGTTATAAACTTGATCCCCAAGAGCCGCACACTTTTAACATTATGGCTGACCCTACCAAATTTATTTCTTTTAAATTCGCTGCTCAAAAAGCTATGGAAGATGCCCATAAGGTAATCGCCCAAGTTGACCGGGAATTCAAATCTCGCTTTGGCCGGGGTTATGGCAGCATGACCAAAGTAAATTTGGCAGATGCCGAGGTTGTTTTATTCACTCTGGGGACGGCGGCCAGCACAGCCCTGGAAGTAGTCAAAGAACTGCGCAAACAGGGGAAAAAAGTTGGTCTTTGCCGTTTGCGTCAATTTCGGCCATTTCCCACCGCAGAAATTTGTCGGGTGTTACAAGAAGTACGGAAAATTGCTGTTTTAGATCGGGACAATTCATTGGGCGCAGGGGGAATATTAGCTCAAGAACTCAAGGCCGCCCTCTTCGCTTTAGGGCGTCGGCCTAAAGTTTTTGAGTATATAGCTGGTTTGGGTGGTAGAGATATTACTCCCCAGGATATCCAGGAGATTTTTATGAACACTTTGCAGACCCCGCAACCTCCTGCCTCACCTATATGGATAGGAGTGGAGAAGTGAAGGCGAAAGATTTAGCCGAAGAATACCTTTTTTCGGGACACGGATTCTGCCCGGGCTGTGCTGTACCTATAGTACTACGCACCGTTTTTCATGTTTTGGGTCAAAAGACTATTGTGGTTTTAACTGCCGGCTGCTTTGGGACAAACTCCGGTACTTTTCCTATTTCGCCCATTAATCTACCCGCATATAATACTCCCTTTTCCTCGGCAGCGGCAGCGGGTTCTGGGGTGCGGGCGGCTTTGGAAATGCTTGGTGATATGGACACAAACGTAGTCGCTATTGCCGGAGATGGGGGAACTTTTGATATAGGTTTGCAAGCGCTCTCAGCCGCGGCGGAACGCAATGACGATTTTATATTTATTTGTTACGACAACGAAGCTTATATGAATACGGGTATTCAACGTTCCTCAGCAACTCCCTGGGGAGCTTGGACGACGACTACGCCGGCTACTAATTTAAAAAACCAGCCTAAGAAAGACATCGCCCAAATTATGGCTGCCCATCGCATCCCTTACCTGGCTACAGCTTCTGTAGCTTATCCAGAAGATTTCCAACGTAAAATACAGAAAGCCAAAGAAATCCGCGGATTCAAGTTTATTTATGCTTTCGCTCCTTGCCCAGTAGGATGGCGTTTTCCCTCTGATTTAACCATCAATTTAGCCCGTTTAGCCGTCCAGACGAAGATATTCCCTCTTTATGAAGTGGAAAATGGCGAAAAGTATCACCTCAATATTGAGCCCGAAGGGATACCAGTTAAAGAATATTTAAAAATGCAAGGGCGCTTTGCTTTTTTGCGGGAAGGAGACCTGGAACAAATTCAGGAAAATATTGATCGGGCCTGGCAAAGGCTTTGGCAAAAAATTGCCAGTTCATGATTTAATCCCTCAGTAATGAATTTTATTTTACCGCTCCTAATTTTTTTACTATCTTTTTTTGTTGGCCCTCTTTGCGCCCAAGAAAGGATAGTTGGGGAAGGAGAGCATAAAGGATTTATCGTCAATGAAGGCCGGCAGTCTCTTAAAATAGCCGCCATTAAGCCTGGACAGACAATTCAGGTTTTTTTAACTCCTCATTGGCTTACGGAATTTAGCGGCCGAGTGCAATGCCGTCTGGAAGATGAAAAAGGAGAGCTTTTACGCTCCGCCTTAAGTACTATGGGAGAAAGTACTAAAGAAGAGCCTCTCTTTTTGGAATGGACCTCCAATTCGCAACCCAAACCCGCGGCTTATTTTATTCACATTTTGGGTAGCGGTGGAGCTTATGGCGGGGAAATATTGGGTACTTATACCCTGCAGATTATTTTATGGAACCAAAACGATGGCAACTCTGGAACTGATGCTCCCGAGAGCTTTGAAAAAGCCCTTCTTTTACCCATCTCCGAACCTGGCCATTATCTTTTTGAAGAAAATTTTATTAGCGGTACGGCTGATTTGCAAGATATTTTTAAAATCCTGGTCAAGCCTAATCACACTCTTACTTTGCAAGCTTTCCCTGCTCAATGGCAGGGGGCAGGCCACAAAGGAAATCTGCGCTGGGAATTTTTAAACAAATCCCTGAAACTACTTAAAAGTGGAATTTGTGCTTATAACCAGGTCAATCCTTTTACAGTGAAAATATTTCATCCACGAGTGAAAGGCGAACCCAAACCTGCCCTTTTTTATTTTTCCGTAAAGATTGAGGGCAAGCTAAGTTCCATCTATACCATCCAGGCGGAAGTTAAAGAGGGTCGATGAAAGAAAAAGAAGTTCTTTTCAAAAAATTTGGCCATACCTTCCCGGCAGGTACTCTGCTCTTTCAAGAGGGCGAAGCCTGCAGCGGGATGTTTATGATTATCAAAGGCCAAGTGCGCTTATTCAAAAAAATAGCTCAAGAGGAATTAACCATAGACGTCCTTCGAGATGGAGATTTTTTTGGCGAAATGGCTTGCTTAATCAATCAACCCCGCACGGTCAACGCCTTGGTGGAAGAAGAAAGCCAGATTCTCTTCATTCAACCCCAATTTTTAGATACTTTGTTTCGTGAGTCTCCAGAAATTTGTTTTAAAATCATCACTAATTTAGCCCACCGGCTAAAAAGGGTTTATGAAATTATGGAAAAATTAGTGCTGGAAAACGCGCAATTGAAAAAAGAGAGCGTATAATCCTGATGAAAAAAGAAGAACACCTTTTCTGGAAATTTGGCAAAGAATTCCCTAAAGGCACGATTCTTTTTCGGGAAGGCGAGCCAGGAAGGGAAATGTATATTATCCAGAAAGGGAAAGTACAAGTGAGAAAAAGAGTGGGGCCAACAGAAAAGGTGTTAGCTGAGCTTGGCGAGGGAGAATTTTTTGGGGAAATGGCCTTACTTCTGGGTGCTGAGCGTTCAGCAACGGTCGAGGTAATTGAAGACAGCAGAATTTTGGTTGTCCAACCGGAAGCTTTTGAATCCCTGTTGAAAAGCAATATAGAAATTGCTCTAAAGATGCTCAAAAAGATGGCTGGAAGACTGCTGGCTCTTGATCAATATTTTGAATATGTTCTTTTGGAAGAGAAAGGTAAATAAAAAAGTTTTATAATTTTAAAAAACAATAGAGAAAAGATAGCGGCAAATGCCAAAAGGGGTTACCGGGTTTTGCCCGGTAACCCCTTTTTATTTATTAATACATGTCTCCCATTCCGCCGCCGGGAGGCATGGGCGGATATTTTTCTTTCTCTTTAGGTTTTTCCGCTACCATGGCTTCGGTAGTCAAGAGCAAGGAAGCTACGGAAGCAGCATTTTGGAGAGCTGTCCGCACTACTTTGGTGGGATCAATGATCCCAGCCTCCACCATATCCGTATATTGTTCTTTCCAAGCATCAAACCCGAAGTTCCCTTTTTCGCTCTTTACTTTTTCAATGACGATGGAACCATCATACCCAGCATTCTGAGCAATCCAGCGTAAGGGCTCTTCCAAGGCCTTCTTCAAAATATTCAAGCCAAATTGCTGTTCCTCAGTAGGCAGTTTTAGTTTTTCCAAAGCCGGGATGCAACGGATGTAAGCCACACCACCACCAGGAACGATCCCTTCTTCTACGGCCGCCCTGGTAGCGTTCAGAGCATCCTCCACCCGAGCCTTCTTTTCTTTCATTTCGGACTCGGTGGCTGCCCCCACGTTAATCACCGCTACTCCGCCCACTAACTTGGCTAACCTCTCTTGTAATTTCTCCCGATCATAATCAGAAGTGGTCTCTTCGATCTGAGCCCGAATCTGCTTGACCCGGCCTTCGATCGCTTTCGGGTCACCAGCACCTTCCACAATAGTGGTGTTGTCTTTATCGATGGTAATCCGCTTGGCCTTCCCTAAATCCTTTAGGGTGATCGATTCTAATTTTACGCCCATCTCTTCCGAAATCATGGTGCCACCCGTCAAAATGGCAATATCTTCTAACATAGCTTTGCGGCGATCACCAAACCCCGGAGCCTTTACTGCGGCGCATTTGAGGGTTCCTCTTAGCTTGTTAACTACCAAAGTGGCTAAGGCTTCTCCTTCTACATCTTCGGCAATGATCAACAAAGGTTTACCCATCTTGGCAATCTGCTCCAAAATGGGTAGCAGATCCTTCATATTGCTAATCTTCTTTTCATGAATGAGAATTAAGGCATCTTCTAAGACCGCTTCCATCTTTTCTGGGTTAGTGACAAAATAGGGAGAAATGTAGCCGCGGTCAAACTGCATTCCTTCCACTATGTCCAGAGTGGTCTCCATTGATTTGGCTTCTTCTACGGTGATTACGCCTTCTTTACCCACCTTGGCCATAGCCTCAGCAATAATGTTCCCTATGGTTTCATCATTATTTGCGGATATGGTGCCCACCTGAGATATTTCCTTTTGCTCTCTCACGGGCTTAGAAAGTTTCTTCAGCTCTTCGACTACTACTTCTACCCCTTTTTCAATTCCTCGCTTCAGCTCCATGGGGTTATGGCCAGCAGCCACCAACTTAGAGCCTTCTCGATAAATAGCTTGGGCCAATACCGTAGCTGTGGTAGTACCATCACCAGCCACGTCGGAAGTCTTAGAAGCAACTTCCCTGACCATCTGGGCGCCCATGTTTTCAAATTTCTCCTCCAATTCAATCTCTTTGGCTACCGTAACCCCATCTTTGGTAACGGTGGGCGAGCCAAAGCTCTTCTCCAAGATAACATTTCTGCCCTTGGGGCCCAGGGTGACTTTAACCGCATCAGCGAGCATATTCACGCCTCTGAGGATTGATTCCCGCGCTTTTTGATCATAACGAATTTCTTTTGCTGCCATTTCTTGTCTCCTCCTTTAAATTTATTTGCTAAAATTATTGCTCAATCACGCCTAAAATATCATCTTCCCGCATAATCAGATGCTCTTCTCCTTCAATTTTTACTTCTGTGCCCGCATATTTGCCGAAGAGCACCCGATCACCAACTTTAACATCCAAAGGTAGGATTTTCCCATCATCCAAAACTTTCCCTTTGCCCACGGCAATTACTTTACCTTCCATGGGCTTTTCTTTAGCAGTGTCCGGGATAATAATCCCGCCTTTGGTTCTTTCCTCTTCTTCCACACGCTTGACAATAATGCGATCATGTAGAGGTCTAATCTTCATCTCTTTCCTCTCCTTTCTTTTTTATAAATTTTAACCTGTCGGTCCGACCGACAAAAAATTCTCCTTGCTTTTGCCTTTTAAATTTTTTTCCGCAAAACAAAAATATATAAGACCTGCGGTAGGAAACATGGGGAAAGAATTTTTGAAAAAGCAAATTTTATTAGCACTCTCTTCAAATGAGTGCTAATAACAATATAATATCCCCCTGGTTAAAATGCAAGGGTATTTTTTTAATTTGATAAAATTTTTTCTCTCTCCAGGAAGAGCCAGTTCCTCATGATTCCCAAAAAATAACTGCCTCAGACCTGATTCAGTTAGAGCAAAGTCTGCTATCCCATAATTTAAAACTCCCCCTTGAGTGCAGGAAAATGGTATCTTTAAGATTTTATTTGACTTTCCTTGGCTAAAAATTAAAATAAAAAATGAATTTTAAACGGGGACACTAAATTTCCATTGTCCATCAATAATTTCAATTTGAATCACGCAAAAACCTTATATTTTTTAAAATTAGGGGGGCTGTATGCGAGAAGAATTAATCAAGAAAGTGGCCCAATTAATCAAAGAAGCGCAGAAAGTTATTGTCTTTACCGGCGCCGGGGTGAGTACAGAATCAGGAATTCCAGATTTCCGCAGCCCAGGGGGAGTATGGCAGAAATATAACCCCGAGGATTTTTATTATCAGAAATTTTTGAGCAGCGAAGAGGCGCGGGAGAAATACTGGCAGATGAGCCGAGAGTTTTATGAACCCCTGCATAATGCCCAACCCAACCCAGCCCATAAGGCTGTAGTGGAGTTGGAAAAGATGGGTAAATTGGATTGTGTGATCACGCAAAATATAGACAATCTTCATCAGAAAGCAGGCAATTCGCCAGAAAAAGTTATTGAACTTCATGGGACTGCTATATCTGTATCGTGTCTTTCTTGCCGCCAAAAATATCCGCGGGAAGAAATTCAATCCTGGTTGATTGCGGGAGTAAAAGTCCCCAAATGCACAGCGTGCGGAGGAATCTTAAAACCCGATACAGTTTCTTTCGGACAACCGATGCCACCGCAGGAAACTGAGGAAGCTTTTCAGCGAGCCCGGAATTGTGACTTATGCATCGTAATTGGCTCCTCTTTGGTCGTCCAACCAGCGGCCATGGTTCCCCTCGAAGCCAAGGAACATGGAGCTAAGTTGGTCATTATCAATCGCGAGCCTACATACCATGACGCTTATGCTGATGTAGTCATTCATGGTTCCGCTGGGGAAATTATGAGCAAAATAATGGCCTATTTGCGCCAAAATAATCTTTAAACTATACTCCTTTGGTTTTGCTATCCTAAAATAAATGACCTCCAAAGCTTATGATAAATAAAAAAGTTTCATTTTTAAGTGACGGCTTGAAAATTTACGGAGAATTTTTCATTCCCCAACAGAGCAAAAAACCTTATCCGGGATTAATTATTTGCCATGGTCTTCCGGGAAAAGTTCGCTCTCCGGATGATAAGGGATATCCATATTTGGCCGAATTCTTTGGCCGCGAAGGATTTTTAGTTCTAATCTTTAATTTCCGCGGCACGGGCTTGAGTGAAGGCAATTTTGATATCTTGGGCTGGGCCAGAGATTTGGAAAGGGCTTTAGAGTTTATTAGGGCTTACCCAGAAGTTGATCCCGACCATATATTGCTTATGGGCTTTAGTGCGGGAGCGGCAGTTTCCATATATATCGCGGCTCAGCATAAAGAAATAAAGGGTATTATATCTTGTGCTGCCCCCGCCGAATTTGCCGAATTAAAAACGGAAAAAGGGAAAGAAGAGTTTTTAACCTATGCGCGTGAAGTGGGCCTAATTAAGGATGACCATTTTCCTTCTTCTCTGGCCGATTGGGCAGAAGGATTTAAAGTGATTGCTCCCTCCTCATGGGTGCATCTTATCCCTCCTCGTCCTTTATTGATTATTCATGCTGAAGATGATGAGGTAGTAAAGGTGAGTCACGCCTATGAACTTTACAAAAGAGTTTCCGGGAAAGCTGATTTTCTTATTCTTCCCCGGGGCGGCCACCGGTTACGGCTTCATGAGGCAGCCATGAGAGAGGCTTTATTTTGGGCCAAAAAAATAGCCTTCTCCGCTCAAAAGTAGTAAAATTAATTAGGGCGGCGAGGAGGGGAAAATAGCCATGCCTTTAAATGAAGAAAAAGCCAAAAACTTACATAAAATGGTCGCATCCGCTCCTTTTTATCAGTTATTAAAAATATCTTTGGAAAAAATTGATGAGGGGTTTGCCCGGTTCCGCCTCCCTTTCCGGAGAGAATTGACCCAGGGATTTGGGGTAGTTCATGGGGGAGCCATCGCCACCTTGGCTGACACTGCAGTAGCTTATGCTCTTTTAAGTCTGGTCCAGCCTGGAGAAAAAGTAGCTACGGCCGAGTTTAAGATAAATTACCTCTCTTCGGTTACGGCCGGAGACTTAATTGCCGAAGCCCACATAATTAATAAGGGGGAGAAATTAGCTTTGGGCGAGATGGAAGTTAAAAATGAACAAGGCAAGTTAATTGCCAAAGGGCTGGCTACTTACATGATTTTAAAAAATATGTGAGGAATAAATGGCTACCCAGGGGCGTTTACGCCCAGTTTTAGTGTACTTTATCCTCCTGCTGGTTGTCTGCCTCTTGTTTTATTATTATAAAGAAATCTACCACGCTTTTCGTGATACCATTCGTTTTTTCTCTAATAAAGCTCAGGTAAGTGCTTTAGTGGCTTCTTTTGGGGGGTTTGCCCCTTTAGCTTTCATTGGTTTACAAATTCTGCAAGTTCTCTTCGCTCCCATTCCCGGAGAACTTACTGGCTTTGTTGGTGGGTATCTTTTTGGAGCTACTTTGGGATTTGTCTATTCCACTATTGGGCTCAGTATAGGTTCTCTCTTAGCTTTTCTAATCTCCCGCCGTTTGGGCCTCCCTTTTGTGCGCCGTTTCATCGGCGAAGAGTTAATGGCCAAATTTGACTATCTTATGGAGCATCAGGGCGCCTTTTTTTCATTTTTATTTTTTCTGATACCAGGTTTACCTAAAGATTATTTTTGTTACCTCTTAGGATTAAGCCCCATGCATGTGTTTACTTTCTTTATGGTCTCCTCCATTGGCCGCATCCCTGGGACATTGCTCCTCTCCTTGCAAGGGCAAGCAGTTAGATCAGAAGATTACCGTATTTTTTTTGTGATTTTGGGAGTAGCCCTTTTTTTTATTCTCTTAACTGTTTTATATCGGGAAAAGATCGAAGCCTGGCTAAAAAGAAAAAAATAATCGCCCCTGGCCGACGGATAAAAATATATTCTTAGCGCACTAAAAGCAATTCTTGATCACTCTTGATCCCTAAATTATGTTTTACCGCTATCTTTATCTGGGGCAGATCCCAGGCATCACTGGAAAGGTGATTGACCGCGGCATAATTTTGCAATAAGCGCACCCCCTCCACATCAATGGCTACTTGATCGCCAGAAGCTAAAATTATTCCCGGATGAACGGCCAGGCCGATAGCTGGACCGCCGCTTACAAATGATACCCGGCCATCCATAATGATCAAATCAGGTTTGACCGGAATAGTCAATTCTACAGCACGCTGGCTAACAAACATATTATTATCCCCATGAAGAAACATCCGGTCATAGAGATGAATCAAGCCTACAGAGAGTTTAAGGCTCATAGAGAAACCCGCCAAGTAATGAGTTTTCATTGTGGGCAAATAAATTATTTTATCAAAATTTTCCAGATCCTTGGGATAAGCGGCGACATTAAGGTATTCCCCGTCAATAGGCACATCCACGTATGCCGACTGGTCGAAATTGAGAAGAGGTATTTGCATTTCAGCCATCTTGGCCGCCAGGCCGCTATTCTTGAAAACTTTCTCGCTCGGCACCCACGGCCGCCCGCAACTTTCCCCCACACTTATTTTGGTATAACCATGTTCGCGGAGAAGTTCAATTACTGCCGTCAAAAAATCTAAGGCGGTTGAGCCAGGAGGTGGATCGTCGCTATTAAAATTTGGTTTTATTAAAATTCTGTCTTGAGGTTGGAGTGATTTGGCAAATCCTCCTATTAAGTTTACAGCTTTCAAGACATCTTCCTTTATATTCTTGCCAGCGACGACAAAAGAAACCAAGGCCTGCCCATTTTTTGAATAAGGATTACTTCGCCGATGGCTAAGATTGGTTTTGCCTACGACTTCTTTTTTTACTAACGGCGGATAATCTTTAGGGCGCATAGCCGCTAACATTGCCTGATATTCTTCGCGATGAAAAATAACTTCTTCTGGCTTAAAATTCATTGCTCTTCCTCCATTTATCAAAAATATCTAAAGAAATTATTGAACTTCTTGTTTTTAAATTTTATCGTGGTCTCTCTTAAAAGCAAATAGGAAAATTTTAAAAGTGAAAATATTTTTCTTGGCAAAAGATTTGAAATGAGCGAAAATATTTTTGTGGAAGCCATTCACTCCTTGATCTCATACCTAAAAAGCAGCATAATTTTAAATCCCCTTACTTGGGGAATAGTCGTGGTGGTCATTTGGATCATTTGGTCAGGTTTTATAAAAGCCTGGCGGGGAAAGGATGAAGGGGGAGATGGAGAGAATTAAGGAAACAGTTAACTGTTGCAATAAAGAATGTGGTCAACCTTTTGAAGTCGAATTTATTGAAGCTACCCGCAAATTAAGAATCACCTGCCCATTTTGTGGGCAGCTTAATCAAGTCGAAATAATCCTTTCTTCAGACCGCGGTGGATCTGCCGACCGTTTCGGTCCCCCAGCCAATGGGGAAAAAATGAAGATCATTGTCGTTCCAGGAGATTGAGATTCCATTAACAACAATTTTTTAATTGATACTTCGGCGTCTTCTCTCAATACAGCCGGCCAAAATTAGTAATATCTAAATTTAGCAATTCTCAATCATAATTGCGAGGCGAAAGGATTGAAGCTGGATGCGATCCGGGCACCCAGTGGGGGTATGCCATTACTGATCGCCATCGTTTTTTTTGAAAAAAATCGCTCACCTGCAGAGAGCTTTGAAAAATCCATTTTTCACCATTTCTGCGTAAGCCGCATTCAGGTCAAGGCCACTCCCGATTGATTCTTACCGACGGAAGTCTAGAAGGTGTCCCTTTGCGGGCAGGGAACCAGATTAAGAATAAGAATTAACGGATTCCTATCCACTCTCGACTGCATAGGGTTAGCTTATGAATTATAAAAATTCTTAACGAATTTTTTTCATAGATCTTTTCTTAATCTGACCGTCGATCACTTTTGAAATTGGTACCTACTTCAGGCGGGAGGGAGAGAGG
>JBNAWB010000095.1:0-13388 GCA_049699975.1 Thermodesulfobacteriota bacterium
TAGGAGATTTCGGAGCGGAGATAATTAAAATTGAACCGCCTGGTGCTCCTGATGCCATTCGTTATTGGGACGTGGTGGAGGGGAAATTCGAACCTTTTTGGTTGGTGGCTTCCCGCAATAAGCTACCGATAACTCTTAACCTTAAACATCCCCAAGGGCAAAAGATTTTTAGCCAATTGGTAGAAAAGGCAGATGTTCTATACGAAAATATGCGTCCAGGCACTTTGGATCGGCTGGGTTTTACGGCCGAAAAACTTTGGCAAATTAATAAAGGGTTGATCATTGGGCGCATTTCTGGTTACGGCCA
Source organism: Thermodesulfobacteriota bacterium (assembly GCA_049699975.1). GTDB lineage: Bacteria > Desulfobacterota > SM23-61 > SM23-61 > SM23-61 > CAZAGD01. The sequence continues at coordinate 308 of JBNAWB010000095.1, forward strand.
GACTGGCCCCTATGCCCCCAAGCCCGGGTTTGGGACCTTGGCCGAAGCGATGAGCGGCTTTACTTATCAGAATGCTCATCCCGGTGGCCCGCCTACTAATCCCCCTCTGCCCTTAGCTGATATGTTAGCGGGCACTCATTTGGCCTTGGGGACTTTAATCGCCTTGCGGAGACAAAAACGGGGTGCATACGGAGGCCAAGAAATTGATCTCTCTTTATACGAACCTCTTTTCAGCTTTATGGGTCCGCAATATTTGGTTTTCGACCTTACTGGAAAAGCACCTGAACCAATGGGCAATGAATCTCATTTTACGGCTCCGCGGAATAGCTTTCAAACTAAAGAAGGAAAGTGGGTGGCTCTTTCGGCTAGTGCTCAAGCCCCATTTGAGAGAATGATGGACTTGATCGGCCATCCCGAACTCAAAACCAAACCTGGCTTCCGCAATAATCAAGAAAGGATTCAAAAAGAAAGTCGGCAAGTACTTAATAAACTGATTGGGGAATGGATTAGTCAGCGAACTTTAGCCGAGGTGCTGGAAGAATGCGAGAAAGCAGGCGTGACCATTGGCCCAGTTTATAGCATGGAGGATATCTCAAAAGATCCTCACGTAAGGGCGCGGGGAAGCATAGCTTCCATATTGGACCCGGTATCCGGAAGGAAAATTTCTTTTCCAGAGATTCCTATCCGTCTGCTAAAGACTCCAGGAAAGATTCGTTTTCCCGGCTTACCCATGGGCGCAGCTAATGAAGTAATTTACCAAGACCTTTTGGGATATAAGGCCGAAGAGATCGCGGAGATGAAGAGTAAAGGAGTAATTTAACAGATGAAGTTAAAAGTATTCCAAGCTGCGGACCTAACGGCGGTTTTGTCTATGAACGAAGCAATTGCCGTGGTAAAAGATGCCTTTGCCCAACTGGCCAGCAAAATAGCTTTGGCACCCTTGCGCACTTCTATACCTTTAAAAAACCCTGGAGAGGTTGCTCTCCTTATGCCAGCATATCTGCCAAAGACCAGAGCTTTAGGCGCAAAGATGGTAACTGTTTTCCCCCAGAATCCGCTCCAAGGCCTTCCGGCTGTGCAGGCGTTAGTTTTTCTTTTTGATTCTGCCACTGGCTCTCCTTTAGCCATCTTGGAGGGGACGGAGTTGACCCGCTTCCGCACGGGTGCAGCCACGGGCTGTGCGACGCAGATTCTTTCGCGGGCAGATGCCCAAACCTTAGCCATATTCGGAGCTGGAGGCCAAGCCTGGTATCAGATAATGGCCGTCTGTTCAGTTCGCCAAATTAAGCGCATCCTTATATATGACTTGCTAAAGGAAAAAGTAGATGCCCTGATAAGTAACTTGCAAAAAACATCCTGGGCCAAAGATATAGAAATCAAAAAAGCCCCCTCTCCGGAAACGGCTGTTAGCCAAGCGGATATAATCGTTACGGCTACCACCTCTTCCCGGCCAGTTTTTTCCGGCCAAAAGCTTAATCCGGGGACCCATATAAATGCCATCGGTTCCTTTAGACCGGATATGCAGGAAGTTGATGAGGAGACCATTTCCCGCGCCAAAATTTTTGTTGATTCCTTATCTGCCTGCTTGGAGGAAGCGGGTGATATAATAATTCCTTTGCAAAAAGGAGTAATTAATAAGTCAGCTATCCAAGCTGAATTAGGGGAATTGGCTTTGGGGCTAAAACCAGGCCGGCTCAATAATCAAGAAATTACTTATTTTAAATCCGTGGGCAATGCGGTTCAAGATGTTTCCGTAGCTTTGGCTATATGGCAGAAAGCCGAAGAAAAAGGACGGGGACAAGAGATAGAAATTTAAAAAATGAGGAGGTAAAAATTGGAAAATTTGGATTTTGGATTAAATATGGCGGTAGTGGGCATGGGAGGTACCCTGGGCATACTTTTTATCCTCACCCTGCTCATCGATGCCTTGAATAAAATTTTTGCCGCGGCCCAAAAGAAGAAGGAGGATGAAAAGTGAGTATAGTAGATAGCTCGATTACCTTGGTCAGCGGTTTTACCAATCTCCAGTGGACGAACGGAGTCATGATTTTGGTAGGATGCGTTCTTCTTTATTTGGGCATTAAAAAAGAGATGGAACCTCTTTTGCTCATTCCCATAGGTTTTGGAGCAATTTTAGTTAATATTCCCTTGGCCGGGCTGATGGAAGAAGGGGGCCTTTTGCGCCATTTTTACGATGCGGGAGTCATGACCGAAATTTTTCCTTGTTTGATCTTTATCGGTATTGGGGCCATGACCGACTTCGGCCCTCTCTTAGAAAATCCACGCATTCTTCTTTTAGGAGGGGCCGGACAATTTGGTATTTTTTTAACCCTTCTCTTGGCTCTTTTTCTGGGCTTTACTAAAATGGAATCAGTAGCCATCGGTATAATTGGTGCGTGTGATGGCCCCACCGCTATTTACGTTACTTCCAAGTATGCCCCGCATATGCTGGGAGCCGTTTCCGTAGCAGCTTATTGTTATATGTCTATGGTGCCTATCATTCAACCGCCCATCATGAGAGCCCTAACTTCTAAGGAGGAGCGACGGATCACCATGACTTACCGGAAAAAAGCCGTTCCTCCCATAGTTAAGATACTTTTTCCCATCGTGGTTACTCTGGTCACTTGTTTAATAGCCCCTATGGGCACGCCTTTAATGGGGACGCTGATGCTGGGCAATCTTTTAAAGGAAAGCGGCGTGGCTGATCGTTTAGTGAAAGCTTCGCAAAATGAAATAGCTAATATCGTGACCTTACTCTTGGGTATTTCCATCGGGGCGACCATGGCCGGTCCAGTCTTTTTAAAACCGCAAACCCTTATGGTCTTAGGATTAGGCTTAGTCGCTATCTCCTTGGATACAGCCATGGGCATTTTTTTGGCTAAACTAATGAAGATCCTTTCCGGAGGAAGAGTTAACCCCTTAATTGGCGCTGCCGGTATTTCCGCTTTTCCCATGTCTGCCCGAGTTGTGCAGGTAGAAGGACAGAAAGCTAATAAAAAGAATTATCTTTTAATGCATGCCATGGGGGCTAATACGGGAGGACAAATCGGGTCAGTTTTAGCAGCCTCGGTAATGCTTTCTCTTTTGAAGGGCATGGGTATTATTTAATTATCACTTAGAAACTTTTTTTATAAGTTCAAGATACTGCTTGGAGAGGCGAGCGTTTTCGGTCAAAGGAGCGAGGCGAACCACTTCTTCAAAATGCTTGGCCGCTTTTTCGGGCTGGCCCGCATCGAAATAGAGTAAGCCCAGTTGGAAATGAGCGTCGAAGAAGTTAGGGGCATGGGTCAGCACATTTTGAAAAGCGGTGGTGGCATCCTCTAATTGTTTTAATTCTTTGAAAGCTAAGCCCATATTATAATAAGCCAACCCGAAATCCGGCTTCATGCTGACCGCTTTTTTAAAATATTCTATAGCCCGCCAGCCCTCGCCTTTTTTGAAATAAGCCCACCCCATATTGTTAAATACATAAAAAGGAGTTGGATAAAGAATATCTTTGAGCACTTTCTCGAATTCCTGAATAGCCTCATCCCATTTGCCCATTTCTAAATAAATTGCTCCAATAGCGTTATGAGCTTCGGTAAATTTGGGGTCAAGAATTAAAGTTTGCTGATATTGCTCTAAGGCTTCCAGGTAACGCCCCTTGGCGCTATAAGCCCAGCCGAGAGCGAACCTGATTTCGGGATCCTGAGGGTTAAGTTTTACCGCCTGCAAAAGTTCGCGCAACGCGGAAGTAGGATCTCCGCTTTGGAGGCTCTGGTAGCCAAGGCGCAGGTGAATAGCTGCTTTTTGCCTGGCCTGCTCGTCAGTAGCACACCCAATTAGTAAAAATAACCCCATGAGCATTATTAAAAATCTTTTTAAATTTTTCATATATTCAACCTCTTTGCGGCGATTATTTTCCTCTAAGCTCTGGGTATGATATCCAATTAGCTCTGGCCAAATCCTCTGCTTCTTGCTGAAGTAAATAATGGAAAACAGAGCCGAGAATTTCATCCAGCGGGGGACGAGTATCCAAAACTAAATGGGATGAGGACGGTAATTCCAACACTTCCTCAAAGTCCCTTTTTACGTCAGCAAAAATTTCCCAACGCCCATCTGAAGCTTCCTGGAGGTCGCTGGCGCGTTGGAATAGTCTTCTTTTAATCTCTTCTGCTGGGCAGGTGCATTCCAAAAAGAAACTATTTGCTCCTATCCGAGATGCTAATTCCATACCCATGGCGCGATATTTCTTTTTGTTAAAAGAAGCATCTATAATAACCGATTTTCCGGCGCGTAATATTTGTTCAGCTTGGGCCCAAATGGTTTGGTAAGTTTTTTGAGAAAAATCGGGGGCATAAATCCCCTGTTGAAAATTTTCTAAACAGCGCGTCTGCGGAGAAAGGTTGGCTAATTCTTTACGAATGACGTCCGAGCTCAATACTGGCCAATGAAATAAATTCCCCAAAGCCCGGGCCACTGTCGATTTGCCCGTACCAATTAATCCACCAACCATGAAAATATTGGGCACATTTAGTTTCTGCGCATAATAATGGGCTAATGAAAAGTACCGTTGGGCTTCTTTTAGAACGCTTTCTTTCTCGGAGGCCGATATTTCCTTTTCCTCTAAGCGAAAACTGGTTACTTTTCCCCGCACATAAGCCCGGTAAGATTTATAAAAATTTAATAATAGATAGAGAGGCCAGTCCTTGGTATTCCTTAAGTAGGAGGCCGCCAGCTCGGCCGAAAGCAGGGGAAAACCATGATAATCAAGATCCATAAGTAGAAAAGCAATATCGGCAGCTACATCCCCATAGCGGAACCGATCATTAAATTCAATACAGTCAAAAATAAGAATTTCTTCCGTGAGGCATATATGCTTGAGATGCAAGTCACCATGACCATCCCTGATCATGCCTGAGGTAATACGTTGCTCAAATAAATTCTTATTCTTTTCCAAGAATCTATAAGTATTCTCTTTAATCTCCTGAAATGAATTCGGCGCGAGGCAGGTGCCTACGTATTTTTCGGTTTGGGTGAAATTTTCCTCGATGTTTTGCTGGATGACCTGGAGTTGGCCATATGCAGAAATTTCCTCATCACTCTTGGCTTGCTTATGAAAGGAAGCGATTTTGGAGGCCAGCTTTTGGATGGTTGCCGAAGAGACTTTACCTTGAGCAAGTAAACGATCCATCATTTTTTCGGCCGGAAGCTTTTTCATGAGCACGGCATATTCGATTACTTCTCCCTGCTCCTGTCCGATAATTACCCGCCCATCTTGGCCTTTTATTTCTACAATTCCTAAATAGATTTCTGGGCATAGCCGGCGGTTTAAAACCACTTCTTGCTCGCAGAAGTATTTCCTCTTCTCTAAGGTGGTGAAGTCGAGAAAGCCAAAGTCTACTGGCTTTTTGATCTTGTATACCCGATCGCCTGCGAGAAAAATGGCCGAGATATGCGTCTGGACTAATTCCACCTTTGGCGGCTGTTCCGGGTAAATTTTTGGATTTTGTAGGGCCCAAATTAGGTGCTGGAAATCCATAATCTTCTTTGAATATATGTGTTTTCAGTTTAGCATGTCAAGCCTAATTCTGATTGACCATCGATCAGTTTTGAAATGGTGCTTAATTTAGATAATCTCCCCCGGCTCATCTTTAGAAAAGAGGGGAGGAGAGGCGGGGAATAGGTCAGTAATTTTGATAATTAGCCAATTTTTCAGCCAAGTCTTTTATAAAAATTTTTAAACCCAGGAGCAAAATCCCAAGGGTCGACAATAAACTCTAATACAGCCGGTACCCCGCGTTTGTTAGCTTTCAGGGCCTTTTGCAGAGCGGGCTTAATGGCTTCTGGTCTTTCTACCCGTTCACCAAAACATCGGCACGCTTTAGCGATAGCCACAAAGTCGGGCTGGACCTCAAAATCTACAGCCACCCAATGTTTACTCCTTCTTTTTTGGTTGAATTTAACCCAGCCCAAACAAAAATTATTCAACACTACATAGGTAACCGGCGCATTATATTGGACAGCCGTGGGCAGCTCCTTCATGAACATTTGGAAAGCTCCATCGCCAGTCACACATACCACCTTTTTATCTGGAGCGGCCAGTTTGGCCCCTATAGCTGCTGCTATGCCAAAGCCCATACAAGTTTGTTCTCCAGGAGCTACGCAGGAATTGGGATCCCAAACTTTATAATAAGGAAAATAATAAGACCAAAGATCTTGGGATCCATTCTCATTAACCAAAATAGTCTGTGCTCCATAGACTTGATTCAATTCCCAAACAACTCTTTTGGTTTTAATAGGAATGGCTCTGGTGGTGCATTCTCTTTTGACGCGCTCCTCCTGTTCCTTTTTTGATCTTAAGATGGCTTGTATTCTTTCCTCACGCCAAGAATTTTCTTTGGTCTGTTTTCTCTGCCGTATTTGCCTAATTAAATCAGTTAATATGAGCTTAGCGTCACCTAAAAGAGCTACGTCGGGAATCCAGTTGCGGCCAAATTCATGGACGTCGATATCAATCTGGATATATTTTGCCCCAGGAGGGAAAAACTTTTGTTGCCCAGATTGAAAATCTTCATTGCGCGAGCCTATGGTCATAAGGAGATCAGCCTCTCCGTAAACTTTTTCCCCCAATTCACTAAAATACAAACCCACTAAGCCCAAAGCTAAAGGATGTCCTTCAGAAATTATAGCTCGGCCACAGGGGGTGGTCATTACCGGAATGCTTAATAATTCGGCAAGCTCTTGGACTTCAGCGAAAGCGCCGGAACTAACCGCTCCGCCCCCGGCAACTATAACTGGCCTCTTTGCTTCCCAGAGGAGGCTTAGGGCGCGCTCTAACTGGGAAGCATCGGCGCTCGATCGGTAAGGATATTGCGCAGGAATATAAGGAGGAAAATCAGCTGTCCGCAGGCCAATATCCTTAGGAATTTCCACGAAGACCGGGCCTGGCTTCCCATTAGCGGCTAAAGAAAATGCCCGCCGCATGACCCAGGGAATGCGCTGCGGTTCCGTGACCCTTTCGCACCACTTCGTCACTGGTTTCATGATAGATATTTGATCCGCTTCCTGGAAAGCGCCCATGCCTGAATTACGCACATTGGCGGCACTGCCAATAGCAACAATGGGTATACACGCCGCCTGGGCTTCCATTATTCCGGGTAAAAGATTAGCGACTCCAGGGCCACTGGAACCAAAACATACCCCAGGTTGCCCGGTAAGCCGGGCAAATCCCATGGCCATAAAGGGACCAGAGCTCTCTTCGCGAACTAAGATTGGCATAATCTCTTTGATATTATAAAGGGCATCATAAAAAGCTTCCCCTCCAGGTGAACCAAAAATAAAACGTACTTTTTCTGATCTAAGGGCCTCAATTAGCGCTTGCCATCCATTCATATTTTTACCCTCTCTTTGTTTGATTGACACTTTTCAAGTTTAACGGCTTTAGATATAACCGTCAATACATCTAAATCCTGACCGTCGATCAGTTTTAATTTTTCTCACCAGCAGGAGACAGGCGAGAAATATTAAAACTGTTAGACGGTAAGCGAATTTTTCGATTGACATTATTTTTAAAAAAGAATATTTTGGAATTGGATGAGTCGGATGGTAGTTTTGGGAAACAAATAGGGAGCCATTGAGCAGGATGATTATATGTTCAATGGCTTTTTTGTTGCCAGAGCGATATCCGTACTTATCCATTGAGATAAGAAGAGAAAGGAGGGATATCGCTTTGGCAGAAGGACAAGTGAAATGGTTCAATGAGAAAAAAGGTTATGGTTTCATTCAACAGGATGGCGGGCAGGACTTATTCGTCCATTACACAGCCATCGTTGGAGAGGGTTTCAAAACTTTAACTGAAGGCCAGCGCGTACGTTTTGAAGTGGAAGAAACCCCCAAAGGGTTAAAAGCTAAAAACGTGCAAATTATCTGAAATCAATTTTTAAAGCTGGCTAATCCAGAGCGGCACTTGAGCAAGAGATGCCGCTCTGGAGCAATATTTAAAAGAGCATGCGGGTGCCTACCCCGAGGAGAAGAAAAGCAAAGATTTTCCGCATGCGCAGCGGGCGAGTTTTATAAGCTAAGTTAGTCCCCCAGCGGGCTAAAAAAAGGGAAGGTAAGCCAGCCATGATCCATCCCCAGCCATGCACATAACCCAACGAAAAAGGAGGAAGTTGCGGCTTTCCCCACCCATGATAAATATAACCAAAAGTGCCCACCAAAGAAATAAAAAATACAAAGGCAATAGAGATGCCCATAGCGCGGTGAATAGAAATTTTTAAAAAGCGCACCAGCAAAGGAATAGCTATCACTCCTCCACCCAAACCAAAGAATCCGGAAAAGACGCCTACTACAAAACCCACCAGTAAAGCTTTATATTTAGAAGGGCTTTCGGCATTTTCTTTTTCTCCTTCCTTTTCCCCCTTCTCTAAGATCATCTGTCCAGCTAAAAAAATTAAAAGGCCCCCAAAAAGGATTCTTAATAACTCTCCGCGCAGAAAGGAAGTAATCATAGAACCAAAGAAAGAACCAATGATTCCTGGAATAGCTAATAAATAAACTACCTGCCAGCTAATATTTTCTTTTCGCGCATGGGCGAAATAGCCGGAGATAGAGGTGGGGATAATGATCGCTAAACTTGTCCCGAAAGATAAGTGCATAATAATTTCTGAAGAAACTTGCATAGAGGGAAAAACCCAATAGGCGAGCAGGGGAATTATAATGACTCCTCCCCCTACACCCAAAAATCCCCCCATAAAGCCTACCATTAAGCCGATGATTACGAATTGAATAGCATTGATAAGCGAAAAGTCTAATAAAGGCATCCCGAATATAAAAATAAATCCCGGGAAATCCCCGGGATTTATCGTTATAGAAAAGAATTTAATTTTTTTAAGATTCTTCTTCCTCTAAACCAGTAGCAAAAGCCAATCCGCGGTAAGTTAAATCTTCTTCTGTTCTTTTCTGAATGCTCTGTTCTTCTTCAAACTTTGATTGGCAAGAAACACAATACTTGGCCAGAGGCATAACTTTTAAGCGGCCTAAACCAATTTTTTCTCCACATTCCTCACATATGCCATAAGTTCCTTCGGCGATCTTTTCTAAGGCTTCATTTATGGCTGATAACTTTTCTTTTTCCCGACTTGTCAAAAGAAGGGAAAGTTCCCGTTCTCTTTCATCTCCGGCCTGGTCTACTATATCGCCAATATCGGCCGAGGGCACAAGAGATTCCGAAAAGCGACTTTCTGAAATTTCCTCGATTAGCTTTTGTCTCATATCTAAAAGTATTTTTTTAAAAAATTCTTTATCCTGCTCTAATGTTGTTTCGGGAGTGATCTCTTTTTTCATTTCTACCTTCTGAATTTCTTTTTTTTCTTCTATCTTGGCCATAGCTTTTTGCTCACTTTTTTCTGTCTTCCTCTTAAGCATCCGGGATTTGACCAATTTTTTAATTTTACCTAATTTCTTTTTAGAGGAAGGAACAGTACTCTTTCCTCTAATGACCTTTTTCTTTACTTTTTTCGACTTCGGGGTAGCCATCAAGGCTCCCTCCCTTCTTGGGGCCCCTAAACCCGCCTAAACTTTGTTATTATTAAAGTTATTTAATTTACTCTTTTTTTAAATATTGTCAAGCACATTTTGCAGGTTTTTTAATTTAATTTTGGGCGTGCTCTCTGTTTAAAAGATTTTCAATTATTTAAAAGGGTTAGCAAATTCTAATTTGCTCTATATCCATGAAATATTCATGAAGAATTTTAATTTTTCAAAAATTAAAAAGGAAAGGCCTTCCTAAAAATTTTTCTTGACTGAAATTATCAGGTAAAGTTAAACTGAACTTAACCTTGGCCAAGGATAGGGAAATGCGCTGTTTTAAAAAATAGAGAAAGGAGGAAAAATATTTGGGAAGAGGCTATTATAAATTTTTTCTATTAATTATCCTTCTTATTTTGTTAGGGGGAGCAGGAATTTCGCTGGCCCAGAAAAAGGTAGGCGGGGGAGAGTTTAAATTTGAAGCTAAAGGAAGTACTGGACCGGTTCTTTTCAGCCACGAGTCTCATGTCAATCAACATAAATTAAAATGTACCGACTGCCATACTAAAGTATTTAAGATGAAAAAAGGTGAGTTTAAAATGGCTAAGGCTAATCATGGAGAAGAGAAATATTGTGGGGTTTGCCATAACGGAAAGAAAGCTTTTGGACAAACCAAAGATGCGGATTGCAGCAAATGCCATAAAAAATAAATCTCTGTTTAGATAAATTTCTGCTTTATAATTGGCGTTGGGCAAAGGCTCAACGCCAATTTTTTTCGAGGAGCCTCGTTGGTTCAGGAAGTAAAGTCAACAAAAATATTTCCGCAATTAAGGGACCATCTTTCTTCCCTTAAGCTGACCATCTCCCTATTGCTCATTTTGGCCGTCGTCTCCATCTTCGGCACCGTAATTCCTCAAAACGCCTCGCCGCAAGAGTATTTGCAGTTTTACAAATTACCCACTTATAAAATTTTAAAGATCCTTGGCCTCTTAGATATGTATCATGCTCCTTGGTTCTTTTTCCTTTTAGGTTTACTCAGTTTAAACCTTATCTTCTGTTCTTGGAAACGCTTTAAAAGTACGTGGAAGATTTTGACCAGTTCTATACCCCAAGACGAGAGTAGTTGGCAAAAACTTTCTCCGCGAGGCCTATTTTTAACTGGCGCCAATGAGGGAGAGATTTTGATGAAAATTAAGAAAGTTTTTGCCCAATTCTATCCTCCTCTTAAAATTCAACGAGTTCAGCATATTCTCTTCCTGTCCACCGAAAAAGGGAAATTCTCGCACTGGGGGGTTTATTTTATCCATTTGAGTATTTTAATTATTTTGACGGGAGCCTTGATCGGTTTTTATACTGGCTTCCGGGGCCATTTAAATATCAAAGAAGGAGAAAGGGCTGATAGAATTTTCTTAAAAAATGGGCAAGAAATCTTTTTCCCTGATTTTAGCATTCATTTAGAAAATTTTTCTGTTTCTTATTACCCTACAGGTGTTCCCCGAGAATTTAAAAGCGTTATTTCCATCTTCGAAAATGGGCAAAAGATTCTTACTGCGCCGATCTTAGTCAATCAACCTTTAACATATAAGGGGATAACTTTTTATCAAGCCAGCTACGGGATTGTAGATTTTAAAAAAGTTATCTTGGATATAGAAGACTCAAATTCAGGCCGCAAATTTACTCTTCCTGCTTTTTTAGATAAAGAGAATAAAATCCCAGAAAATTCTTGGTCGATCCGTTTAAATCGCTTTATTCCAGATTTTCAGGGTTTTGGTCCGGCATTGCAGATTAATATTTCTGACTTTCAAGGTTCCATAGAAAATTTTTTGGTCCTCCTTAATCATCCAGATTTCTCGGCCGGAGAAAAGACGAAGAGGTTTCGGGTCCGGGTAAAGGAGTGGACGCCAATTTATTTTTCTGGCTTGCAAGTGACTAAAGATCCAGGAGTAGGAATCGTTTGGTTAGGTTGCGCTCTCATGATCGTGGGCTTTTATCTAACTTTTTTCAATACCCATCGGCGCCTCTGGATGAAACTATATGAAGCAAGAAATGGGTTCTTTTTAGAAATCGTATTGTTCCGTAATCGCGATCGGCAGAATTTGGAAAAAGAACTTAAGGAATTAGAGCGAAGTTTGCGCGATGAATTGTCTATTTCTACATCAGGTCAAAAGGCCAAAGGAGAGGTATGATCAGTGCCCAGATAGTAAGAATAGTAACGTTTTTATATTTAGGCAGTTCTATTATCTACATAACTTATATGGCCTTCCAGCTGCCCAAGATTGCTAAGATAGCCTCCGGCTGGACATGGATAGCTTTTTTATTGCATACCTTCGCGATCATTATGCGCTGGATAGAATCGTATCAGATGGGTATAGGCCATGCGCCCTTAACGAATATGTATGAATCTTTGGTCTTCTATTCTTGGTGCATTACCTTCCTCTACTTGCTTTGGGAAAGAAGGATGCCTTCCCGCCTGAGTGGTGCTATCGTTATGCCCTTGGCCTTCTTTTTTATCGCCTATGCCTCCCTTGCTCCGGGTGTTTCGGCGCAAATCGATCCTTTGATCCCAGCTTTACAGAGTAACTGGCTCCATGCTCATGTGCTTACTTGTTTTTTGAGTTATGCCTCTTTTACTATATCGTGCGCCTTAAGTATCTTGTATTTAATTAAGCAGGGGCAAAAAAAGGAAGGCCAAAATAATAATCAGCAAAATTTGGGTTTAGAAAACCTGGAGACCTTAATCTATAAAACTATTGCTATCGGTTTTCCGCTCTTAACCATCGGTATTATTACTGGAGCGGCTTGGGCTAATTATGCCTGGGGTTCTTATTGGAGTTGGGATCCTAAGGAAACTTGGTCTCTAATTACCTGGTTCATCTATGCCGTATTTCTTCATGCCCGTCTGCGGAGAGAATGGCGGGGGAAACGCTTGGCTATCCTTGCTATAGCTGGTTTTGGAGCAGTCCTCTTTACTTATTTTGGCGTAAACTATGTGCTTTCGGGATTACATAGCTATGTATGAAGTTATGAATGAATTTTTTCCCTTTTGCTTTACCCGCCCTCTTTTAATAAAGAAAGGGTAGAAAGAAAATATAAGAAGAGGTGAGGTTATGGAGAAGAAAATCAAGATTAAAGCTGGAAATGTGGAAGCCGAAGCTTTATTAAACGATTCAGCTACTGCTAAGAAAATATGGGAGGCCTTGCCCATAGAAGCGAAGGCCAATACTTGGGGAGATGAGATTTATTTTTCTATTCCAGTTAAAGCCCCCTTGGAGAAGGATGCCCGAGAGTTGGTTAATTTAGGAGACTTAGGTTATTGGCCAGAAGGGAAGGGGTTTTGTATCTTTTTTGGCCCCACACCTATCAGTCGGGGGAATGAAATTCGGCCAGCCAGCGCCGTTAATATTATTGGAAAGGTAACAGGCGATCCTAAAATATTTAAAAAAGTCCCTGCGGGAGCTAAGATAACCATCGAACGCGCCCAAGAATAATTAAAACGTGAACCTGAGAAAAGAAAGGCTGACCGTCGATCACTTTTGAAATTGGTACCTACTTCAGGCGGGAGGGAGAGAGG
>JBNAWB010000096.1:0-12881 GCA_049699975.1 Thermodesulfobacteriota bacterium
AGGCCTGCCTCTGACCTGCCTCTAACAATAGTTCTTCCACTTTTAAGTGACGGATTACTTCACAACATAAATTTTTCTTGACAGAATTTTTGAAATTATGGCAAAATTAGCTCGCTTTTTGACCCGATCAAGAAATTATATTTTTGAGTTAGAAAACCGATAAAAAGGGGGTGATAGAGGGCAAGGGATGAAAAATTATTTGATTTAAATTTTTAAATATCTTAGAAATCAAGGAGGGAGGTAAAGATGATGAAGAAGTGTTTTTTGATTTTAGTCGCAGTTTCGCTAATATCTTTATTTACTTTTACCTCGGCAGGCGCACAGGTAGTAAAAATGAAATTTCAAAGTGCATTCGTTCCGGGGACTTGGGACTATATTTGGGGAGAAAATTTTGTAAAAAGAGTTAATCAGGTTTTAGCTGGGAAGGTAGAGATAAAATTAGAAGCTGCGGGTGCAGTAGTGCCGGCCTTTGAAATTCTTGATGCTGTCCACAAAGGTGTGTTGGATGGAGGTATCGCTTGGTCCGGATATTGGACAGGAAAAAATTCAGCTTTTTCCTTATATGCCAGTGCTACAGGAGGTCCTTTTGGAATGAATGCCTGGGACCATGTAGCTTGGATGTTTACCGGTGGTGGAAATGAACTATATCGGGAGCTTTTGGCTAAATTAAAATACAATGTAGTTTGGTTTCCCATTTGGAGTGAGATGAATGAGCCTTTGGGCTGGTTTAAGAAGCCAATTAAGGGAGTGGCTGATCTAAAAGGACTAAAAATGCGCGCTGCTGGATTAGCAGCCGACGTTTTCAAAGAGTTCGGTGTCTCAGTAGTTATCCTCCCTGCAGGAGAAATTATGCCGGCGTTGGAAAGGGGAGTTATTGACGCCACAGAATTTAGTGATCCCCACAGCGATATGAAGTTAGGCTTCCAGGATATTTGCAAATATTACTACTTACCAGGCATACATCAACCAACAGGAGTGGGTGAAGTTTATATCAATAAAGCTCGTTGGGATAAACTGCCGGCTGATATTAAAAACATAATTGAGTTATGTGCTCATGAAGCCCTAATGATAAACTGGTGTAAAGCATGGCCAATGAACATCGAGGCCTTAGAAGAACTGGAAAAGAAACATGGCGTAAAGGTAATGGAGACTCCCAAAGAAATATTAGTAGAGTTCTTAAAAGCTTGGGATAAAGTAGCTGCGCGCGAATCGGCAAAGAACCCTGACTTTGCTAAGGTTTATGAATCGCAGCGCAAGTTTGCTTCAAAACATGTTCCTTATCAGCGACTGGTTAATCCCGAATATTCCATTGCTGCCGATTATTACTGGCCAAGGAAAAAATAGAAGTTTAAGGTAATCCCTCACTCCAACCTCTCGCTGCTGGGGAGAGAGGAGTGAGGGAAAGATAATCTGAAAAAATAGTTAATGTATTATATTCGTAAAAGATTAGGAAGATTAAGCACAGGGAGGTTTTTAACTTGCCCAAACTGATAAGAATTATTGACCGCATATCAATTGTGAGTGGAAAAATTTTAAGTTGGTTAGTTTTGCCTTTAGTGGGTGGATTAGTATGGGAGGTATTCTCCCGCTATATGTTCAACGCGCCGACTGTGTGGGCGTATGATATTACTTATATGTTTTATGGAACAATTTTTATGGTAGGGGCTGCTTATACCCTTTACAAAGGGTCTCATATTAGGACCGATATTCTTTATCAAAAATGGTCTGCCCGTAGGAAAGGAATTATCGATGCCACTCTTTATCTTATATTCTTCTTTCCAGGAATGTTTTTTTTCTTTATCTTGGGTTGGGATTATGCCGCTCATTCTTGGGCAATAAGAGAAGTCTCTGATGCCAGCCCGTGGCGGCCGGCCATTTATCCGTTTAAAACAGTAATCCCCGTAAGTGCTCTCCTTCTCTTAATTCAAGGTATATCCGAATTCCTAAAATCTATTTACAGTGCTCGTTATGGGAGGCCCTATGAGCCCTGAAGCTCTTGGTATCCTTTTATTAGTTGTTCTGCTAACTTCCATATTTTTAGGTTTCCCCATCTCTTTTACCCTGATCATTTGCGGTCTTGTTTTTGGCTATATCGGTTTTGGCGATGTTGTTTTTTCTTTGATGGTCATGCAAACCATGGGGTTCATGAAAGAAGAGACGCTCGCAGCAGTTCCTTTATTTATATTCATGGGCTACATTTTGGAACGTACCGGACTCATGGAACGGCTATTTAGGGGTTTCCAGATGGTGATGGGGCCGGTGCGAGGATCCTTGTATTTGGCTGTATTAGTGGTGGCTACCATTTTTGCTATGGCCACGGGCATAATCGGAGCTCCAGTTGCTGTAATTGGCTTAATGGCCACACCAATTATGATGAGAAGTAAATATGATGTGCGTCTCTCTGCTGGCGTCATTACTGCAGGAGGGTGCTTAGGTATTCTTATTCCTCCAAGCGTTATGTTAGTGGTGATGGGGCCGATTGCGAACGTCTCCGTTGTTAAACTAATGGCCGCGGCAGTAATACCAGGATTAATCCTTTCAGGAATTTACATTGTTTACACCATGATAAGATGTTACCTTGACCCCAAATTAGGACCGCCTTTGCCTCCCGAGGAACGGGCCGGATCATTTTTAAAAGGATTGCGGGAGTTAAGCGTGGGTATTTTGCCGCCTCTAGTGCTCATTATGGCCTGCTTAGGAAGCATTCTATTCGGATTGGCTACACCCACAGAAGGGGCGGCCATGGGCGCTTTGGGAGCAGTAGTCCTCGGGCTCGTGAACCGCAAATTGGATTGGCAAAAGATAAAAGAATCTACTCTTTCCACAGTTGAAGTCTCCAGTATGGTGCTCTTTTTGGGAATGGCCGCCAACGTTTATGGAGCAGTTTTTTCCCGTTTAGGGACAGGTGACTTAATAATATCATCTTTATTGGGTTTACCCTTACCTCCTATGGGCATAATTATCGTCATCATGGTCATCGTCTTCCTCCTCGGGTGGCCCTTAGAATGGCCGGCCATCATCTTTATATTTTTGCCTATGTTTATTCCCGTAGTAGAAAAACTTGGCTATAATATATTATGGTTCTGCATCCTTGTGGCCGTAAATTTGCAAACAGCTTTCCTTTCCCCACCAGTAGCAGTCGCCGCCTATTATTTAAAAGGTGTAGCTCCGTCATACGAATTGTGGGATATTTATGCGGGTATGGTTCAATTTATGATTCTGCAAATTGTAGGATTAGCGATAATTATATTATTCCCACAAACAGTTTTTTGGTTGCCAGCATTGCTATTCGGGAAGTGATAAAATGCCTTTGGTTTGCTCTGCGCTATTTGCCTAATCGCATTTCTTAATTGATAAAGAGGCAAGATTCAGGTTGGGCTTGGGTCTTGCCTTTTTATTTAAAGGGGCATAAGTTGTAGTCGAGAAGATGATTTTCCTGAAGCAAAAACGAGTTATACTTTTATTTTTTTTGGGGAGTATTTGTTTTTCTTTCTCCTTTGCCACAAATATTTTGGCAAATGAATTAATTGCAGAAAAGAATGAAGCCACATTGATTTTCCAGGGTGATGAAGGAGACAGAGATTCTTTAATCAAAGCCGTAGCCCACAGTATAAATTATATTGAATTAAAAATCTCCAGCCTAAAGGCCACAATGCCTTTCCTCCAAAAGGACTCCCTTCTGCTCTCTTTTCAAAAAACTCAAAGAACTTTACAATATTTTCACAAAATTATTAAGGAAGATTTATCCGCCCAATCATTTGCCCAAATAATAAAGAAGAACTTTTTCTTTCAAGAAGCAAGCAAGGAAGGAGTGCTCTTAACAGGGTATTATGAACCAATATTTTCGGCAAGTTTAAAGAAGGAACGAGAATTCATATACCCTATTTATCGGCCGCCAGATGATTTGGTAGAGATAAATAAAGGTATTAATAAAGAGAAAACATTCGGCAGGATGGTCCAAGGACGTTTAGTTCCTTATTATTCGCGGGAAGAAATAGATCGAAAAGGGGTTTTGCAAGGTAAGGGATATGAAATTTTTTGGCTCAAAGATCCCTGGGAAAGATTCATTTTGCATGTACAAGGATCAGGGCGGATTAAACTGAATGATGGCCAGATTTATGCAGTAAAATATATCGCCTCAAATGGCCGACCTTATCGTAGTATCGGGCAATATCTGGTAAAAAAAGGATTTATAGAAGAACAAGAACTATCCCTAAGAAGGGTTAAAGAATTCTTCCAAAAAAACCCGCATTTGATGGAAGAGTTTTTTAATTTAAATGAACGGTATATTTTTTTTCAGGCCTTTTCCTTAAAAAATGGGCAATGGCAAGGGCCGATGGGGGCGTTAGATATACCTTTAGTGCCGGGGCGCTCCATAGCCACCGATCATTCTATCTATCCCCCAGGAGGGTTATGTTATCTTGTTTCTACTATGCCAGTCATTGATAAATTAGGCGCGGTTATGGGTCGGAAAAAAATAAATAGATTTGTGCTCAATCAGGATAAAGGTGCCGCCATGAAGGGCCCCTCCCGGGTAGATTTGTTCATCGGCAGCGGGGAAGAAGCCGGCTTCATAGCCGGAGAGATGAACGAAAAAGGAAAGCTTTTTATCTTGAGGGCTAAATAGAAGGAAAAAATGGTGTCCATTCCTGAGGCGGATATTCTGATTATCGGGGGCGGAGGAGCAGGCCTACGGGCTGCTATTGAGGCAGCTCAACAAGGGAGCTCAGTGGCCATATTGGACAAAGGACCTGTGGGTAGGTCAGGCACTACCCCTATGGCTATGGAAGCCTTTCAGGCCGTTTGCCATCCAGAAGACTCTGCGGAACAACATTTTCAAGATACCGTGAGTGGAGGCCTATACTTAGGAGATGAAAATTTAATTTGGGTTTTAGTTACAGAGGCGAAGAAAAGAGTAGCCGACCTGGAAAATTATGGTGTGCATTTTAAGAAAAAGGAAAATGGCCGCTTTGATCCCATGCAACACCCTGGCCAAACATTCCCGCGTACTCTATTTATTCAAGGGGGTGGATATGGACTGTTGCAAGCGTTACTGAAGGAGGCTCATAAATATCATCGTATTCGCATAATGAGCGATGTTCTGGTTACCAATATAATCATGGATAGAGAAGGAGTTCCAGGAGGTGTTATTTTTTTAGACCTCCATGATGGAAAGTTTAAAGTGCTAAAAAGCCGCGCCGCAATTTTAGCTACCGGCGGCTATGAAGAGTTATGGGCGTTCAACGATGCCTCAGTTACGGCCTGCGGAGATGGTTTATTCTTGGCCTATGAGCTGGGGGCCAAACTCGTTGATTTAGAAATGCTGCAATTTTATCCGACCATAGTCATCTATCCGCCGGAGGTGAGGGGAACACTTTTCCAGTATGAGCTGGTTATAAATCCTGAGTTATTAGGAGGGCGGATTTTAAATGGATTGGGTGAAACCTTCTTTTCTGGTATGCCTTTACGCGATGTTTTATTACGGGCAATTTGGCAAGAGATCCAGCAGGGCAGAGGTACGGAGCACGGCGGAGTTTATATAGATTTAACGGCCTCTTCGTTGAGTCGAGAAGCTCTAACCGCTGCCCTAAATAAATGGCAACCTAATCAATTTCATTACCTCAAAGATATGGGTATCGATCTCCGAGATACGCGCGTAGAAGTGGCTCCGCATGCCCATTATACTATGGGCGGAGTAGCCATTGACGAAAATGCCTCTACTTCTATTCCGGGATTGTTTGCTGCTGGGGAAGTAGCGGGCAACTTGCACGGGGCTAATCGAGTTTCTGGTAATGCCCTTACTGAGACCCAGGTCTTTGGCGCAATTGCTGGAGCTGCGGCTGCTCAATTTGCCCGGCAGAGAAAAATGGTGGAATTGGATGAAAATTTGCTCACCCATATGCAGGAAGAAAAGGCTAATTTCATTATTAGTTTCTTGAGTAATAAAAAATTTAAGCCGCGGCAAATGCGCCGCCAGCTCAAAGAGATCATGTGGAAGTATTGCGGTATAGAAAGGGATGAAATTGGGTTAAAAAGGGGATTGAATGAAATCAAAGAAATGGAGAAAGAAATTTTTGGGGGACAATCGTTTATAAATAAATTAGGCACATGTTCGTTTGGCGCTTACCCCCTAAGAGTTAGAGAAGCTCTGGAATTAAAGATGATGATCACTTTGAGCCAGCTGATTTTGATTTCTGCCCTTTTTAGAAAAGAAACAAGGGGACACCATATACGTACAGATTTTCTCTCGGCTCAGGAGAGGGGCAAGCATACATTGGTTATAAAAGGGAAAGAGCCGTGGGCAGAAGAAGTCAGAAGAAAGGGATGAAAGGATTGAAAAAAACGATCGGCATTAAAATTAGGCGAGAAGATCCTACTTCTGGGGAAAATGTGTATTATGAAACTTATGAAATTCCTGTTGAAAGACCTATGACCATATTGGAGATTTTGAATGAAATTTATGAAAAATGGGACGATACTTTAGCCTTTCGCCATTATCGTTGCGGAAGGCGAATTTGTAGATCTTGCGAAGTGAAATTAGATGGGAAAATTGCCCGGGCGTGCAGCACGTTGCTCTTTCCGGGGAAAAGATATCTTTTAGACCCAGCCTATGCCGGAGCTTTGATCAAGGATTTGGTTTTTGATTTTTCAGCTATTTTCCCAGATTAAATTATCCTTAAAGAGTATTTTAAAGAACTAACTTTTGTTGGCCACGGTAATTTGCTTGGGTAGAAAAAACCGTTGATCACTTTTTAAATTTCAGCTTAATTCAGGCGGGAGGGGGAGAGGCTCATTAAAATGAGGCCCTTATTCTTTCATTGGTACGGGCGGGGAGATAGACATCTATTTTAAAAGCAGGAAGCTATTATTTATGTTTATCTGGTATAGGCAAGTATGTCCCCGCCGTTCTTTGCGGAGAGCAGGTGGGTAAGAGAGAAATGGTCATTTCCAAGCCGATTTTAATTTCGCCTCTCCCCCTCCTGCCTGTTTCCTGCTGGCAAGAAATACTAAAACTGTTAGACGGTCAGTAGAAAAAAATATTGCCAAAAGCGCTTCTTATAAGTTATCTTCAAATTTATGCCATTAGGCAAGGGGGTTTTATAATAATTTGAACCTGAAATCCGCGTCAATTTTTCAAAGCGCGATGGCCACGCCCTTCGGGTTCGCCATGACAACTCTTTCCGAGTAAAAAAGTAAAATATAAAATGCTCTGATTAATAAAAAAATAGAAAATTCAATATTTTGTTAAGTTAAGATTAGGACATGTTCATGCAGGATGCAGGCTGCAAAATTAAATGAATAATCAAAGGCAAATCCCTTAGAGATTTGGCGAAAAAGGACTAAACTGGCAATGAACCGCGATGAAAAAATGATAGTCGCTTTAACTGGGTGTTCTCATGCTTTGAGCCACAGCTATCTCTTAATTTTCCCGGCAGTGTTGCTACTTTTGCAAAAAGAATTTTCTATGGGCTACCTGGGGTTGGGAATAATTGGAAATATCATGGTTTTTGCTTATGGATTGGGGGCCCTGCCGGGTGGCATGATTTATAACCGTTTAGGCCCGCGCAAGCTTTATCTGATTTGCTTTTTGGGATCGGCCTTAGCTTCTGCTCTTGTAGCCATGGCCACGAATTTTTTTCTTTTTACGGCTGGCTTAGCTCTATTAGGAGCTTTGGGCAGTGTATATCATCCTTTAGCCAATGCTTTGATTACTTCGAAAGTGAGGGAGTACAGCCGGGCCCTGGGTATTCATGGGGCAGCCGGGAATATCGGCCTAGCTGGAGCTCCCTTTCTGGCCGGTCTTATTGCGGCGGAGTGGGGATGGCGAACAGCTTATCTCTTATTTGCTTTTCCGGGAATAGCCTTAGCCATTTGGTCCTTGACCATAGAGATGGAAGGAAACACGCTTCCAGTGAGTAAGCAAACTCAAACCACTAAAACAAACAAGAGTTTAGTTTTATTTTTTTCTCTTCCTTTAGTTCTCATATATTTATTGAACATGCTACATAGTTTTTCTTACCATGGAGCTTTGACTTTCTTACCCGCTTATATGGGAAAATATACATCTTTTCATTTTTTCTCTTGGGATAGTGTAGCCTTAGGAGGTATGCTTTCCGGTTTAGCTTTGTTCGTGGGGGTATTTGGCCAATATATGGGCGGTATTTTAGGACAAAGAAAAGACGCTAAGAGAAGTTTCTTAATAATATGTACCCTCAGTTTGCCTTTTGTCGTGGGGATGTCTATTTTTAAAGATGTAACTCTTTTCCTTATGAGTCTGGGTTTCTTCTTCCTTAATTTCTCATTACAACCCATGACTAATGTATTTTTAGCCCAATATACCACTTCCGAAATGAGGGGGACAGCTTTTGGCATATTCTTCTTCGCCGCTTTCGGTTTGGGCTCGTTTGCTTCGAGTTTTTCAGGTTATTTAGCCCAAAATTATGGGCTCCCGGCAGTTTTTATAGGATTGAGTTTGGTGACCTTAGTATTAATCTTTTTTGCATTTTTGTTGCTAAGATTGAGAGAAGAAAAATAGAGCAGGTAACTATTATTTTTATTAGCCAAAAAATAAAGGAGAAAGGAGAAGCCTAATGATAATTGGATTGGATCACGTGCATATAATAAGTGGTAACGTGGAGGAGATGATAAAGTATTTTGAAAGAGTATTTGAAGGGCGGGTATTATCCCGAGGAGAGTCTCGGGGTTTTCCTTTGGTGAGAATGGATGTTTACGGAGCCCCTATTTCCATCTTAGGGACTGAGCCAGGAACTGGCCAATTAGAGCCCGGCAAGGGCTTGAGAGGTTTGGATCACTTTGGATTCAAAGTGAAGAATTTGGAAGAAACAGTGGCAGATTTGAAAAGCAAAGGAGCGAAATTTACCATTGAGCCGACCATTACTCCTTCTGGTATTAAGATTGCTTTTGTGGAAGGCCCTGAAGGGATTCGGATAGAGTTAGTAGAAAGGGATTAAAAATCTAAATTTCCTTGACTAAAAAATTGCCCTAAGTATACTTATTTCAATTTTAGAGGAAAAGAGAAAGGGAATAAAATTTTATGGATGATATAAAAAGGGCCTTAGTTGGGGAAATTGATTCGTTAGCTCCAGAATTATTTAAAATTAGTAAGTACCTTTTTGATAATCCAGAGACAGCATATGAGGAGTATAAAGCCTGTGCCTATTTGAGCGAATTCTTAAAGGCTCATGATTTTGAAGTAGAAGTGGGCGTTGGCGGGGTGAAGACAGCTTTTTTAGCGCGCCCCAAGGGGAAGCAGCAGGGAAAACCCACGGTTGCCTTTTTGGCCGAATATGATGCGCTGCCAGGAGTAGGGCATGGTTGCGGTCATAACCTAATAGCCTCAGCCAGCGTAGGGGCGGCTTTGGCTTTAAAACAAAGCTTGAATCAAATTCCTGGGTCTATAGCCATAGTGGGAACTCCTGCCGAAGAAGGAGGAGGTGGTAAGATTATTTTAGCTGAAGCAGGAGTTTTTAAGATGATGGATGTAGCCATGATGTTCCATCCGGGCAGATTAAATCTGCCCGGAGAGGAGATGTTAGGGCGAGTCAAGCTTAGGGTAGAATTTTTCGGGCGTGCGGCTCACGCTTCGGTCTCTCCGGATAAAGGAATTAATGCTCTTGACGCCTTGGTCATGGCTTATAATAATATAAATGCCCTGCGCCAGAATATTCGTTCTGAGGCACGCATTCATGGAGTCATAACTAACGGAGGTGATGCTCCGAACATTATTCCGGCTTATACATCAGGGTTGTTTTATGTTCGAGCAGCTACCCGGGAGTATTTGGAAGAGCTTTTGGGGCGAGTAAAAAATTGTTTTGCCGGAGGTGCCTTAGCCAGCGGGGCGGAATATAAAATGGAAATAATTCCTCCATCTTTTGATCCTATAAAACGAAATCCCCCTTTGGAAGGAAGAGTAGCTGAAAACATGCGGCTTCTCGGTATACCTATAGATCAAGATGACGGAAGACGGGGTTCGTCGGATATTGGCAATTTAAGTTTTTATTTGCCGGTCATTCATCTTTCTTTGGCCATCGTTGATCCGGAGACTCCTGGCCATTCTTCAGTTTTTGCTGCCGCAACCATGAGTGAGAAAGGGCAAAAAGCAATGCTCAATGCCGCCAAAATATTGGCCTTGACCGCTTATGACTTTTTGACTAATCGAGAACTTCAAGAGGGAGTTAAAAAAGCCTTTAGTGGCTAAATTGTTATTCGAGGAGGGAAGGGTATGAAAAAAGTAAATTTTTTCTGGCTCGGTTTATTTATTTTTATGATTTTGGGTATTTCTCAAGATACCTTGGCCTCAGAAAAGCCATTGGTCATTGGATTTGAAGGCGATGCCGCCACTTTGGATCCCCATGCCCGCAATGAGACGACGACGACTACTATTCAGCGGCATGTTTATGAACAACTGATTAGTTTAGATGCCAATTTAAAAATAGTCCCAGATTTGGCTGAAAGCTGGAGATTACTTGATGATAATACTTGGGAATTCAAGCTGCGCAAGGGAGTTAAGTTTCACAATGGTGAGCCTTTCAATGCGGCGGCCGCTAAATATTCGTTGGAAAGATGTAAAACTCATCCCAAAAGCCAATATAAATATATGGTGCCCGATTATAAAGAAATTACGGCAGTTGATGATTATACTTTGAGATTTGTAACAAAATCGCCAACTCCTGAATTGCTCATCATGTTAGAATCTGTATCTATGGTTCCCCCCAAATATTTTTCGGAGACGGAATATGGGAAGATAGCCACTACCATGGTCGGCACCGGGCCTTATAAATTTGTGGAATGGGTCAAAGACGACCATATTACTTTAGTGCGGAATGAAAATTGGCATCGCAGCCCCAAGCCAGACTGGGAAAAAGTTATTATCCGCCCCATTCCTCAAGATGCGACCCGAGTAGCAGCTCTCTTAACAGGAGAGATCGATGCATGTTGGGGCGTATCCATACCCGACATTCCGCGCGTAGAAAAGAATAAGAATACGTACGTGAGCAGATGCCCAAGTCAAAGGGTGATATATGTGATGTTTGATGTTTATAGCGAAAAAGGAGGACCAGCACCAAATGCTCAACCAGGAATACCGGCTGGAAAACCAAATCCCTTTAAAGATATTCGCGTGCGCAAGGCGATTGCCCATGCGATCAATGTGGATGAGATCATCAAATATGTAATGGAAGGAAGTGCTTATCCTGCTTCCCAGCTGGTTAGCTCCTATGCTACAGGTTATAATCCTAATATTAAAAGACCCAAATATGACCTGGAATTGGCTAAGAAATTATTGGCCGAAGCAGGTTATCCTAATGGTTTTGAGGCGGTAATTGATACACCCAATGACCGCTACGTAAATGACCAGCAAGTGACCGAAGCTATAGCTGCCCAGTTAGCTAAAATAGGGATTAAGCTGAAAGTAATTGCCACTCCCAAAGCAGTCTTCTTCCCTAAGGTTGACCGTTATGAATCACCCTTCTTTTTAGCTGGCTGGGGAACCCTTTCCTGGCAAGGAACCATGAACGCTTTCTTCCGGGAGAGAAAAGGATCCTATGGACGCACGAATCGCGGGCGTTTTTCTAATCCAGAGATCGAAAAGAAGATGGATTTGGCAAACAGCATCATGGACGAAGCCAAGAGGGAAAAGCTACGTAACGAAATTTCTGAATACCTATATTCTACTTACTATGTTATTCCCCTTTATTATCAAGAGAATGTTTTTGGTTTTTCTAAACGCATTAAAGATGGTAAGGCCAGGGTTGACGAACGACTATTTGCCTTTGAATTGAAGAAAGCTAAATAAAAAGTTTCCACTTCACCATCTCCCCGTTATTTCCTATTTTCCCTACGGGGAGATGGTAGAATTTTTTAGGCAAAAATGGGTCCTTACCTTTTCCGCCGTCTTTACCAAGCAATAATAGTTTTCTTAGTGGTTAGCGGAATAGTATTTTCTATTCTGCACATTTCCGGCGATCCTCTGGCCTTGCTCATGCCCCCAGATGCTCCTCCTTCTGATGTAGAAGAAATGCGCAAAACTCTTGGTTTAGATAAACCCCTGATAATTCAATATATCCTTTTTCTGAAGAACGCCGCCCAAGGAAATTTGGGGGTCAGTTATCACCACGGCCAACCAGCTTTGAAGCTCGTCTTAGAACGTCTTCCAGCCTCCTTAGAGTTGGTAGTAACCACTATTATTATTAGCCTAATTTTGGCTTTACCCATCGGCGTTCTGGCGGCCTCCCGGCGGGGTACTATAATAGACCGAATAAGTCTTCTTGGTTCGCTAATCGGCATCTCAGCTCCTCCTTTTTGGATCGGCATTGCTTTCATCTTCATCTTCTCGGTAGAGCTCCAGTGGTTACCCTCATCTGGAAGAGGGACTTGGGCCCATCTCGTATTGCCGGCCACCTCGCTGGCTCTTTACCGCCTGGCCCTTTTTATTCGCTTGATCAGGGCGGGCATGCTCGACGTAATGACCATGGATTTTATTCGCACGGCCCGTTCCAAAGGTGTAAGCGAAAAAAAGGTAATCTACAAACACGCTTTAAAAAATACTTTAATTCCCTTTGTCACCATTGCGGGCATGCAAATGGGTTCGCTTTTGGCCGGGGCCATTGTTACGGAGAAAGTTTTTGCCTGGCCAGGAATGGGCCGTCTCTTTCTGGAAGCTATAGGAGTAATGGATTTTCCAGTTATCATTGCTTGGGCTTTAGTTACGGCGACTATCTTTCTGACCTTAAATTTTATTGTGGACATTATTTACGTTTATCTCGATCCGCGGATTAGGCACGAAAAATGAGTGTTTTACCTCGGACCATAACAACTGCTATTTCCAAAGAACCATACAACCCACCCCGGGCGCGATTTTG
>JBNAWB010000096.1:12891-13318 GCA_049699975.1 Thermodesulfobacteriota bacterium
AATAAATTAGTGCTCATAGCCTTGGCCATGCTTATAGGCTTAGTTTTTATCGCCATTTTTGCCCCTTGGATTGCTCCTGTTGATCCGCTTGAACAAATTTTAAGAGCCAGACTCAAGCCTCCCATTTGGGATGAGCGGGGAATGAGTCCTTTTTATTTGGGCACAGATAGATTGGGCCGGGATGTCCTTTCGAATATCATTTTTGGTTTGCGCATTTCTCTACTGGTAGGGTTTTTTAGCGTAGGTATATATATGATCATTGGCATAATTTTAGGGTTAATCGCCGGATATGCGCGGGGCTTTTGGGAATCGTTTATTATGCGGGCCGTGGATGTGCAGCTTTCTCTTCCCCTCATTATGGTGGCTTTATGCTTTATGGTGATTTTTGGTCAAGGATTGGGGAAGATGATCATAGTCTTGGCCATTA
>JBNAWB010000097.1:0-7218 GCA_049699975.1 Thermodesulfobacteriota bacterium
CTCCCGCCTGTCTCCTGCTGGTGAGAAAAATTAAAACTGATCGACGGTCAGAATTTTGAAATGATCGCCGATCACATCAGAAATCAATGCTTTATTCTCTCCCCTCTTTTCTAAAGAGGAGCCGGGGAGAATGGGGTAAATTAGACATAAATTAAAAAGCGCTTGACCTTCAGAATTCTGGAATCCCGCTAACCGGTAAGGGCATATTAACCGAGGATTAAGGATAAATTTCTTTCTTAATTATTTAAGTAAAAATTATTTTGACAAAACTTTACTAAAATTAGTATAATTGCTTCAAAATTTTATTGCAGATAAGGATAAGATAAAATGCGTTGGGCAGATAATGTATTAGATTTAATTGGTTCTACCCCCGTAGTAAAGTTGCACAGGTTACCGGGCAAAGAAGATGCTACCATCTGGGCCAAGTTAGAATATTTTAACCCCGGGGGATCCGTTAAAGACCGAATCTGTTTAGCCATGATCGAAGCAGCCGAAAAAGAAGGCCAAATTCGCCCCGGCTGGACCATTGTTGAACCCACCAGCGGAAATACGGGGGTTGGATTAGCTATGGTCTGCGCGGTCAAGGGATACCGCCTTATTCTCACTATGCCCGAAACGATGAGTTTGGAACGACGGAGTCTACTGGCTGCCTATGGAGCTCAATTAGAATTAACTCCCGGGAGCGAGGGCATGAGAGGAGCGATAAAAAGAGCTGAAGAAATAGTGCAAAAAAATAAAAATTATTTTATGCCCCAACAATTTAAAAATAAAGCAAACCCGCAGATTCATCGGCAAACCACAGCCCCGGAAATCTTGAATCAAATCAAAGGGCGAATAGACGCTTTTGTGGCCGGAGTAGGAACAGGTGGAACCATTACAGGCGTAGGCGAAGTTCTTAAAAAAAAGTTGGCGAAGGTAAAGATAATAGCCGTGGAACCAGCGCGCTCTCCTGTCCTCTCTGGTGGTAATCCCGGCCCGCATAAAATTCAAGGAATTGGGGCTGGTTTTATTCCGGAAGTATTAAACACTTCCCTTATCGATGAGATTATTAAAGTTGAAGATGAGGAAGCGATAGAAACAGCCCGACTTTTAGCCAAGAAAGAGGGATTATTAGTGGGAATTTCCTCAGGGGCAGCAGCTTTTGCCGCGTTGAAAGTAGCCCAGGAATTGGGCAAAGGTAAAGTAGTGGTAGTAATTCTTCCTGATACGGGCGAAAGATATCTAAGTACCGGACTATTTTCTATAAGTTAAAGGAAGACCTGTGGAGAAGGGAAATTATTTAGACACTTTATTAAAGGAAGCGGAAGCAAAAGGTGATTTATCTCGCCCTTTACAGGATAAACTTACCCAACTTCGTCATTTATTAAAGAATATGGAATCAGTTTTGGTAGCTTATTCCGGAGGGGTAGATAGCACATTGTTGCTTTGGGTGGCTCATCAGGAATTAGAGGAAAAAGCTGTTGCCCTTTTAGCTTCCTCTCCAACTTATCCCGCTTCCGAAATTGATCAAGCGAAGAAGATGGCTGAAGAAATGGGTGTGCGTTGGATGGAAATAGCTTCTCAAGAATTATCTATTCCTGATTTTATTAAGAATACTACTTCCCGTTGTTACTACTGTAAAAGAGAACTTTTTACTCTATGCCAAGAAAAAGCTAAAGAGTTAGGATTAGCCTGGGTAGTTGATGGATCGAATTTTGATGACCGCGATGATTTTCGGCCGGGGATGCAGGCGGCGCGCGAATTAGGAGTGCGCAGCCCCCTCTTAGAAGTGGGCATGACTAAACAAGAGATAAGAAATTTGAGTCGGATTTTAGGCCTACCTACCTGGGATAAACCTTCTCTGGCTTGTTTATCTTCGCGTTTCCCTTATGGGACAGAGATAACTAAAGAACGTTTGCAACAGGTGGGCAGAGCAGAAGAACGGATAAAAGCTTTAGGATTTCGCCAATTACGCGTTCGCTACCATGGCGAATTAGCCCGCTTAGAATTAGAGAAGGCAGATATAGAAAGACTTCTGGTCAGGGATTTGCGAGAAAAAATTGCGCAGATCTTAACCGAGGAAGGATTCATCTATGCTACTTTAGACTTACATGGCTACCGGTCGGGAGCGATGAATGAAGTCTTAAAAAAGAGAGAAATTGATGAGGAAAAACATTTGGGGCGATAAATGGAGAAAAATCTGCGCCTAAAGAAAATTGTCCTGACAGCTTTATTTGCGGCTATGGCTGTCCTCCTTTCTGGGGTGCACTTCCCCATTGGGCCAACTAAAGTCTTCCCTTTTCAACATACCATTAATTCCCTAGCCGGAGTATTAATCGGTCCATGGTACGGAGGATTGGCGGCCTTCATTGCTGGGCTAATCCGCAATGCCCTTGGGACAGGAACGATCTTTGCCTTCCCGGGGGGGATACCTGGAGCAATAGTGGTAGGTTTAGTTTACCATTGGCTGCGCCGGGATTGGGCTTCTTTAGCTGAACCTATAGGAACTGGCTTTTTGGGTGTATTTTTAATTGTTCTTCTTTTCGGGCCCATGATGGGGAAAGATTTTGCTTTCTTCTTTTTCTTTACTGCTTTCATGGCTTCCAGCATACCTGGGTCACTTTTAGGATATTTTCTTCTGCGCGGTATCCGAAAGGCCAAAATTCTTGAGTTATCTCCAGTACCTAAATCGTAAAACGGCTATAGTCGGAGAAGTTCAATCCGGGAAGACCCGGCTTACTCAAAAAATTTTAAGGGAGTTAATGGGCTGGGTTGATGGACCCGTGGCTGTCCTCGACCTTGCGCCAGAGAAGACTTATGGATTGGGTGGGAAGTTAAACCTTTCTTGGGCTAAGGAGGAAGGGATTGCCTATTTTTCACCTTTGGTTATTCCGCCCCGTTTAACAGGGCGGAGCGAAGAAGAAATTTGGCAATTGGCTAAAGAAAATTTTAAGAATATAGAAAAATGTCTGCGGTTAATGCGCGAACATTCTTGGTCTCTAATGATTATCAATGATGTTACTTTATATCTTCACCACGGCTGCGCTGAGCAATTGCTCAAGCAAATTACTCCAATCCCAACCGTATTGATAAATGGTTATTTTGGTCGCCGTTTTGGGCAGAGCGCCTTCAGCCGGCATGAGCATGAGGAGATGACCAAATTGCTTCTGGCTTGCGATCAAATTATTTTTCTTCCTCTCGGACGGACTGAAAATGCCCAAAAAGAAAGAACTCAAGAATAATGACTAACCAATCGATTCCGAGAAGGACGATATTAATTCTCAATTGATTTTAATTTCCCCCCTGCTTTCCGCAGAGGCAAGCCAGAGGCAGGCCTGAATAAGATTAAGTTATTTATAAAAAACTGATCGCTGAATAGGATGATTTCCTTGCCTACCTTCATGTTGTCCTCCAGCACTGAAAAAGAAATGATTTTTTAGTGAGCCCATTTTATTTTTACCCGCACCTTCCCTTTCCCCGCTGAGATTGGGTAACCATCCCTTTTTCGTCATGGCGAGCGAGCCTGCAATTACTGCAGGGGAACGTGGCTATATATTTGTTTTCTATAAATTACGAGATCGCCACGGTGGCTGCGCTCCCTCGCGATGACCTTACGACCCAACCTCGCTGTTTTAATAACCCCACCCCTCAGTGAGCGGTTACTTCACGTTTTTAAAAAAGCTTGACAATTAAATTAGTTAATGGTATTTTGAAAACGAAAATCAATATCAATTAATTATGGCGTATGCCAAACGAATAAATTTTGCGTCCTGATGAGAAGTGCGGGAAATGTATTTCCCTTATTTAGACAGGAATTTCCTTGATTATATGGCCTAAGTATGGATAAATTAACCGTCCATGAATTCCATAAGTTTTTAAAAGAACAGGGCTTAAAGTCGACGCGCCAAAGGAAATTGATCTTTCAGGTATTCTTAGAGGCGGCTGATCATCCCAGCGTAGAAGAATTATATCGACGAGTTCGCCAGAAAAATTCCCGCATTGGATTTGCAACCGTTTACCGGACTTTGAAACTTATGGCCGCAAGTGGTTGGGCTTCTACGGGAAAGTTTGGAGATCGTTCGGCCCGTTTTGAGCGCTGTCTTCCCGGAGATCATCATGATCATCTAATTTGCCTGCACTGCGGGAAAATTGTGGAATTTGAAAATCCTGGTATAGAAAATTTACAGGCCCAAATCGCGCGCCAAAAAGGGTTTCACATGTTTGATCACAAGTTAGAGATTTATGGGTATTGCGCCGCTTGTGCACCTCAGAAGCATAAATCTTTGTCTTCCCAAAAGAAAAAGTGAGATGAGTTTCTTAGCCAGAAAAAAAACAATTGGCCGAAAACCAATTTCCCGAATTGCTTTAGTAGGTAATCCGAACGTGGGTAAAAGTGTAATATTCAATTGGCTTACAGGTAAATATGCTACTGTTTCTAACTACCCAGGGACGACGGTGGAAGTTGGGCAGGGAAATATGAAGTTGGGCCATCAGCTTCAAGAGGTCATAGACACGCCCGGAATCAATAGCTTAGTTCCTATGTCGGAAGAGGAACGGGTGACTAGAGATATTCTCTTGCAAGACGGTGATCTAAAAGTAATTCAGGTGAGCGACGCTAAAAATTTGAGTCGAAGCTTAATAATCACGCAACAGTTAGCCGAGATGGAGAAGCCAGTCGTTTTGGTATTGAATATGGCCGATGAGGCCAAAGAACGGGGCATCTCTATAGATGTTCCGGGCCTCTCGGCCATCCTGGGCATTCCGGTCCATGCTACGGTAGCGGTAAGGCGCAAAGGACTGGAAAATTTAGAAAAAAGCTTAGCTGATGGTAGCCTCCCGCAAATCTCAGTAAATTTTGGCCCAGAGATAGAGGCAAGCATAAAAGAAATAGAAAGACTACTTCCCGAAAAACAGAAAGGGAAGAGGGCTTTAGCTCTCATGCTCTTGGCTGGTGATGAGAGCTTGAAAGAGTGGCTTTACAGTCAAGTAAAAGAAAAAACTGTGCAGGAGATTGAGAATATAAGGCGCCATTTGCAGGAAAAACATCCTGAACCTTTGGGTTTCGTAATTAACCGGAAGAGGATGCAGGTGATAAATCAGATTCTCCAACAGGTCTTCACCCAAGAAAAGAGCCCTCGAGGAAACTTTATCCAAACTTGCCAAAGCTTAACTACTCATCCCTTTTGGGGGATACCTTTTTTGTTTTTAGTTCTTTTCCTTATATATGAAATGGTAGGTAAAATAGGAGCTGGTTGGGGAGTTGATTTTTTATTAAATCGAGTATTCGGAAACATAATCAATCCGGCCGCTACCTGGATAATTGAGTTTCTATTTCCTTGGCCATGGGTCCAAGATTTGTTAGTCGGTCCTTACGGGCTGATAACCATGGGGTTAACTTATGCTTTAGCCATTGTTTTACCTATTATAAGTTCCTTTTTTTTGGCTTTCGGCCTCTTAGAGGATTCCGGGTACTTGCCCCGTTTGGCAATCATGCTGAATAGAATGTTCCGAGTAATGGGATTGAGTGGGAAAGCTGTTTTACCGATGGTATTAGGATTAGGATGCGATACCATGGCTACCCTTACTGCCCGGATCTTAGAAACTAAGAAAGAAAGAATTATCGTCACCTTGCTTTTGGCTTTAGGAGTTCCTTGTTCGGCCCAAATTGGCGTAATGGTCGGGATGTTCGCCTGGCTTCCCACCTGGGGTATATTGACCTGGCTCATTGTAGTGGGCTTGAGTATTGTTTCAGTGGGATTTTTGGCCAGCAAATTACTACCCGGCGAAAAAGCTGATTTTATTCTGGAAATTCCGCCTTTGCGCATCCCTAAACTGGAAAACATCTTCATTAAGACCTTAGCCCGCGGAGAATGGTTTTTAAAGGAGGCTGTGCCCTTATTTCTCTTAGGGACTTTTATCCTTTTTATTTTGGATACGCTGCATCTCCTCCAGGCCTTGCAGAGAGCCGCCGAGCCAGTGGTGGTGAACTTTCTGAATTTACCGGCGAAGGCCACGGAAGCTTTGGTTATGGGATTTTTGCGCCGAGACTACGGAGCCGCAGGCTTTTTTATTATGGCTAAAGCAGGAGAATTAGATGCTATTCAGATGGTGGTCAGCCTAATCACTATAACCCTTTTCGTTCCTTGTTTGGCTAACTTTTTTATGATAATTAAGGAAAGAGGCTGGAAGCAAGCTTTAGCCATAGCCCTTTTTATTTTCCCTTTTGCCATCTTAGTAGGGGGAGGAGTAAATTTTTTAATTCGCCTTGGGGAGTAAACTCGTGCCCGCAGAAAATATCAGCTGTCCCCTTTGTGGGTATTCTTTTATGCCGAAAAAAGAAGAATGTTCTACTTCCTGCCCCTTAGGGAAAAATTGTCAGTTGCTCTGCTGTCCGCAATGCCATTATCGGTTTCCGGCAGAATCCAAGGTGGCTGGCTTTATAAAAAAATTACTGAGTAAATCAGGAGAAAGAGAGAAGAAAAGATGAGCGAAGGTTCGCAAAATTTTAATTCGGCAAAGAGAAGATGGAGATGGGGATGGGAAGAAACAAAGGAGAAGAGCGAGACCCATCAGCGAGAAGAAGTCTTAGAACTAATTTGGACTATGCGCGAAAAGGGAGAAGTAAATTTACAGGAATTTTTAAAAACTACCCAAGAGGAAGCAGCTGTCCAACTTCTCGCGGATATGGAGAAGGCCGGCTGGATTTCTATTGAGGGAGCGCAGATTTTTCTGCAGGAAGAAGGCGAGAGAAGGGCCACCGAAATCATCCGCCGCCACCGCTTGGCCGAAAGACTCCTTTCCGAAGTATTTGGGTTAGAAGAAAAATATATGGAATCCAGCGCCTGCCAATTTGAACATATTCTTAGCCCTGAGGTTTTGGATAGTGTGTGCACTTTTTTGGGACATCCCCCCATTTGTCCCCATGGCAAGCCTATACCCAAGGGTCCTTGTTGTGCCCGCTTTAAACGGGAAGTCGAACCATTGGTGCGCCCTTTGGCCGATTTAAAATTAAGCGAGGAAGGGAAGATTGTTTTTATTGCCCCTGAATCTAAAGCGCGCCTGGAAAAATTGAGTACCTTTGGTTTAGTTCCTGGAGCTATAGTTAAATTAATCCAAAAGCGCCCCTCTTATGTCTTAGAAATTGGCGAAACGACTTTAGCTCTGGATGAAGAAATTGTTAAAGAAATTAATTCATTAAGTATTGAAGGACTAACGGAAAATGAACGGAAAATTGTTCGC
>JBNAWB010000097.1:7228-13274 GCA_049699975.1 Thermodesulfobacteriota bacterium
GATCCGGGGCCAAAGATGCTAAATATTAGTCATAAACCGTATTTATTCTATGGGCTTATAATTTTTTCTCTCCTCTTTTTTAGTTATTTTTGGGCGCAGGGATTACAAGAAATTTATAACTTGCAGAAAGAGAAAGAAAAAATTGAGTTAAATAATCAGAAGCTCCGCGAAGAAAATATCCGTTTAGCCAACCAGATTAAAAAATTAAAAAATAATGATCGTGAAGAAATTGAAAAAATAGTGCGGGAAGAGCTGGGGTTAATAAAAAAAGGGGAAATAGTCTATAAATTCGAGGAATAAAAAGCCACTGGCTAAGGTGGAGATGTGTTAAAAATGATCCAAAAATAGTTCATAGCGTATTAAAATTGTTACAAGTAGTACAAAAAGGTGCATATCAATTTAAGGAAGCTGCTGCCCACTTTCTTTTTTAAAAGCTTAAAGGCAATAATTTAATTTAAGCCAAAATATTTTAAATTCCGTTACTTAGCTATAAAAATTATGCATAATTTAATATAATTTAGTAAAATTTATATTAATTTATAGGTGCTGGAATCTTTTTTGCAACTAAATTTAACGATTCTAATTTTTGAGAGCAAAAAAGATGAATTCCCTGAAACAATATCGCGAAAAACTTTTACTTAGCAAGGCTGAGTTAGCACGCAAAGCGGGGCTTTCGGCCCTCACTATTGATCGGGTGGAAAAAGGGAAAAGATGTCGGTTAGACACGAAAAGGAAGATAATCTTAGCGCTCGGGCTAAAACTTTCGGAACGGGAAAAAATTTTTAAAGACTAATAAAGGTAATAAAAGCGGGAGGAAAAATTTGCCTAACCAAAAAGGGAGAGCAGTCTTAATATTTTTCCTTATTTATCTATTGACTTTAACTGGGGGCATATCAAGGGCAGAAGAAAAATCCACGGAACAGCGCCTTTCCGAACAAGAGTTAGCCACGGAAAAATTTTTATCAAACTTAGAAGCTAAGCTGGCCTACAAATTTTTCGATTACCGGCAGAGGCCGGTGGTGCGGGTAGCGGTGTTTGATTTTAACGATGGGGCCGGCAATGTATCCAAAGGTGGCAGGGAAATTGCAGAGAAAATAAGTCGCCGCTTGTGGTGGCAAAAACAATTTACTGTTTTGAGCCGAGAAAAAGTTGAACAATACCTGCAATGGATGGGCATGACGACTCTTTTTAAAATGAATGCCCAAATGCTTTATCGCTGGCAGAAACGAATTAATACGCTGGATCCAGGACACGGCCTTCATGTGCTCATTAGCGGGGAAGTGCAAAAGGGAGTCGGGAGGAGTTTACGCCTTTCCGCTTCTTTAATTAACTTCGAAACTAAAATAGGCTCCCGGGAACTGGAACATAATATTTTAGATTTGACTAACATAATTGGAGAAATTCCCTTACCAACTGAGCAGGCCCTAAAAGAAGCTTTGGAAATAGTGACGCGGGGAGAAATTCGCTCTGCGGCCGAAGGGCGGCTCTTAATTTTAGCCAGTAATAAAGGACATAACCTCATGGAAACGGATTATGTCAGGAGGTTTACCAAAGAACAACCTTCCCCTTGGGCGGAAGTTCCGTTACTTTTTATTGCCGGTAAAGAAGAAGGGATTATGCCGGAAAATGTTAAAGTGGGATTGGACAGACTTTCTTTATCTCCTTTGACTTGGGTAAAAGATCCAGGAAAACAGTTGCAGTATTCATTCCTTCATGGTAAATGTTCAACTAATTTGGTTTAC
This sequence comes from Thermodesulfobacteriota bacterium, assembly GCA_049699975.1. Taxonomy (GTDB): domain Bacteria; phylum Desulfobacterota; class SM23-61; order SM23-61; family SM23-61; genus CAZAGD01. Next base: position 8,971 of record JBNAWB010000097.1, read on the forward strand.
TTCGATGAAATAATGCCCGCCCAAAGTTACCGTTTGGTTACTGCGCTTACCGATCCCAAAAGTTATGAAACAAGGTCGTTGGTGAAAGAAGTCCCAGTTTATCCGGGGGTGACCACTTTGGTCGTTTTATCTTTTTACATTCCCAGTGAAAAAGAACGGCTTCGATCTAAGCAAACAGCCCAAATAAACATATTCCAATTATGGGGAAAAGGTATGGAAGTTTTCCCCGAGAAGTGGTAGGAAAATGGGGATATTTTCTAAGAGAGAAATAATGGGTTTAGACATTGGCTCTAGCTCCATAAAAGCTGTGGAGCTGGAATGGACAAAGAAAAATCCACGCTTGCGCCATTTTGGCATGATTCCCTTGCCACCCGAGGCTATCGTCGATGGGGCTTTCATGGATTCGGCGAGCATTGTGGAATCAATCCGCAGCTTAGTAGAGGGCTTGAAAGTAAAAACGAAGAATGTAGCCGTGTCCATTTCCGGCCATTCCGTGATTATCAAGAAAATTACCATGGCAGCTATGTCGGAAATGCAATTGGAAGAGTCAATTAGGTGGGAAGCCGAACAATATATTCCTTATGACATTGAAGAAGTTAACTTAGATTTTCAAATTCTTGATGAACCAGCTGGGCCCGATCAAATGGTGGTGCTTTTAGTGGCCGCTAAAAAAGACATCATCAATGATTACACTTCCGTAGTAGAAGAAGCTGGCTTAAGGCCGGTAGTTGTGGATGTAGATTCTTTTGCTATTGAGAATGCTTATAATCTTAATTTCGAATCACCCGAAGATGAAACAGTAGCCCTGGTCAATATAGGCGCCGGGGTGATGAACATCAATATTTTAAAGGGAGGGACTTCTGCTTTTACCCGTGACATACCGATAGGCGGCCGGCAGATTACTGAAGAAATTCAGAAAAAACTCAAGCTTACCTACGAGGAAGCGGAAGCGTTGAAGCTGCGCGAAAGAGATGACAGTCCTCAAAATATGGAAGTAGAAAGAATTATTCAGGGAACCTCCGAACAGTTAGCCACAGAAGTGCGCCGATCCTTAGAGTTCTACGCAGCTTCTTCAACGGGGGGAGAAATTAAAAAAATTTTTCTCAGCGGAGGATGTGCCAAAATTAAGCAGCTTCCCGCTTTGATTGAAGAACGAATTGGTACGCCCGTAGAAGTTTTTAATCCCTTTAGCAAGATTGATTACGATCCCAAAATATTTGATCCTGAGTATCTGCGGGAAGTAGCTCCCTTGGCCGCAGTGGGAGTAGGTTTGGCCTTACGAAGAGAGGGCTTGAAATGATTCGCATTAACCTTCTGCCAGTTAGAGCCTTAAAAAAGAAAGAAACGACCAGGCAAATGCTCTCGGTACTTTTTCTTTCTTTGGGGTGTGTATTTTTAATCATCATTTTTTTCCATCTTTCTATATCCAGCCGATTAAGCGATATAGAAAGCAAAATTGCGGCGGTCAATGAAGAAATAAAAAAATTAAAAATAGACACGAAAGATGTAAATAAATTTAAAGCGGAAAAAGAGGATCTGCAGAGGCGGCTAAATATTATTTATACTCTGCAGCGGGCCAAAACGGGACCGGTGAGGGTGTTACATGATTTAGCTACCTCTCTCCCTGGGCGGCTTTGGTTAACTTCTTTGAAAGAAAAAGACGGCAAAATGGAGATAAAAGGGATTGCTTTCGATAACCCCACCATTGCGAAATTTATGACTAATTTAGAAAGGTCTGAAGTCATAAAAAATATAGAACTGGTTGTTTCCCAACAGCTGGAAAGAAAAGATATAAAGCTAAAAGAATTTACTTTGACTTGTAATGTAAACTACGGAACCGTAATAAGCGGTTCTTCTCCAGGAAAGGGTTAACCGTGGCGATCACCTTTGATAGTATAATTAAATTACCGACTTCCCGGAAAGTACTAATTCTGTTATTAATTCTGGCGGTTATTTTAGGTCTATATTTTTATTTGATTTATTTGCCCAAATCGGAATTGCTAAATAAAAAGACGGAAGAATTAGCCAAGCTGGAGATGCAGGTCCGGGAATTAAGAATTATTGCGGCTAATATGAAACGTTTTCAAGCCGAGGCCGCCAAATTAAGAGAGGAATTAAAATTTGCTATGGGCCAGTTGCCCACCAGTAAAGAAATTCCTTCTCTCTTAGCCAACATATCCAATTTGGGCAAAGAAGCTGGCTTAGAGTTTTTATTATTCCGTCCGGGTACGGAAATAGCTAAGGAGTTTTATGCCGAGATTCCCGTGGAGATTAAAGTCAGGGGCACTTATCACGATGTAGCTGTCTTTTTTGATAAAGTCGGCAAGATGCCCCGCATTGTAAATATTGCAGGCGTAGCTATGGAAGGGGCCAAAGAATCCATGGGCCGATGGGAAATAACTACCTCTTGCCAAGCGACAACTTTCAAGTTTTTAGAGCAGAAAGAAGGAGAAGCCCCTAAGCCGAAGAAGGAAGCTACTCCGCCAAAAAAGTAAGGAGATCTATTCATGAGGAGAGGGATGGGGGTTATAATTTGGGCAATATGTTTTGGCTTGCTAATTGGCTGCGGTGGAGAACCTCCGCAGCCAACGAAGATTCCTGTACCTCCGGCCCCGAAACCAACCCAAACACCAACAAAAGTATCTCCGGCGGCAGAAGAAATAAAATTGGAACGTCCAGCTATAGTAGCCTTTACTTATGACCCGCGCGGTAAACCTGATCCATTTCGGCCGTTGGTAGTGGAGAAGCCAGAAGTTCCCCCCCCGCCGGCGCCTAAAGTACCTCCCAAGCCCACTTTGGAACCAGCCACTCCATTAGAAAAATTCGACCTGAGCCAATTGAAATTAGTGGCCGTTATTTGGAGTATTAAAGAACCCAGAGCCATGGTAGAGGATAGCGCGGGAAAAGGTTACATAATCAGCCCGGGGACGAGCATTGGCAAAAATAGAGGGGTCGTAACTAAGATCAATTCTACTGGCGTTGTGGTAACAGAAAAAATTGAAGAAGCCTCAGGCAAAATCAATACGCGAGATACTGTACTTAAGTTATACCCGGATTAAAGAAGGAGGAAGCATGAAAAGAAAGTTTTTTCAGAAATTTTGCCACCACCTTAATGAGTGGGCCATTATATTATTCTTAATTTTTCCCTCCTTCTCTCAAGGAGAGATTCAAAAACCAGAACCTCTTACCATAAATAAAATAGAAGTCATGAAGGTGGCTGAGGGAACCAGAGTATTCATCGAGGGTACTGGTCCTCTCGAATATTCAGCTTTTCAAAGGACCAAACCTTTGAGTGTAATCTTAGACTTACCCCAAACAATACTGGGAAAATTAGCAGGATCCATCCAAGTTCAGGATGGGGTTATCAAATCTATTCAAAATAAGCAGATTAGTGCCCTACCTAATCCCTATGCCCGAGTAGAAATTATTTTAGAAAAACCTGTAGAATATGCCGTGGACTCTATAGAGAATAATATAATCATTGATTTTGTCCCCCATAAACCCACCCTAACCGTAGCTGCCGTAGAAGAGAAAAGAGAAGAGAAAAAAATAGAGGAAACGAAAGAAGTTCCGGTGCCAAAGCCCGCCCCCTTAAAAGGTAAATTAATAAAAGAGATTCAAGTGGCGGCGCAAACTAATTTCCTTGAGGTCGGCATTACGGGAACAGAGCCCTTCGCCGATTTGCGGAGTTTTAAGTTAGGAAATCCACCTCGTTTAGTATTAGACTTTCCTGGTTTAAAAAATGCGACGGGAAAAAGAAAAGTTGAAGTGGGTAGTCCTTGGCTCCAGGAAATCCGCCTCGGAGAATATCCGGAAAAATTGCGAATGGTTTTCACTTTTCCAGATAAAAAAATTCCCCCTTATACCTTACAAAAGGAAGAAAATGAACTCCGCATTATTTTGGGAGCAAAGCAAGAGCCTGCTCCGCCAATAGCTGCTCCGCCGCAACCGGTCAAGATAGCTGAAAAAGAAAAGACAACTGAGGAAGGAATTAAAAAAGAGGCCCAAGCTAAAGAAATAAAGAAAGAAGAAACAGAAAAGCCAGCCGTAACCCCTCCGCCAGCGGAAAAACCCTTAGCTCAAGCCCAGACGCCTGAAAAATCTCCCCCTCCGGAAGCCAAGCCCCCAGCCGAAGCGGAAAAAGTACAGGTAAGTCCTTACAAAGGAGCTAAAATATCTTTAGACTTTAAAGATGCGGACTTGCACAATATTTTCCGTTTGCTGGCCGAGGTCAGCAATTTGAATATTATAACTACTGATGATGTCAGAGGGAAAATTACTATTCGGATGGTCAATGTGCCCTG
>JBNAWB010000098.1:0-13225 GCA_049699975.1 Thermodesulfobacteriota bacterium
GAGAGGGGAGGGTGAGGGGAATAAGGGTAAATATTTAATCGCTCCGAGTAATAATTTGGTAATTAATAAAATATGTTGAGATAATTAGTTTATTTTGCTTAATTCTCTCCATAATATTTGCTGAGAATTAAACGGGCCGCGGTTGAGATTTTGAATATAAACAAATATTTGAAAGTTGAGTAAGCGGAAATTCTGCTTTTGTTCGGCCGAGGATTTTTAATTAGCCCTCTCACCTTGGTAGGAGTTGATTCCGACTTCATTTTGTGGTCGGGTCTTAACCACTCTTCCTATGCAGACTGCGGCATAATGTCATCGCGAGGGAGCGCAGCGACCGTGGCGATCTCGTAACGCCTTGAAATTAAAGAGATGGCCACGCCCTTCGGGCTCGCCATGACAGCTTTTCTATGAAAAGGAGTAAAACATTTGATGCTCTCATTAATAACTGCAAGAGCAATTAAATACTTAATGATCTAATCAATAGCGGCCTTGCAGGTATTGTGAAAATAAGCATTTCAAAGAAGGGGAAGAGATTTTATAATAGAATAAACAATAGATAAATGAGGAGAAGAAATGAAAGAAAGGATAGTCATATCTTTTGATCAAAAAGAAGCCATGTGGGTCGAACGTATAGCCCTGGATAGAGACAGAGAAGAAGCTTTGCATTTTATCGAAAAAATTCTGCTAAAGAAAATTAAAGATGCCTCTCGGCCCCACTGAAAGCCGGCTTTTGAGCTTCCTGGAGGGAAGGTAGGTGGATAGCAGAGAGGAGGTAGAAAAATGGGAGAAGAAATCACCAAAATCATAGTTAGTGGTCGTCCCGTAGGAATTGTGGGCTTGCCGGAAATTTTTCAAGTGGCTAAGGAGAAGATAGGTCTCCGGGAAGTGGAGATGGAAAGATTTCTCCTGGAAGAGGCAAAGAAAAAGAATTACATTCCGGCCAAGGTAGAAGGTGAATATGCACGCAGTTTAATGCGCGAATTCAAAAAATTTCGGGGAGAGAAAGTAGAAGAGAATTTTTCTGGTTTACAAGTGCAGGTGCTCGGTCCTGGCTGTCCTAATTGTCAAAGGTTGGAGAGAGAAACTTTGGCCGCGCTGGCGGAATTGAATTTGGAAGCTGATTTCAGTCATATCCAAGATTTAAGAGAAATTGCCCAGTATGGTGCTCGAGGCATCGTGGGTACCCCGGCCTTGCTAATTAATGGCCAAGTTAAATGTGTAGGCCGTGTACCTTCTAAGGATCAGATTAAAAAATGGCTGCTCGAAGCGAAGGGCTAATTAAAAATCAATGGAAATCAATTTTGATCCCATCATTATTAGAATAGGTCCTCTCCAATTAAGCTGGTATGGATTGATGTACGTCCTGGGCTTTTCCATTTCCTATCTTCTCGTTCGCTACCAAATAAAAAGAAAAGATTTTGGCATTGCTAAACCGGAAGTCGACGATTTGTATTTTTATTGCGTTATTGGCCTGATTATTGGAGCAAGATTGGGCTATATCCTTTTTTATAATCTTGAAATGTATCTGGAAAATCCTTTGGAGATTCCGGCTTTATGGCATGGGGGCATGTCCTTTCATGGAGGGTTAATAGGAGTATTAATGGCCGGTGGCCTTTTCTGTTGGCGGAATAAAAAATCCTTCTGGAGATTGGCTGATTTAGTTATTGTGACCGCCCCTATTGGCTTGGGATTAGGGAGAATTGGCAATTTCATAAATGGCGAGCTTTACGGGCGAGTTACTAATGTCCCCTGGGCTATGATCTTTCCCAAGGGAGGCCCATTCCCCCGGCATCCTTCGCAGTTGTACGAGAGCGCGCTGGAAGGCGGGGCGCTCTTTTTGATTCTCTGGTTCCTCAAGGACAAAAAGCTATCCTCTGGTAGCCTTTTGGCAATTTTCCTCTTTTTTTATGGAATATTTCGTTTCTCAGTTGAGTTTCTAAGGGAACCAGATCCTCAATTAGGGTTTATCTTCGGTCCTTTCACCATGGGCCAGATCCTTAGTTTCTTTATGATAGTTGCGGGGGCTGGATTGCTTTTTTATTTAAAGAAATCTCCCCTCACCAAAATAACTTTATGAATCCATTTTCGAAATTTGCAGATAAATACTTGATGTGCCTGCAGATATTTGAGAAAATTAAAAAAAGTAGGTTTGCCTTTTAGAAAGAGGACAAGGCAAGAGAGGTTATTTTGGCCAAGAAAAATATCCGTCTTTGTGACTTTGCCGCAGGCGGACCATCCCTTTGTTGTACTATCTTAGAAAGCATTAATGATGGTGTTTTTACCATTGATGCCCGTAAAAGGATTACTTCCTTTAATCGCGCCGCAGAGCAAATTACCGGATTTAAGCATGAAGAAACTATTGGTCAGTATTGCTTTGATATTTTCCGAGCCGATATCTGCGAAAAAAGTTGCGCTTTAGATGAGACTCTGAGCAGTGGAAAATCTATGATAAATTTTCCAGCGCGGATTATCACTAAAAGGGGGGAACAAAAACCGATTAGTATCAGCACTGCTATCCTGCGCAACGAGAAGGGTGAAATCATTGGGGGCGTGGAAAGCTTTAGGGATCTTTCAGAAATAGAGGAATTAAGGAAACATGTCAGCCGCCAGTTTACCTACGAAGATATAGTGGGAAAACATCCCAAAATTCAAGAAATTCTATCTTTTCTTCCCGATATTGCCGAGAGTGATAGCCCAGTTCTTATCGAAGGTCCCACAGGATCGGGAAAAGAGCTCATTGCTCGAGCCATCCACAATTTAAGTCCCCGCAAGGAAGGACCTTTTATCGCCGTCAATTGCGCTGCTCTTCCGGAAACGCTTCTGGAGTCAGAGTTATTTGGCTATGCCAAAGGCGCCTTTACCGGAGCCACCCGAAATAAACCGGGGCGCTTTTTGTTGGCCAACGGAGGAACAATTTTTCTTGATGAGATAGCCAATACTTCTCTGGCCTTCCAGGCCGACCTCTTGCGCGTTTTAGAAAGAGGAGAATTTACTCCTTTGGGAGAGACTAAGACTATCAAGGCCGATTTTAGAATTGTCGCGGCCACAAACATGATCGTAAAAAAATTGGTAAGCGAAGGTAAGTTTCGAGATGATCTATATTATCGCTTAAATGTAATCAAAATATCTTTACCGGCTTTGAAGGAAAGGAAAGAGGATATCCCTCTTTTAATTGACCATTTTATCCGCAAATTTAATGTGCTTAAAGGAAAGAACATCCAAAAAGTCAGCCCCGAGGTACTTTCATTTCTCTTAGACTATTCATTCCCAGGTAACATTAGAGAATTAGAAAACATCGTCGAATTCGCTTTTGTTAAGTGCAAAGGTGCGATTATAGAATTGAACCACCTTCCTGAGGATTTATGGATAGAAGGAAGGGAAAAAACTAGAGAGTTATCAAACCGCGAGCTTGAAGAAGTGCAAAAAATACGGGTCATATTAAATCAATACCCCACCAATCGCGAACTGGCGGCGCAGGCCTTAGGGATTAGCCGAGTAACGCTTTGGCGCAAGATGAAGAAGTATGGCTTAAGCGGCCATTTTACTGAAACATGAGCTGAAACATTTCATTTTTTGAAACAACTTTTATTATGCTAATTAATTTGTCTTCCCGGCCTGTAGCTTAAATCCTGTTGAAAGCACTGGTAAATATTTATTTCCCCGAAAATAAGCTTAGTGGCATTTTGTTTGCTTTTATATGAATAATGTCACATCTCCCTCTCCTTGATGAGACGATGGCCTAATGTTATCGCGAGGGAGCGTAGGTGGAGGCGACCCATGTCTCCCGCCTCAAGCGGGGGGTCGCTCGCCATGGCGAAAAAGACGAAAAAGACGAATTTAAAACATATTCAATAAATTTTGGAGAGAATACATTAGCGACTGAAATAAAAACAGCATAATTTCTACAAGGAGTAAAAGATAATAAATTGAAAATAGCTATTGCTTTATTCGGAAAAAGAATTTCACCTCATTTTGGTAGCTCCTCAAGAATGATGGTTTTAGAAGTAAAGAGGGGTACCGTGCAGGAAAAAGCATTAATGGATATTGCGGGCAAAAGTTCTTTGGAACTGGCCCGGCGTCTCGTGGAGCTTAAAGTGAAGAGCCTCATTTGCGGGGGCATTCAAAGATACTGCAAAGAATGGCTGCTAAGCAAAGGAGTGAAGGTTTTAGATAATAAAAGAGGGGAGGCCGAGGATTTTATAAAAGAAATGTTTGGTCTCAAGGAAAGGGAAAGAAAGGCCGCAGTTACAGGAGGCATATGAAATAAATCAAAAAATTTAAGACAAATTAGAAAATAAATTTCTGAAAAAATTGAAAGGAGATAAGAGATGAGTTTGATCGGATATGTAGCGCTATTTATTTCTGGAATTCTGGCCGGAATAATCGGCGGGCTTTTAGGCACGGGAGGATGTGTACTTATGATGCCGGTAGTTAGGTTCGGATTTGATTTTCCAGCAGCCCTCGCTGTGGGAACGACGCTCACGGCTGTAGTCTTCACGGCCGCAGCCGGGGCCATCAAGCATATAAGCATAGGAAATGTTGATAAAAAAACCGCCCTCTGGGTGGGGATATTTGGGGTCATTGGCGTAGTAATTGGGTCTTTTGTATTTGCCTATCTTCTACCATATGGAGCACTCATCGATTTGATTGTCGGTTTGGCCTTCATCTGGGCCGCATTACGCATGCTCTATGAAGGGCTGTTCATTAAAGGCCCGGCGGCTGCCGAGGGTAAGGTTGTTCCAGGGAGTGGAGGAGGCAAAGGGCTGTTAGGCACGATCATTGGTTTTTTAACTGGCATTATTGGGTTGGGTGGGGGATATGCTTTGGTTCCTTCTTTCATCTATTTTCTTAAATCTCCGGTGAAGATCGCTATCGGTACTTCCATGGCTTCCTTTGTTTCCATGGCTATAGTAGGCAGTGCGTTTAAGATGTACCAAGGAGTTGTTAACATCCCTGCGGCTGTAATTATGGGGGTAGGGGCTGCTTTAGGAGCAATTTACGGCGCAGGCCTGGTGGCCAAAATAAAAGCCTCCACTTTAAAAACTCTTTTTGGCTTTTTATTTTTATATGTTTCTCTGAAATATATCTTTTTGTATTTTGGGATTCATATTTAATAAGTCATGGCGAGATCACGGGCCTTTCCCTCGCCATGACTTGGCCGGTGGGCTTCCAACCGCTGAGTTAAGCTTAGAGTTAATTTTCAAGGAGCAGAGAGAGGAAAAGATGGGCAAAAGGGCTAAAATTGGTCTAGCCCTTGGGGGAGGTGGGGCAAGGGGTCTGGCCCATGTGGGCGTACTAAAAGTTTTGGAACGGGAAGGGATACCTTTAGACCTGATCGTCGGGACGAGTATGGGAGCTATTATCGGGGCCGCCTATGCCATCCAACCTGATGCCGCCTTGCTGGAGAGGCGCGTTCTCAATTTCTTCCAGCCAGAAAGAGGCCAAAACAGAAAGCTCAAACTTTTAGAAAAGCTGAATTGGCGCCACCTGGAGAAACCTGACCTTTTTCGCCGGCTAATGCAATTTATGGGGAAGGAGATGGCGCTAAACCTTATTTTGGTCAGAAAGGCACTTTTTTCGGAAAAAGATTTGCAGAGAATTCTGCGGGCCATCCTTCCGGAAATTGACTTAAGGGATACCAAAATTCCTTTTTTTGCGGCGGCTGTGGACTTAATTTCCGGGAGGAAAATCATTCTGGATCGCGGATCGATCATTAAGGCGGTGATGGCCAGTTGTGCGGTTCCTGGTTTTATGCCACCTATTCCATTGGATGGCATGATCTTAGTTGATGGCGGAGTGATTGAGGTGCTTCCTTGCCGAGCCGCCAGGGAAAAAGGGGCAGAGTTTATTATTGGGGTGGATGTGGGACTATGTATATGTAATCCTCCAGTTATTGGAGACGGCCTTGATGAAATCCAAAGAGTAATGGAGATTATGTGTTTTTATCTTAGCCAAGCTCACTTAGAAAATGCTGATTTACTCATTCAACCTCAGGTCAAGGATAGCCATTGGGCCGATTTCTCCAAATATAGAGAACTTATTCAGGAAGGGGAGAGAGCCGCAGAAGGAAAGATTAAGGAGATTCGCCAGATACCAACTCGAGGTGGTGAAATAAGCTTGTGGCAGCGCTTTAAAGGAATTTTTGCCGGACATCTTTCAGAGGAGGTTAAATCATGAAGCTTCCGCAAATTGGTCTGCTGATTTGTAACAGTGGTAGTTCTAACTCTGGGGCTTTGACAGGAGCGGCGGCATTAGAAGTGGTAAAAGAATTGGATGGTGAGCAAGTAGGAATTTGTTCACTACCAGCTTTATTCCATGAAATTCCCCGGCAGGTGGCTACCGTAAGGAATTTGAAACATTTGATTGTCATAGATGGCTGCCGCAACGAATGCGCCAAAAAAGTAGCGGAGAAATTATCTTTAGCAAAAGATCATTATTTGAATCTCGAAGACAACCTGAAAATAACCAAATTAGGCCCCTTCAGCACGTGGTCATATACGCTGGAAGATGTGCGGAAGGTTAAGGAGGCCATCTTAGAACGGATTGGGCAATTGCGAGAGAAAGAGTGAACATGGAAAAAGAGATTTCCAGCCGCATTTTAAAAGGTATCGCAGCTTCTCCGGGGATTGTTATGGGTAAAGTATGTGTTTTGCAAGATATACTTTACTTGGTGGAGAAGCGGAGCATAGAGGAAAGCATCGCTGAATCAGAAGTCAGTAGGTTAATGCAGGCCGTGGGGCAAGTAAAGGATGAGCTCATTCAAGATCAATTTTGGGTATTGAAGGAAATCGGGAAAAAAGAAGCCGAAATCTTTTTGGCGCAAGTGGCGATCCTGGAAGATGCTTATTTCATCTCCAAGATTATTCACGAGATAAGAGAGGAAGGGATCAATGCCGAAGCGGCAGTTATGAAACAAGTCGAGGAGTTTGCTAAAGTTTTTGCCAAAATGGGAGAGTCCTATTTCAAATCCAAAGCCCAAGATATTCGCGATATTGGCCGGAGAGTGGTCAAAAAATTAATGCCGCGGCAAAGCTTTCTCTGTGAGGCAACTGAACCGGCTATTATGGTAGCTTCTGAGCTTACCCCTTCGGATACGGTCCGTCTTGATCGCGAAAAAGTTTTGGCTTTTGCCACCGAAGTGGGGGGTAAAGAATCCCATGCGGCCATCCTGGCGCGATCTTTTGGGATTCCCGCCGTTGTAGGTTTGGAAGGATTATTAGGAAAGGTTAAAAAAGGAGATTTCCTTGTCGTAGATGGGGATATGGGGATGGTGGTTATTAATCCTCCGGAGGAGGTAATTCAAAATTATCAGGAACTCCAAAAGAGAAGAGAATTATATCGAGCTGGCTTACAGAAGCTGATTCCCCTTCCTGCGCAAACCTTGGATGGCCACCAGGTCCGTTTATGGGCAAATATCGGCAGTATTGTTGATTTGGAATACGCTATGCTTTTTGAAGCACACGGAATCGGACTGTTCCGGACAGAGCTTCCCTTTTTGGTCTGGCGGCGGTTCCTTTCTGAAGAGGAACAATTTACTCTTTATCAGAGGGTGGTAACTCGAGCTGCAGGGCGAGAGGTAACTATTCGCACTTTAGATTTCGGTGGGGATAAATTTTTTGAAGATGGACGAAGTTTGGCAGAGAAGAATCCTTTTTTAGGATACCGGTCCATTAGAGTCTTTTTAAGGGAGAAGGAGCTCTTTCGGCAGCAGTTGCGGGCTATCTTGCGCGCCAGTGCCTATGGGCGGATAAAAGTTCTTTTTCCCATGGTTTCTTGCCTGGAAGAGGTTAAACAAATTCGCGAATTATGGGAGCTGACGCAAGGGGAGCTGCGTAATCACGGGATAGCTTTTGAAGAAAAAATACCTTTTGGCATCATGGTAGAAGTTCCTTCCGTGGCGATTTTAGCAGATGAGCTGATCAGAGAGGTTGATTTTTTGAGTATCGGGACGAATGATTTAGTTCAGTATACTTTAGCGGTAGATCGAGAGAACGATTTGGTAAATAACCTTTATCAGCCTCTTCATCCCGCGGTATTGCGTTTGATTCGCCGTGTTATTTTAGCCGGTCAGAGAACGGAGAAACCTGTAACCTTATGCGGGGAGATGGCAGGAAACCCGCAATATATTCCGCTTTTGGTGGGCTTGGGACTGGACGATTTAAGTATGAATCCGGTGGCTCTTCTGGAGGCAAAAAAAACCGTGCGGTCCATGGAGTATAGGCTATGGGAGGCAATAGCTCAAAGGGCGCTCCAGCTTTCCTCAGCAGAAGAAATAAATAAACTTTTGACCCAATTTTTATCCCCTTAGGTGGTTTTGCTTAAGCGAAGGAAGGAATAACAGCAGTCATGGAAAAAATTCTTTGTGTAGATGATGATCCAAACCTTCTTCTTCTTTATCAAGAAGAACTCTCCGAAGAAGGATATGAACTTATTATCGCGCGGAATAGTCGGCAGGCTTTAGAAAAATTTGATGCCGAGTCTCCGCAATTGGTTATCTTGGATATGCACATGCCTAATATGGATGGTCTGAAAACCCTTAAGGCTCTTTTAGATAGAAATAAAAATCTTCCCATAATTTTAAATACGGCCTATCCGGTTGATTTAAAAAATATTCTGAGTGGGGGAATTGTGGACTGGGTCATTAAATCCTCAGACTTGACCGAGTTAAAAACAAAAATAAGAGAGATTATAGCTTTAATTAAGAAAAAATAAATAAGAAGTTTGGGTAGTTAAAAAATGCATGATTTTAAGGAGAAAAGTGCTCACCTTGCTCGCTATGGTGAAGATCTTTTAGAAATCGCCCGCCTGGTAAGTTGGTGTACGGATAAAGATTATCTTTTCCAAACCTGCCTTGAGCATCTTAGTGGGAGACTGGGCAAAAGGGCAAGGTGCGTATTGTTAGAGGGAGATGAACTGAAAATGCATTGCTGGGTGGGCAAATATGATTGCCCAATGGACAGGACTCCAGTATGCCGGGAAAGCATTGTTTGGAAAGTTGTCGAAAATGGTAAGCCTGTAAACATAAAAGATGCGCGCGCACTGGAAGGATATAAGCATACGCTGCTTGAAGAAGTAAAAATTAAAGCCATTATTCCCTTATGGTATATAGATCCGCTAACTCAGGAGGAGAAGAAAGTTGGCGCTCTAATCGTTGATTGCGGCAAGGAGGGCGGGCCTGTTTCCGATGAAGATTTTGAGTATTTAAAAGTAGTAGGAGAATTAATCGGAGCGGCTGCTGGAAAGGCTCAGTTAGTTAATCAGCTTATTGAATTTTACCGGAAAAGGGAGGCCATACTCAAAGAGACTGCCCACAATTTTCGCAATAGAATTGCGGCCATAGGCGGCCTCGCCACCCGCCTGGCTCGCCAAAGTCAAGGTACTTCTTTCTTAAAAGAGGCCCGGGCTATTTTTGAAGAAGTTCAGTCCTTAGAAGCTCATTTAGAAAGGTTTGAAAAATATATGGGGGTCGGGTAACGAATTATCCATATTAAATCTCGATCAGGATTAAGGACGAGTGATCCAAGCATAGATGCCGGTTTAATAAAGGAGGTTGCCCATGGAAGAAATGGAAAAAGGGGTGCGAAAAAGTATCGGGCGCTGGTTGGAGAAGAGAGCTATAGATATGTTGCCTGCATTAGTGGAGAAAGTTTTGCGGAGCGATACGCTGCAAGGAGTATTATTGGATCAATTGGAGAAGAGGATAATTAGAGAACTTCGGGCTTCGGCCGATCCGGGCAAACCTGAGGGCGTGCAAAAAGATCAAGAAGATATGGTTTTGGCTTTGATTCATTCTTTCCGTCGGGCGCTGGAAAGGCATCAGCTTTCTCGGAAGACTTTGCAGGGCCTTTTGCGGAACCTATTATTGCTGGCCATTTTGCGCAACCGGGAAGATTTACAAGAGGCGGAGCAGAGGTTTGCCGCCCAGCATGAAGGGCAGGAACCCCCTCGGTTTTTAGTAATCAGTCCTACCAGAGCCTGTAATTTGCGGTGTCAAGGGTGCTATGCCAGTGCTTCTTCAGGGCCGGGCCAGCCTTTTTTGTCCTGGGAATTTTTTGATCGGATTATTTCCGAGGCGAAGAGTCTTTGGGGCATCAGATTTTTTACGATTTCTGGGGGAGAACCTTTGCTTTATCGTGCGGCAGGAAAAGGAATTTTGGACATGGCGGCCAAACATGGGGATTGCTTTTTCTTGATGTTTACCAATGGCACCCTGATTGATGCGGAAACGGCCGAGCGTTTGGCCGAAATGGGAAATCTAATTCCTGCCATATCGGTTGATGGTTTTGAGAAAAGGACGGATGAGCGGCGGGGCAGGGGAGTTTTTCAACGTATCTTGCAGGCCATGGGGGCTTTGCGCCAAGCTAAAGCGGGCTTTGGTATATCTTTGACGGCTACCCGGTGGAATGCGGATGAGTTACTTAGCGAAGAATTTATTGATTTTTTCTTTGCGAGGCAGCAAGCGATTTTCGGCTGGATTTTTCAGTATATGCCCATTGGTTATAATTATAATCCGCAGCTAATGGTTACGCCTGAGCAAAGATTGTGGATGTGGCGTCGCACCTGGCAGATCATTAGGGAAAAGAAGATCATGTTGGCAGATTTTTGGAATTGCGGCACGGTTAGTAATGGTTGCATAGCAGCAGGTCGAAGTGGGGGAGGGGGATATTTATATATTAATTGGCACGGCCAGGTTATGCCTTGCGTCTTTGTTCCTTATGCAGGGGGCAATTTGCTGGAGATTTATGCCCGGGGAGGCAATTTGGATGATATATGGGAGAGCCCCTATTTTCGGGCCATCCGTGATTGGCAATGGGCTTATGCTTTAGGTAAGGATAGACCAGCGGAATGCGGCAATTGGCTGACTCCTTGCTCATTGCGGGATCATTATGAAAATGGACGAAAATTAATCGAGACTTATCGGCCGAAGCCCGAAGATGAAGCTGCAGCCGCAATCCTGAAGGATGAGGCATATTTACAGGCCATGTTGGAGTATGATGACAAACTTTACCAGCTTTTTGATCCTATATGGAAGCAGGAATATACAGCTCCTTCATAATTCCACCTACTTTCCCTTAATCTAAGGGGAGGTAAAGAGGGGTGGAGAGATTATAAAGGACGCAGATGAACGCAGATTTGCAGAATTGAAAAAATTTTTTGGGCATTTGCCTCCCGGTTAAAAATTATTATAAAATAATAAGCAGCTAAGCCCTTTTTAGCCGCCGAGGAAGCTACCCAAGAGCCTATATTCGCCCAGTTTGAGAAATAAACGAGGGGGTGATGGAGATGAAAACCTCAAATGATTTTCTCGGGAAACAGGATGGGCGAGGCAGGGGAGATCCAGGGGTTGTCGGCAAGCCGCATGTCATTGAAAAAATTTTGGAGAATCCTTTAACTAAATTTTTCCTTAAAGAACTGACCAATCAACACTCTAACCATCAATGTGCCTTAGCCAGAATATTTCAAGCCTATATTAACGGGCGATTATCATTGAGTCAGCATATCAAATATTTTTTTCCTCTACTTTTTATCGACCTGCTCCGCTTATTAGCCAAGGCCGAGAAAGAATCTCTGATTAAAGAAATCTTGGGTTATCCGCCGCGGGCGCGGGCTTTAATCAACACGGCCCGGAGTATTGGCACTTATGGCTTAACCCGGCCCCAAATTTTTTGTGCCCCCCTGATGGTCGTCTGGAATTTTACGCAAGCTTGCAATTTGCGGTGTCGCCATTGTTATCAAGATGCTGGTCGAGCTTTGCCAGATGAGCTCACTTTGTCCGAACAATTGGACATAGTTGAGCAGTTGGTTGATTTGGATGTAGCTATTTTAGCCTTCTCTGGAGGAGAACCCCTGCTTTCATCTAATTTATTCCCAGTAGCTAAGCGAGCTCATGAAGGCGGGATGTATGTAACTGTGGCCACTAACGGGACTTTGTTAACCAAAGATATAGTGCGCCAGCTTGTTGATCATGGCGTTGAATACGTAGAAATTAGTCTGGATAGTGTGCATCCGGAAAAACATAACGCTTTTCGAGGAATTAATTGTTGGGCAAAGGTAGTGGAAGGAATTCAGAATGCCGTAGCCCAAGAAGGTTTACGGGTAGGCATTGCTACTACTATTACCCGCTCCAATATAGGAGAATTAGAAGATTTGATAGCTTTCGCCAAGGAATTGGGCGTGAATTGTTTTAATGCCTTTAACTTTATTCCTACTGGTCGGGGTCGAAAGATAGTCGATCAAGATATTACGCCTGAGCAGAGGGAAGAAATGCTTCATATCCTCTGGCGACATCTGCAAGAAGAAAAAATTGAAATTTGGAGCACAGCTCCGCAATTGGGTAGAGCCTGCTTGATGTATTCTTTGCCGCAGGGGGTTTATGCCACAGGCCATGCGGGACAAGGAGCAGGAGAAGGAGCGCGCACGATCGCCAAATATCTCGGTGGATGTGGAGCTGGGCGTTGTTATTGTGCTATCCAACCTAATGGTTTAGTCACTCCTTGCGTTTATATTCCTTTAGTCATTGGAAGTTTACGCGCAGAAAGGTTTATAAATATTTGGCAGAATTCTCCGGTTTGCCAAATTCTTCGCGACCGCACTCTTTTTTCGCCTAACTGTGGAGTTTGCCCTTACCGAAGTTATTGCGGCGGGTGTCGGGCACGGGCTTATGGATATTTTCAAGACTTGCGGGAGGCTGATCCTGGATGTCTTTATAATCAAGAAAAATGGATGAAGCTGCAAGAGGGGGAGTATGAGAATTCTCTTGAATTAGGCCGGATGCAGTCCCGGGTAGGGGCTGCAATATACGGGTTTGCTCGTGCTTCCGAGATGCGAGCTGAAGGCAGTTTCTCTCTTGGAGCCAGATCATGAAGTTGATATTATAAATCTACGCCTTATATGAATGAAGATAAGGCTTAATTATTGTGGCCAAATTATTTGGTCACGTCATTCTGCCTAGCAATCTTACTTTTCTTTTTCTCCGCCAACAAGGCGCTAACGTATCTAAATGTTAATTAGGGATTTATAACCAAGATTCAACGAGCGCGCACCTGATGCAGCGGTATACGCTCCCTCACGATGACATTATGATCCAGTCTTGTTGGGGAGAGGACTTGCCCTATGGAGTAAGTTTTCATACTCCAAAGCGTGGCAGAGGCGCCACCAAACTATTTAATCCCTCCATCCCCCTTGGCCCTGTGGAGAGTGAAAATTGGAGGGCAAGGGTTCATCCCTT
>JBNAWB010000099.1:0-13019 GCA_049699975.1 Thermodesulfobacteriota bacterium
TGACCTTAAAATGCATAGTTATATTATTATCATATTCCTAAATAATATGTTTTTATGTGTTCATCTTGGAGAAGCTTTGTTCCTTCCCCTTTTAGAACTATCCGCCCATTTTCTAAGACATATCCTCGGGAAGCCAAAGTTAAAGCTCGAAAGACATTTTGTTCTACTAAAAGGATAGCCATGCCTTCTTGGTGAATCTCTCTTATCTTTTCGAAAACCGCTTCGGCTAAAATGGGAGCCAATCCCAAAGACGGTTCATCGAGCATGAGTAATTTGGGATTTAGCATTAATCCTCGGCCAATTACTAACATTTGTTGCTCTCCGCCGCTTAAAGTCTCCGCCAATTGATTTGCCCTTTCTTTGAGGCGAGGGAAAAGTTGAAATACCCTATCCAAAGTCTCTTTTCTCTTTATTTTAGCCGAAGGGATATAAGCTCCTAATTCTAAGTTTTCCCGTACCGTCATTTCTGGAAAAATTCCTCTACCTTCAGGAACATGGGCAATACCTAACGCACTAATCTTAAAAGGAGGTAGATCATCTATTCTTTGGTCAGCGAATTTTATACTTCCTGAAAGAGGCCGCAAAAATCCAGAAATGGTCCTAAGAATTGTGCTTTTCCCAGCCCCATTAGCTCCAACGATAGTGATACATTCTTTCTCGCCTACTTCAAAAGAGATTCCTTTTACAATCTCCCCTGATCCATAGGAAACCAATATATTATCTACTTGCAGCACGTCGGTACTCCTCTCCTAAGTAGGCTCTGATCACCTTCTCATCATGGCGGATCTTTTCTGGTTCTCCCTCAGCAATTTTAGCTCCATAATCGAGAACTATTATCCTCTCCGATAGAGACATGATTGCTCTCATCACATGCTCGACCACAATGAGCGTCACTCCTTTTTCTCTAATCTTCTTAATTAATAAAACAGCTTCATCGCATTCTTTAGGATTAAGGCCAGCCATCGTTTCATCTAAGAGGAGGAGTTTAGGTTTAGTAGCCAATGCCCGAGCAACTTCCAAACGTCTTTGATCAATGATGGTTAACTCTTTGGCCAGCATTTCCTTTTTTCCTCCCAGACCAACAAAATCAAGAATCTCTTCGGCCTCTTTTTCAACCTTGTTTACTTCTGGCGAATGGACAAAAGCACCGATCATGATATTTTTTAAAATGGACATCTCTCGGAAAGGTTGGGCAATTTGAAAAGTGCGACAGATTCCCTTTTTACAAATCTGGTAAGGTTTTAATCTGGTTATGTTTTCACCTTGGAACCAAATCTCTCCTGCATCCGGAGAGAATACTCCTGAGATAAGATTAAACAAAGTGGTTTTACCAGCCCCATTTGGCCCGATTAATCCTAAAATTTCTCCTTCTTGAACTTGCAAGGTAAGATCGTTTATGGCCTGGAGCCCGCCAAACCTTTTGCTTAAATTTTTAATTTCTAAAAGCAATTCTTTTCTCCCTTTCCTATTCTTTTTCCTTTAGGCCAGGCAAAAATTTTAATAGCGTTTCATATCTTCTACCTAACCAACCAATTAGTCCTTCTGGTTTAAGCAAAACTACTGTAATTAATAACCCACCGTAAACAATTAGATGAACGCCCATATAAGTTGCTCCTAATAGAGCATTTGTAATTTCCATTGCTGGTCTAAGCAAGAAAGCACCAATAACCGGACCAAACACTGAGCCAACCCCGCCCACGATAGCCATGAGCGCAAATTCTATAGAAAGGCCTAAACTAAAAACAAAATCTGGATCAATAAAAAAGATGTATTGGGCATAAAATACTCCGCCTATAGCTGTTAAAAGAGCGCTTAGGGATAAAGCGATTTGCTTTGTTCTTACAGAATTAATCCCTACAGCTTCGGCAGCATCCTGATTTTGATTAATGGCTATCAAGTAATAGCCCAACCTTGACCTTTCAATCTTCCAACAAATATAAATACCTAAAAGCACCATCACCAAAGCAATATAATAATAAGGAACTTTACTGGAGAATTGAAAATAGAGGAGAGAATCGCCTTTAAAAGGTACCGTGACGCCTTCCGCTCCAAAAGTAATTTTACGTTGATGCAGAAATAGTAATCTCATTACCTCGCCGATAGCTAAAGAGGAAATTGCAAAATAGGGCCCACGCAACCTAAAGCAAACCCACCCCATAAGCAAGCTTAAGAAAAGCGCCGCAGCACCTCCAATTATTACTCCTCCCACCCATGGCGGAATATTGAAATAATGAGTAAATAATACGGCTCCATAAGCACCTAAACCAAAGAAAGCGGCGTTACCTAAAGAAAGTTGCCCAGCATATCCGCCAATAATATTCCAAGCCACACTTAAAAATGCAAAAACAAAAATAGTCACCATAATATGTAAAAAGTAAGTGGGTAAAAAAATAGGCAGAATTAATAGGAAAATGAGCAAAATAAGCGGAAAATAAATTTTGGGGTCTCGCCAATTAAATAATAAATTTTTCATTTATAACTTTCCTTTTCCCATTAATCCAGAGGGTCGAAAGATAAGCACCACCAATAAAATAAGAAAAGCGACTATCAGCCCTGAATCAGCACCCACGAAAAGAATGCCCAATGATTCAGCAATTCCAAAAATGGGCCCGCAAAATAAAGCGCCCTTAATGCTGCCCAATCCTGCCGAAATAACTACGGCAAAACACATCACTACGAAAGCTGCACCCACCATAGGGAAAACGTAAAAATAAGGCATAATTATTGTTCCTGTTACTCCGGCCACTGCCGAACCTAATCCTACTGCTACCATAAATATTCGATCTGGGTTAATGCCCATCAACATAGCCACTTCCCAGTTTTGGGCCACGGCTCTCATAGCTTTACCTAAATCAGTTTTTAGAAGAAAGAGACTAATGAGCAAGCTCAAAATAACCGCTCCACAGAAAGCAATAAACCGTGGATAGCTGATAGAAATTCCCCAAAGATTTATAACCATTTTTTCATAAAAAGTACGCACGCTCCAGTAATTGGCTGTAAATAAGAGTAAAGCTAAATTCTGTAACACTAATGATAATCCCACCGTCAAGAATATTTTGGTGAAATCAGAAGCCAGAACTACGCGGCGAAATAATGATTTATAAATGAGAATGCCGATTATATAAAGCAATGGGGCATTAATGATCATTGCTCCTAAAGGATCGATCCCGAAATATGCCCAAAGGAAATAAGTAGCATACATGCCAATCATCAGAAATTCCCCATGGGCAAAATTAACTATCCTCACTACCCCGTAAATTATGGTTAAGCCTATGCTTACTAAACTATAAACTGCCCCCATTAAAATGCCGCTGACCAAGGCCTGGAGCAGTATCTCATATTTAACCAAGGCTTTTCCCTCCTTTAGTTGGGCAGGGGTAGAAAAGACTACCCCTGCTTTTATTTATCTCTTATCCCAAGGAGGCACTGGCCAGACAGGTTTGGTGGAGGCAACTTTCGGAGGCCAAACAGATCTCAGTTTTCCTTTTTGCCACTGAACCATGACAGGGTGGACGTGTTTATTCCATCCAGTAGCATCAAACTCCACATGATAGCCTGGCATAATAGCTCCAGGACCTTTGGTAAGATTGGTCTTGGCCAGAGCATCTCTTATCTTTTGAGGATCAGTTGATTTAGCCCTTTCAATAGCATCAGCTAATATCCAGATCATACAATAGGCTTCTCCAGCATGCTCCTGAATGAACTCACCATGGCGCTCCTCATATCTACGGGCCATATCTGTAACCTCTGGATAAGGAAGGTCCCAGTTCCAAGATCCCACGCTGAAAACATACTCTGCATCTTTACCCAAACCTTTTTCAAATTCAGGCATTAGATATCCAGCCCCGCCACCAATTACAGCCGCATTGACTTTCATCTCGCGCATTGTTCTAATAATCAAAATAGCATCTGTTAAATAGGAAACAGGAAATAGAATTTCGGCTCCCGAAGCTTTGATTTTCGTGACCAGAGGCGCCGCATCTGTAAATCCATGTTTATAAGCTTCGTACATCACAGTTTCAAATCCCAATTCTTTCGATTTTTCCATTAAGCCTCGCGAAGTAGCAGTGCCATAAGCTGTATCTTCATAAACTATAGCCACCTTTTTGGCCGGTGGGCCAACCTTCTCTCCCAATTCTTTAGCCAAGGCTACCTGCATATGGCCGAAGTGACTCGCTTTGGGTGAAACTTGAAAAACATATTTAAAACCTCTGCCCGTAATAGCATCAGCAATTGATCCGGTTATCCACGGAATTTTATACCTTTCGCTTACTTCGGTCGCTGGTAAAGTTAGCCCACTTACATAAGCTCCGGTCAAAGCAGAAAGCTTATATCTTGTGCACAATCTTTCTACTTCTGACCTAGTCACTGAAACATCGCTGCGCGCATCAGCTATAATAAGTTCTATTTTTGCTCCTCCCAGAGATTTAATTCCTCCCGCCTTATTCACATCCTCCGCAGCCAAAATACAAGCCTGCGTACATGTTTCTCCGTGCCTGGCTTGTGCCCCAGTCCTGGGATAAACAACGCCGATGTATACTTTGTCTACTTTGGTTTGGGCGGGGAGGGCTGGGCAAATAGATGAGATAAAAACGAGCATTAATAAAATGTTCAATATTATTTTTACCATCCTTACTTACCCCCTTTCTTATTCTTAATTTTTGATTGATATACTCCTTGCCTGAGCTATATTTTTTAAAATTATCACCTCCCTCCCATTTATAATGGATATTTCTTACCGCCCCTCTACCCTTTAGCCGAGAGACATTAAAAAATTATGAAATTGTCGAGCAAGGAGTTATCCCTTGCCTTAACGGGCAACCCCCCAGGAGATACCCGCGTATGTTTACTTTTGCCGTACGCTATATTCGTTATAACTTTTCCCGGCTTAATTCAGGCCTTTATTAAGTGCTTTTCTTGTTGGCCATACTAAATTTTAGAGATTGAGGCTATTAGGTATTAAAAATTAAGGCCTATCTTGAAAATGCAGAAATCTCTCTGGCCTAATTTCTCCGCTTTGGTCAATTTCCCCGAAGCGACAGCCAGAATTTCTTCGAAAATTCTGCGTCCTGCTTCCTTTACTGTTTCTTGCCCCTTTAAAATTCCACTCACATCCAGGTCAATATTGTCTTTCATCTTGCGGGCAGTTAAGGCATTGCCCGTTATTTTTATTACTGGAGCAATGGGCGAGCCTGTGGGGGTCCCGCGGCCAGTTGTAAAGACAGCAATCTGGGCGCCCCCGGCCATCATTCCGGTAAGCTGATCTATGTCATGACCGGGAGTATCCATGAGAACTAATCCTTTTTTAGTCGGCGGGAAGGCGTACCTGATTACTTCTTCTAAGGTGGTCGTTCCTCCTTTATAAATACACCCTAAGGATTTTTCCTCAATAGTGGTAATACCGCCGGCAATGTTTCCCGGAGCCGGATTGGCGCCCCGAATATCTTGCCCCGTCGCAATAGCTTCTTTTTCCCACCAGGCAATTAAGTCCAAAACCTGTTGACCAATCTCCGGGGTGCGCGCTCGTTTAGCTAAGAGATGTTCGGCACCAATGAGTTCAGTTGTTTCCGAAAGGATTACTGTTCCCCCTGCTTCCACCAATAGATCACTGGCCGCTCCTAAAGCTGGATTAGAAGCAAGGCCAGAGGTGTAATCTGAGCCACCGCATTCGGTAGCTAGAATTAATTCCGAAACCGGAATGGGCTCTCTTTTGAGGGTAGCTGCTTCTGCTAACATATCTTTCACGATCTTTTTCCCTTTGGCGATTGTTTTCTTTGTTCCCCCAATTTCCTGAATCTCGATATACTCCACTCTCTTTCCGCTGGGCGCAATGGCTTCGGCTAATTCCTTGGCCGGAAGATTTTCACATCCATTTCCCACAACCAATACTGCATAAACATTGGGATTAGTGCCAAATCCGACTAAAGTGCGCTTAGTTTGTTCGCGGTCTGCCCCCACTTGCGCACAACCAAATACATTGGGCAAATAAACTGCTCCTTTTAAATTGCGGGTGATTGCCTCTGCGGCCCCCTGGGAACAAACCACACTGGGAATAACTAAGACTAAATTGCGGACGCCAACTTTTCCATTGGGTCTTCGATATCCTTGAAATTCCATCAGGCACCTTCCTTTCTTCCTCGATGGCTAACCACATTATGGACATGGACATGCTCTCCTTTGGCAATCGGGGCCGTAGTTTTCCCAATAGGTTCACCATATTTGATAACATCTTCGCCAATTCCTATATCTCTTAAAGCAAATTTATGACCCATAGGAATAGTCGATAAAATTTTTATTTTTTCTTGCCTGCCTTGGGTTTCTACAGTAACCCATCTTCCAGACTTAAGCGGAACAATGGCGGTCGCCACATTGTCCTTCTCATTAATTATTATTGCTTTTGACCTTGCCGGCATTTTTATCCTCCTTCAGTATCTTTTTATGAGCCTTATTGGAAATCTTTTAATCCAAGATTACTCCAACCTAAAAATTTTGCAAGCGGAAACATCTCAGACCATGCCCTGCCCAGCCATTTCATTTTTTCCCGCCGGCCATCAAAGAACTTTCGGGGAGAGACCTCAATTTAAGCATGGCCCAAGGACCTATCAAGGCTACTAACCCCAGGGAGGTAAATGCCCACCCCCACATGGGAATATAATTAAGGGCACTTCCTTTTTGACCGGGATTAGTAAAATCTAAGATGAAACCAAAAACAGTGGGCACTAAAGCCCCAGCTCCAAATCCAATAAGGGAACGAAATCCTAAGGCCGTCCCTAAATAATTGGGGGAGACTACTTCGGTCAGGCCAGAGGAAAATACTGGCGATTCGGCAATTACGGCAAATCCATAAAGGAGGGCGATGGCCAGAATCCACCCCATGGGGTTACCGATTAGCCAGCCCAGAGAAAAAGAGCAAAAAATGCTCAGCAGCATCATGGAAATGATGATAGCGGTCCGCCCAAAGCGATCAGAAAGATATCCGGCTATCATGGTGGAGAAAACGCCCATAATGTACAAAAGAGAGGAAAAAGAAGAGCCAGCTTGTAAAGCATAATCTTTGGTTGACCCCAAAGCTAAATAACAGGCCATGAGAAAAGCTGGCGTCCAGGCCCGCATTCCTTCTAACTCCCAGGCGTGAGCACTGTATCCGGCAATCAAGAGTAGAGCTGGCTTGTTAGCCAGAAGCTCCTTCTTAAATTCTCTGGCCACAGGCTGAGGTTTTTGCTCTGCCATCTTCCTCAAAACTACATAGGAAATTAGAGTCCCTAAAAAAGGGATTAAAGAAGTAATTAAAAAGGCCGTCTGCCAATTAAAATGAGCAGTAACCCAACCGGTTAAGGCCAAAGAACCAGCATGACCAATAGACCCGGCGGCAATAAAGAGTCCCATCGCTCTTCCGCGCCAAGAAGCATCGCATATCTCGGAGATTAATTTCAAACCTGGGGTATAGGTTCCGCCCAAAGCCAGGCCCATCAAGCCTCTGAAGAGTACAGCCGAATAATAATTGACGGCGAAAATAGCAAAAAGCAAACTGGCTATGGCAAAGGAAAGACAAGAATAAAGAAAAACCTTTTTAGTGCTCACCCAATCAGTAAGGATACTCAACCCTACCAAAGAAATTAAGAACCCGGTATGGAAGGCCGATATCACTGAACCGGCCGCCGCATTCGAAATCTGCCATTCCTTTTGCAAAACCGGAATCAAGGCAGCATAATTTTGAAGACTTATATGAAGAAAAGTCCGGGCTGAACAAATACCCAAAAGATAATTATACGCGGAAAACATAAAATACTTAGATACCTTTAGACCTATTTCTTATCTTGCTCTTTTTACCTATTTTTTCCATGAGCGCCTGCCATTCTTCCTCCACATTCTCCTGAATAGATTTGATATCTTCGTCTGTAAGCTGGCTAAATCGCCCCTGCAGCTTAAGGTATTCCCTTACGGGGAGCCCTTTTGGTTCAACCGTTAAGTTATATTTTCGACCGTTTTCAATCTCATACAGGGGGAATATTTTTGTCTCTACAGCGAGACGAGAAATTTTCACCGCAAGCTCAGAGGGGAATTTCCAACCCGGAGGACAAGAAGAAAGAATATGGATAAATCTTAATCCTTTTATCTCTTTGGCCTTGCGCATCTTCATTAAAAAATCTTCAGGATAGGCCGGGGAAGCAGTTGCAGCATACGGTATCCGGTGGGCAGCCATGATTTGCATAATATCCTTTTTGGGTGTCTCTTTAAGAGCAGAATTTGGAGTGGTAGTTGTCCAGCTCATTAAAGGAGTGGCTGAGCTTCTCTGGATGCCCGTGTTCATGTAGGCTTCATTATCATAGCAAACATAAATAAAATCATCATTTCTTTCGGCAGAGCCCGAAAGCGCCTGTAAACCTATATCGAATGTGCCGCCATCTCCTGCCCAAGCCATAACCTGTACATCAGTAATTCCCCGCGCCAATAATCCTTTTTTGACTCCCGCCGCCGTAATAGCGGCCGCTTCAAAGGCGGTATGCAAAATGGGAACTTTTAAACTTGTGGAAGGAAAAAAGCCGGCCACTGTTGACCAACAACAAGCGGGGATAACAACCATCGTTTTTTTCCCTAAAGCTTGGAGGGCATAACGCATGGCTAAAGAAGCACCACAACCTGGGCAAGCAATATGCCCTGAATAGAGCAGGTCTTCTGGGGGTCTTTCGTACCTCATGGTTTTACTCCCATCCAGGCCATATCCCCTTCTGGATATTCCCGGCCTTTTGTATATTCGATTATGCTCCTTAAGGTTGCTGGCGTAACATCTCTCCCTCCCAAACCAGCTATGAACCCAAACACGGCCGTACCTTCGCCATGATGGTGGAGGGCGGAACGAATCTCTTGGGCAAAAATTCCTGTGGCCCCGAAAGAAATATTTCGGTCCACAACGGCCACTTTTTTTACTTTCTGCATTACGCGCCGAATATCTTCCGCGGGAAAAGGCCGAAACATCTTCATCTTCAAAAGCCCTATTTTCTCCCCTTTTTCCCGGTACTCATCAATCACTACGCGCGCTGTCCCGGTGATGGTCCCCGAAGTTACTAAAAGTAGGTCGGCCTCTTCCGCTTGATATTCTTCCATAATCCCATAACTTCGGCCAAAGACCTGACCGAATTCTTTGTCCACTTCTTTGGCTTCTTTTTTTGCTTCTTCCATAGCTTCTTGGATCTTTACTCTTTGCTCCATATAGACATCAGGCAGAAAGGCGGCATTGAAAGAATGCGGATCATCCACATCCAGCTTAAAAGGCGGATTAAAAGGGGGCAGGAATTGATCAACTTCTGCCGCCTCAGGGATTTCTACCTGTTCATAGGTATGAGAAAGGATGAATCCATCCAAACAGACCATGCAGGGTAAAAGAACTTTTTCGGCCAGCCGATAAGCCATGATAATGGTATCTAAAACTTCTTGATTGTCTTCGCAGTAAAACTGCATCCAGCCTGTATCCCGTTGGGAAAGACTATCGCTCTGATCGCACCACATAGTCCAAGGGGCGGACATGGCTCTATTTACATTGGCCAGGACAATAGGCAAGCGAGCTCCGGCTGCCCAGTGTAATAATTCATGCATCAAAGCCAGGCCTTGAGCCGAGGTGGCCGTAAAAGTACGCGCCCCCGCCGAGGCGGCTCCTAAGCAGCAGGCCATAGCGGAATGCTCAGATTCCACCTTGACGAAATCAGCTTTCAACTTGCCGCTGGCACAAAATTCAGCCAGAGTTTCCACAATCGTAGTTTGCGGAGAAATCGGATAAGCGGGAATAACTTGCACGCGGGAAAGCATTGCTCCGTAAGCTACAGCTTCATTTCCCGAAATTACCAGTTCCATTTTTCTTCCTCCAGCCCCATGGCGGCGCGGGGGCATTCTATGGCGCATATTCCGCAGCCTTTGCAATGGTCATAATCTATCAAATATTCATTTTTGTCTTGGACAAAGGATATAGCTACATCAGGACAAACCATTAGACATACATTACACTGAATGCAATTTCCGCAACTGAAACAACGGGCTGCTTCTTTTCTGGCTTGCCCTACCGAAACCCCTTTGTAAACTTCTGCAAAACTTCTCTGGCGAGCCTTAACAGGTGTGACAGGAACTTTAATTCTTGCAGCGGTGAGGAAATAGTCCAAATTAATCTTTTCAATAGAAACCTTCTCCAGCAAAGGGGCTTTCCAATGGTCAACTTCCTTTCTTAGGTATTGGCTTATGGCTGTGGCTGCTCTTTTGCCCGAGGCAATAGCCGCGGAGACATAACCTGCTCCCGTGGCCACATCACCCCCCGCGAATACTCCAGGAATATTTGTTTTTCCCCAGGCATCTGTCAGAATTAGATTATCTTCTGTCTTTATCTCCGCAGGCAAAAAAGAAAAGTCTGCCTTTTCACCAATCGCCAAAATAATACTATCCGCCGCCATGGTAAAATTTGTTCCTTTAATAATCTCTGGAACACCTCTTCCTTTGCCGGTTACTTTTCCGGGTCTGGTCTTCTGAAATTCTAATGCTTTAGTCTGGCCTTCCTGGCCAATAATTCTCACAGGTGCTGCTTGGAATATGAACTTCACTCCCTCTTTTAAAGCTTCTTCTACTTCATCTTTAATAGCCGGCATCTCTTCTTTGGTGCGGCGGTAAACAAGCGTAACTCTCCTCCCTAATCTCAAAGCCACACGGGCAGAATCAACGGCTGTATTTCCCCCGCCTACAACGATTACATTCTTCCCCAGAACAGGAGGCTTTTGGGAATGCACTTCTTTTAAAAATTCTAGACCAGTATAAATTCCTTTTAAATCACTCCCTGGAATTTTTAATCTCTGATCTATATGCGCCCCAGTGGCCAAAAAAATAGCCGCAAAAGATTTAAGATCTTCCCAACCAAAATGAGTCCCGAATTTTGCGCCCGTCTTAATCTCAACTCCCAACTTCTCAATTCTCTTAATTTCCTGAAAAAGGATTTTCCGGGGCAAACGATATTCGGGGATACCGTACCTCAACATGCCTCCTGGTTCGGCCATAGCTTCAAAAACTTTTACTTCATATCCC
This sequence comes from Thermodesulfobacteriota bacterium, assembly GCA_049699975.1. GTDB lineage: Bacteria > Desulfobacterota > SM23-61 > SM23-61 > SM23-61 > CAZAGD01. The sequence goes on from JBNAWB010000099.1 coordinate 11,059, forward strand.
GCGCGCGCCAGGAAGTAGGCACAAGAGAGTCCGGCAGGACCAGCGCCTATGACGGCGATCTTTTCCTTTTTCGTTTCTGATCTTTCTGCTTCAGTTTTATTCTTAATTCCCCAATCCCCCCAAAAGCGCTCCAAAGCATGAATGGCTAAAGGCTCATCATAATCCTTGCGGTTACAATCCTGCTCGCAAGGATGATGGCAAACCCGCCCGCAGACGGCAGGAAAAGGATTAGCGGTCAGTATTTTTGGCCAAGCCTCGTTTAGCTTTCCGTCGCTTAGGGCCGTAAGGTAATAAGGAATATCTTGCCCTAAAGGACAGGCTAAAGAGCAAGGGGCTTGTTTGGAGGTATAATAAGGACGCAAATACCGCCAAGTTCCGGTTTTATTCCAGAGCGTTGATTGCAGAGAAATAGAAAGGATAGGCACGTCTCGGAAATTTTTGATGACTATTTTTTCTTCCATGCCAGCTCCTTGGTTAACCAAGTTTAGAAAAAAATTCCAAACTCTTTTTTAACTTTTACTAATCTTAACTTTCTCGTAGGCCTCGCGTGCGGCAGCTTCATTTTCTATTGGTTTAATAGGCACAGCTTCCCTTATGGTCCTGGCCAAAGTTTCCATACTCATTATTCCGGTGACCCGGGCGAAAGCTCCTAAAATAGCCGTATTTACGATAGGCTCAGTGCGCGACCCAAGTTTATGTTTGAGAGCTATGCTGCTGGCATCAACAGTTGCTATTTGAAAATGTTCAGCAAAGGGAAGGTTAGCTGGATCTTGGGGACTGTTTAAAATAATCCCACCACCTTCTTTCAACCCTGAGGTAATATCTATAATCTTATAAAGCACCGGATCAAGAACGATAACCCAATCTGGATTGTATACTTCGCTGTGCAAGCGAATCTTCTTGTCGTCGATGCGGGCAAAAGCCGCCACTGGAGCCCCTCTTCTTTCCGCACCGAAAAAAGGAAAAGCTTGTACCTTCTTACCTTCCCTGGCTGCGGCCATAACCAATAATTTGGAGGCCACCACTGTTCCCTGCCCTCCCCGGCCATGGATGCGAATTTCGATCATAAAATTTTCTCCTTAAGCCTGCCGGTTTTTAATGCATCACTGCTCCACCGTCCACATTGATGGCTTGCCCGGTTATATTCCGCGCCTCTTCCGAAACCAGAAAGGCGGTCAAATTGGCGATATCTTCTGGAGTCTGGGCCCGGCGTAAAGGGGTTACTGCTTCCACTCTTTTGGTAAATATTTCATACAGGCTTCTTTCGGCCAGAGCAGAAAAATGTTCCTTAAACCACCGGGCTAATTCTGCCCACATGGGGGTCCAGACATATCCAGGACAAATGGCATTTACGTTAATATTATACCGCCCCAATTCTTTGGCCAGAACTTGGGTTAAACCAATAACCCCAAATTTGGAGGCACAATAAGCACCAATAAATTCTTCTCCTGATTTGCCGGCTACGGAAGCGATATTTACTATCTTCCCTTTACGCCGTGGGATCATTTGTTTGGCCACCGCCTGAGAGCAAAGAAAGGTACCCTTAAGATTAACTTGCAGGGGCTTGTCCCAATCTTCTTCGCTATAATCAATAACTCGGCCAGCACTTCCTGTACCGGCATTATTCACCAGAATATCAATTTGATTAAAATTGGCCAAAGTTTCATTGACCATACTCTGCACATGGGAAAAATTAGCCACGTCTGTTTTAACGGCTAAACCCTCTCCCCCTGAATTTTTTATTTCTTTTATTAATTCCTTTGCCGATTCTTGGTTAATATCTACGGCTACAATAATAGCCCCCTCTTTGGAGAGTCGCCAAGCAATGGCCTTTCCAATACCGCTCCCTGCCCCTGTTACAATGGCTACTTGTTTCTTTAAGTCGTACATAGAATTATCCTTTTTTACTATTTGAAATTCTTATGCCATATTGTTAATAGCTTTGTCAATCGCGGATCTAC
>JBNAWB010000100.1:0-12961 GCA_049699975.1 Thermodesulfobacteriota bacterium
TATAAACCTTATATATAACTTTATTAAAAATGTCAAGTTAAATTTTTTTATTTTCCCCCTTGATATCCAGGTTTTTAGATCGCTTAGCGAATTACCTGCGGCCATGATCAACCTCCCCCTCCCCAGCCCCAAAGCTTTTTGCGACTTTAAATGCTTGATTTATACTTTTCATTACCACAGCGCGGCAAAGTCGCCAACAAAAATAATCCCATTTTCCCCCTAAGATAAAAAATAATCCGCTCCCTTATGAATAATAAAATTTGGATCTTCTCCAATTTAGTTGTCTTAGATTAAATATAAAATTAAAAATCCTAATTGAATTAGCTCAGGATTAAATGTGCTTAATGTTGAAATTATATATGGTATCAAATATCCGAGAGTCTATTCCGTGATATTCCTTTGGCCCCTCACCTCGGTTCGAGTCGCTTCCGACTTTCTATCCTGGTCGAGTTTTAGCGCCTCTCTCCATTGAGATTGTGTCGCGCCCTCTTTCTGGTCATGGCGAGCGACCCCGCACTTGCTGCGGGGGAGCGTGGCCATCTCTTTAATCTCAAGGCATTACGAGATCGCCACGGTCGCTATGCTCCCTCGCGAGGACATTAGAACAGAGTCTTGTTGGAGAGAGGACTTGCCCTAGGGAGTAAGTTTTAATCCTGCACAGGGCAGGAGTGATGGGGCGATTTTCTTGAAGTAATATAAATTTAAACTCCTTTTTGAAATAAGCATTAAATTTTTCGGCAAATTTCAGCAACTAAATTGGGGAAGATCCTAAAATTTTAATAGTTTGAAATGCTCGCCTATTAATGATAAATTTATATAAAAACAATGAGGAGTAGAGACATGTTCAAGATTTATCGAAAATTTTTGGTCGGGTTAATATTTTTAATTTTGGGGGGAATTACGCCTGCCCTTTCCCTAGCCCAACCGCTTACCGATGAAGAAAAAAATAATGTGGTCGTTTATCAAAAAGCCAGCCCCAGCGTGGTTAATATCATCAGCACGGTAATTACCAGAGACTTCTTCTTCAATCCCATTCCCCGAGAGGGAAGTGGCTCAGGTTCTATCATTGATACCAAGGGGCATATTTTGACCAATAATCATGTCATCAGCGATGCTCAGAAAATGGAAGTTACCTTGGCCGATGGAAGTAAATGGCCAGCAAAATTAGTTGGGCAAGACCCGGACAATGATTTGGCGGTGATTAAAATCAATGCCCCTGCTGAAAAGCTCAAACCTCTAACCTTTGGCGATTCCAAGAAGCTGCAGGTGGGTCAAAAGGTTTTAGCCATCGGCAATCCTTTCGGATTGGGTCTTACGCTCACTACCGGAATAATCAGTTCCTTAGGTCGAACCATCCGTTCTGAAGTGGGCACTATGATCGAAGATGTCATCCAGACTGATGCCTCCATTAATCCAGGAAACTCTGGCGGACCTCTCCTCAATTCTCAGGGTGAAATTATTGGCGTGAACACGGCTATTCTTAGCCCAACGGGGGCAAGCGTTGGGATAGGTTTCGCTATCCCCGGGAACACAGCTAAAAGAATTGCGGCGGAATTAATTGCCAAAGGCTTCGTTTCTTATCCCTACTTGGGAGCAGTAGTCCACACCATTCTTCCCCAGTTTGCTAAAGCTTTAAAATTGAATGCCGAAAAAGGGGCTATGGTGGTGGAAGTTACCCCGGGAGGCCCGGCTGATAAGGCCGGCCTTAAAGGAGCAACCAAACAGGCTCAGATCGGCAATTTTCTCCATCCCTTGGGCGGAGACATTATTGTCCAAGTAAATCAAATACCTATCAATACCGCTGATGAATTGATCAAATATCTTCGCGAGCGAAAAATTGGGGAGACGATAACGCTAAAAATTATCAGAAACGGAAAGAGTCAAGAAGTCAAAGTAACCCTGCAAGAAAGACCCAGGGATTTTCGGCGCCGCTAACTTTTTCTATAGAGGAAAAAAATTATTAGCGCATGGAAAATCCGCCATTGATGGATATGGTCTGGCCAGTAATCCAAGAGCAGCGGTCAGAACAAAGGAAAACGATCATACTGGCTATATCTTCTACTTCTCCTAAGCGCTTTATAACGTACATTTGTAGCCATTTTTTCTCTAATTCAGGAGTGAGGAACTGAGTCATTGGTGAATGGACAAAAGCGGGAGCAACAGCATTGACCGTCACATTATTCCGCCCTAAAGCCTTGGCCAAAGATTTAGTTAAAGCTATTACGCCTCCTTTAGAAGCGGCATAAACTTCTAAACCTTTCTCCCCAGAAACTCCGGCCTCGGAGGCAATATTCACGATCCTCCCCCCATTCTTCTGGCGCATAATGGGCATGACAGCCTTACAACAAAGAATGGTCCCGATAAGGTTAATATCTAAAATCCGCTGCCATTCTGAGCGCTCAGCAATCTCCAAAGGTTTCATGCCACCGCCCACTCCCGCACTATTTATTAGAATATCTATTGTGCCAAAGTGGTTTAAAGCCTCTTGGACCATAAGTTGCACTACTCTTTCCTCGGTGACATCCCCGCAAAACCCTTCCGCTTCACCGCCCATACCCTTTAAGACTTTTATCGTTTCTTCTATTTTCTCTTTTTGCACATCCGCAATGAAAACTTTTACTCCCTCTTGGACTAAAAATTCTGCCGTCTTTTGGCCTATTCCCGAAGCTCCCCCTGTAACTATAGCCACTTTATTTTTCAAAAATAAATCCATGTTGCCCTCCTTTTAAAAATTCTGGGGATTTACGTACCAAAAGGATCATCTTTTGTCAACTTGCTTGAGAAAGGTAGGAAATTTTTTCCTATTTGATGTCACTATTTTTTCCATTTTTTGTCGCCTATTAAATAACTTAATCTACTGCCTAAAAAAGGGGAAAGCCCTCTTTTCTTTAAATTTCTAATATTCCTGAGTATTTCGGGTTCGGTAACTGAAAAACCAAAGCCTGGCATAAGAAATGCATCATTAATAATTAAAAATTGACTTCTTTGTGGAAAAAAATTTGCTCGAAAGTCTTATGGAGGGGAAATGAAAAGTAAGCAGATTAAAGTTTTTCTTCTTTTGGAGGATGATACTATTGGATCTCTTTCTTTCAGTCCTAAAAAAATACCCACTAAATACCAGGGTAAAAAAGTAATTTTTGCCGCCCCTGATTTACTTGATATCAACTTGCTGCGGGTGACTTTAAAATCAGCACTTTTAAAAAATAATCCTATCTTTGAAACTTCCTTCGTCCAAAATTAGAAGACTTGCTGGTGCCTTATCTCATTAATATATGAATAATATATCAATTAAATTAATTTTTCAATTAGAGATAAAATTTTTCGCCTGCTTTAATCTAAAATTTGGTCATGCTCCCCCTTACCTTCATCCTTTCCCCCCATCGGAGATAGCGGTAGAGTGAAGGGAAATTATTAATTTTATTTTTTGGAAAATGACCTTAGGAGAAAACTTTTGATAAAAAGTTTTCTACTGGCATTTTCCGCGAAGGTCTATAGGCCAGATGTCAATTACTCGCCCATCTCTAATTACGTAAAACTCATCAAAAAGATTTACGGTTGGGTCACAGTGGGAAACAATTAATTCCACTACCTCCCCCAATTTTAGTTTTTCATGGGTATCGACAAAATGAATCATGCCGTGTTCATCTCCCCGCCACTCATATTTCCAACCTTCATTTGCCGGGAAGACCACCTCAGGATTTCCACCATGATGATAGATAGACTTCAATCCCGCATCGATAGTAACAAAGTTAGCATGATTAACACTAATTACCGAGCTCAATAAAGTTAAGGCAGGAGGAAATTTTTTAAAGCGCTCAGGGTCCTCCGCGGAGCCGATATAAAGATATTCCGTATCCATCAACGTATACGAACCTACCTGGAGATCAGTTAATTCTGGGATCTGCCAATCAATTTCTGAAGTGCCAGTTCCTGAGCCGGTAAATATCTCGGCCGGCAACCCTTCTTTCTGAAACTGGCGAAAAACTTCTGCTGCTTGCTTAAGCAAATTTAATGAAGCTTGGCTTCGCTCGCTAAAAGACGAAATGTGTTGCACATGGCCGGCATAACACTGAATTCCTTTTAAGTTTAAACCTGGTAATTGATGCACCAGCTTCCCCAAGCCCATGGCCTGTTCAAAAGAAACCCCAGTCCGCCCCATACCCGGATCAAGGTCAATCAATACATTTAGCCTTATCGACCTCTGGCGAGCAGCTTCATTTAACTTTTGGGCATTTGCCGCATTGTCCACTACCACCATAAGGTCTTGATCTAAAATAAGCAAATCTAAGAGACGTTTAATCTTATAGTCAGTTACTACCGGCGAGGTAATTAATATGTTGCGCAATCCTGCCTTAACTAATACTTCCGCTTCAGAAACCTTGGCTACGCAAATCCCTATGGCCCCGGCTTCTATTTGCTTCTGGGCAATTCGCGAACACTTATGTGTTTTGGCATGCGGGCGCAATTGCTTACCCATTTTGTTCAAGTAATTTTGCATTTCCTGAAGATTATGATTGAGTATTTCTTCATCAATTACTAAACAAGGAGTATCCAGTTCCCACTTAGAAATCCCATAAAGTTTTTCTTTTTCCGTCATTTTTCTCCTCCATATTTTCTACCCCATCCGCCCAATCTCAGCGGTGTCTCTCTAAGGCTCGGCAGAGATAAAAAAGTTGCTTTTATCTTCATTAATCTTTATCATAAATCTCATAAATAAAGAAGCATCTTCACCGCATCTATGTTGGCAATTATATCAGACTTCAAAAAGCGTGTCTTTTACGGCTGGTGGATTTTAGCTTTAGGGTCTTTGATTAATGCCATCGGCATCGGCATTTTGTACCACAGTTTTACTGTTTTTTTCTTGCCCTTAAAACGCGATCTGGGGGTGAGTAGTGCAGCTGTGTCTCTTTTATATGGGGCAGCCCGTCTCGAAGGCGGCTTAGAAGGACCTGTTGTCGGCCATCTAATTGACCGCTTCGGCTCAAGGATGCTTATCTTCATCGGGGCTAGTTTAGCCGGGATCGGTCTAATAATTCTTTCCACGGTGGATAGCTTCTGGGCATTCTTTTTTATATACGTTTTTGTCGTCTCCCTGGGCTCAAATGCTGGTTTTTTTCATCCGGTCACGGCTATTGTTAATAAATGGTTCATTCGCTATCGCGGCCTTAGCTTTTCCATTGTCTCTGCTTCGGGAAGCATAGGCGGAATGATTATGGCCCCACTTCTTTCTTTCATAATTCTCAATTACGGGTGGCGGCAAGGAGCCATTTTTGCCGGAATCGTCATTCTCCTCATCGCCCTTCCCTCTGCTTTGCCCATGAAACGGACCCCAGAATCTATGGGACTCTATCCTGATGGGCGACCATTAGAGGAAGAAAAATCTATGGCCCATCAAGTTCACTCAGGCGTCAAAGATGTAGATTTTCCTGTCCGCGAAGCTTTACGTTCAACTCCCTTTTGGCTCTTAGGCACAGCTATTGCCCTGCGCCTATCCGTTACGGTAGCCTTAAATACCCATTTCGTCCCCATTTTAGTATGGAGAGGAATGAGCGAAGCCACCAGCGCTTACTTAGTCAGCCTGACTGCTTTCAGCTCTATATTTTTTTCTCTGGCGCTGGGTTGGCTGGGAGACCGGTGGCCCAAAAGTTATTTATCTGCTCTTTGCTCTTTCCCCATGGTGCTTTCCATGATGACTTTGGCTTTCAGTGAACATATCTTAGTCCTCTATTTCTTTCCCATTGCCTTTGCCATTATTTACGGCACAGCACCTCTAAATTGGGCACTCATAGGCGATTTCTTTGGCCGGCGCATCTACGCCACTATTAGAGGAATTATGGGAGTTGGGTATGGAATAGGAACTTTTATTTCGCCCATATTTGCGGGATGGATATTCGATAAGACCAGTAGCTACCTCATCGTGCTTATTGTATTTTCTGTTATTTTAACAGTTGCCGCTATTCTGTTTATAATACTTAGCCATCCCTCCCGCTGGTATAAATAGTCCAAAATTCATTTCCAAAAAAGGATGGAGGTGAGCAAACCATCATGTCTGAACTTAGTGAGCAAGCCCAAAAAGTTCAGGAATTTTTAACTTCTCTGGGCTTATCAGTAGAAGTGAAAGAACTGCCCCAAAGCACGCGCACTGCTCAAGAAGCAGCTCAAGCCATTGGCTGTACAGTGGGCCAAATTGCTAAATCTTTGGTTTTTCGGGGTTTGCAAAGTGGCCAAGCTATCCTGGTGGTGGCCAGTGGCGCTAATCGAGTTAATGAAGCCCGCCTAGCCGATTTAGTTGGCGAACCAATAGCCAAAGCCGATGCTGCTTTTGTGCGTAGGCACACGGGCTTTGCCATCGGCGGAGTCCCCCCCGTGGGCCATGCGTGTGCCTTAGAAACATATATTGATCAAGACTTACTTCAATATAAAGAGATTTGGGCTGCTGCCGGAACTCCCCATGCCGTCTTCAGGCTAACCCCAGAGGATCTGCAAAGGATAGTTCCCGGGAAGATTGTTTCCATTATTTAAAATTTTTTTAAACATTCTAAAATATGGCGGGCCCGATTGTAGTAAGTATGGTTACTCAAAATTCTGTCTCTAACTTTTTTTGCTCTCTCCCTCGCCATCTCCGGATTAGATATTATCCAATCCCGCATTTGCTCAGCTTCATCTAAACTCCGATAATAAAAAATCTCTTCTTGGCCATCAAAAAGATGTTCAAGTTCTGGTGACCACTCCGTAAGCACAGTTGTCCCACACGCACCGGCATCGAATATTCTTTGGGTTAATCCCGTTCGACTTTGGCCAGGCCTTATATCCAAAACAAAAGAAGTTCGGTTATAAATTTGGCGCAATTCTCCTCCATAGGCAATCTGGCCTTGATATATTTCTTTTTTTAAAAATTTTGGCCAGGCATCATCGCCGAATAACCCATCTCTCCCATTTAAAACTTTGCCTACCAGTTCTGTGCGCTTTTTTATAGCCAATTGAAAAATGGCCGCCTTTACCCATAAACGAGCGAGCCCATTCGATTTCAACCCTTCCTCAGACAGCCTTATTTTTTCCTTCATCCTCCCCCATAGAAAATCGTGGAGCGGGATCGTGAAGTCTTGGCTATAAATTTTCCATAAATTTTCCACTTCTCTTTGCAGGTCGGGAGTAGTGTTAATTATTTCTTCAAAAAGTTTATTGGGATGAGAAACCACGCCTACAAAAATTCCTCGCCAAGGATATTGAGCAATATTTTCCTCCGGGAAAAATATTTCTGGGTTGGTGGCCAACGGGAGGTGATGCATATACCCTCCCCAATTAGAACATACCCGAGCCATTTCTTCCCCTATCCCTCGATCCCAGCAAAAAGCAAGGGTATAAGAAGGGGCGCAGGCCTGGGGAAAGTTGTACCCCTCTGGGGCATCTACAAACCAGATGATCCATAACTGCCGATGTTTCATTTGCCATTCTCTAATGTAGGGCAGAAAGTTTTGGTCTCCTCCCAAATTTATTGTAAAAATAGCTTGGTAATTGCCTTTTAGTTTGTCTTTTATAGACCAAAGTTCATTATTTTTATCTGGCCTGGGCACATTATCGACTTCCACCCCTAAACTTTGGAAAGCCTTGACCATGGATTCGTGAATGTAGGGCAGTACTCGCCCTTTAGGTTTTAAAGCCAAGAGGCGCATAAAGAGGGAAGAAATCTGGAAATGGCCAACCTTATATGGCTATATGCAAAATTTATTAATCAATCTTAATGAGACACTCCGGAGGACGCCCAGCCATAATATCCCAAATCTGCCGCGTTACTGCTTCGGAAAGTCGCTCTCCAGCTTCTTCTGTTAAAGCACCTATATGGGGAGTGAGCATAACGTTCTCAAACTTATTTAAAGGATGATCTGCGGAAATAGGCTCACGGGCAAAGACGTCCAAAGCCACGCCCCCGATTCTCTTTTCCTCTAAAGCCTTTAAGAGAGCATCTTCGGCAATTACCCGGCCCCGGGAAGTATTCACTAAAATTACCCCCGGTTTCATTAAATTAATATTATGCTCATCGATCATGTTTTCCGTCTCTTTAGTTAGGGGCACATGAAGTGTAATAATATCTGCCCGGGTTAGAAGATCTTTTAAAGATACAAATTGCCCTATTTCTGATCTCGTTGGCGAACTCGCCACAAAAGGGTCAAAAGCCAAAACTTCCATGCTAAAACCTTGAGCGATCTTAGCTACCCGCGAGCCTATTTGCCCATACCCAATTATACCCAAAGTCTTTTTGAATAATTCTTTTCCCGTTAGCCAAGAAGGCAAAGCGCGTACGGCTTTTACCCAAGAGCCTTCTCTAAGCCATTGGTCAGCTCGGTTTATTTTGCGCAGCAGACAAAGCAGGAGTCCGAAAGTTAACTCGGCCACAGCTTGGGCATTTTCGCCCCGGCAATTACAAACGACTACCCCTTTTTCGTTGGCGGCCCTTACATCAATATGATCATAGCCCGCCCCATAGGCAATGATTCCTTTTAAGTTAGAGGCATTTTCTATAACTTCCTTATTTATCTCCATATATTCGGAAACTATTATTTTTACTGCTGGTGACTGCCGGAGCTGTTCGGCTAATTCCAAACAGTCTTTAGCTTTAACCCAGAAATAACCTCCCCAGGCAGATATTTCGCGCAAACATCTCTCTGACATGAAAAAAGGATCGGTAAAAACTACCGCAGCGGAGATGACCCCATCAGGCGGCATAAACTACTTTTCCTCCAATTACGTTCATCTTAACTTGACAATCCGGAATTTTTTCCGCCGGAACTTCTAAGGGATTTTTATCTAAAACAATAAAGTCGGCAAATTTCCCTGCTTGTAAAGTCCCCCTTTCTTCTTCCTCAAAAGAAAAATAAGCGGCTTCCCGTGTGTACAAAGCTAATGCTTCTTCGACACTAACAGCTTCCGCAGGACCGAAATCTTTTCCCTTCCCTGTTTTGCGCAATACTGCATCGCGTAGGCCAATTAAGGGATTAGGATCGGCGACGGGACAATCGGAAGAAAAAGCTAACTTTATCCCCTTACCTAAAATAGTGCGGAAGCGATACAATTCTTGGGATCGCTCCTCCCCATAAGCCTCCATGAACCCATCACCAAGGAGCGAGAAAAAATTAGGCTGGCTGGTAATATATAAGCGCAAATTCCTAACCTCCTCTATCTGCGCTGAAGTAAGATTGCCAGCATGAACAATATGGTGCCGCAGGTAATTTTCTTTATCGATGGTGCGCCGAAAAGCCTTGAGTAGCATGGCCAATGCGCGGTCTCCTTGAGCATGAACGGAGATTTGATATCCAGCCCGGTGAAATTTTTCTATCTCTTGATTTATCCCTTTCTGATCATAATTCAAGATTCCTCGCCCGGCCCCTTTTGGAAAAACATAAGGTATGGAAACAGCCGCTGTCCGGCTAGACATACCGCCATCTAAGAATATCTTAATCGCTCCGATCTTGACCCATTCAGACCCAAATCCTCTTTTTATTCCGGCAGCTATAAGGGGATCTGCCCATTGATTGAGGATGTAGCTATAAAGGCGAAAATTTAATCTACCTGTTTTTTCAGCTTCTTGATAAGTTTGCAAAGTCAAAGAGTCTACAAAAGGATCATGAACCCCCACCAAACCTAACTTTTGATAACGGGCCGCGCAGCGCAAAACCATCTCCACTCTTCCTTGGGCATCGTACTCGGCGACCATCTGCGAATAAATGGAAGGTCTTTGAAAGAAAAGAGGGTTCATAAAGGCAGATTCACTCAGAATGCCATTGGGCTCTCCATTTTCATCACGGTAAATTAACCCCCCTGGAGGATGGGGAGTTTTTTTGGTATAGCCAAGTTTTTTCAAGGCCAGACTATTGACTACCGCTCCATGGACAGAAACATGGACTAAGCAAATAGGGTGCTTTTTTGAAGCTTTATCCAGATCAATTCGCGTCAGCTCCCTTTTATCCTCCAAAAGATAGGGCGCATATCCCCAGCCCATAATCCATTTTCCAGGTTTAGTCTTAGCAGCTTGGGCCCTTAATGCTTCAATTACATCATCGCCATTAATACAACCTGCGGCAGGCCGACAATCTGCCTGATCAGTAAGTAGCGCATATAGACAAAAGTGGCTATGCGTATCGATAAATCCAGGCAAGACTGTTTGCCCTTGTAAATCGATAATCTGCGTTTGCGAGGTAGCTAATTTTTCTATCTCCCTATTTTGGCCAACTTTAAAGATGCGCCCGAACTGCACGGCTAAAGCTTCGGCTGGCGGAATACCCGGTTCCATGGTCAAGATCTTTCCATTCTTGAATATCTTCTCCATAAACCCTCCTTTCTGATCTACTAAATCGGTTATTAGTGGATCATCTCCTTTGGCCTCGGTATGAGTCGATTCCGACCTTACCTCGCCCCCTTTGAGACTGAGTCATAATACCGTCGCCAGGGAGCGTAGAGGCCGTGACGATCTCGTAACGCCTTTAAATTAAAGAGATGGCCACGCTCTCCCGCATTAAGTGCGGGGTCGTTCGCCATGACAAAAAGGGGCTGCCCCAAAGTCTCCTATCTTTTATTTGTCTTGCGGTAGATATTGGGCGGCCCATTCAATATTCAATTCTACGAGCCTTCCATAAGTGGGCACTCCTTTTTCATCCCATCCTAACATTTGGTAATAAATTTTTTGAGCTGCTCCTAACTTTTCCGGATCAACCCCTAGGCCTTTTAAATTGCTATCAGGCGGAGAAGAAACAAACCTCTTGGGCAAGGCATCATCCCGGCTGGAAAAACCTTCGCGTAGGTTAAAGATGCGGGCTAGCGTAATTCCTCGCTCGGCCGTCTTCATTAACTTCCACGTACTCATCGGCCAGCCTGTAACTGCCTCCACCCCCTCCACGATATGCTCATTTTCCCAGGGGACAAATAGACAAAGCCCGAGATAATTAGGCAGGTGCCGCCATAGACCAACCTGGTAGAGCATCCGCGCTTTGCGCCCGCTTAGCTCATAAACTGGAACTGATTCAGCATGACCAATCCGCTCCCACTCTGCTAACTTCTTATTAACCACATCATCATGGATACCAGTGCAATGATCTGCGCCAGTGGCATGGACACTGTAATGAAGACCCATCCCCTGTTTATACCTCGGTTCATGCATGGGAATTTCTTCTCCTTTTACTTGCATGGCCAAGTCTTCGGCCCCTTTCCCTATTTTTTGGGCCGCCCTTTTTGTCCCTTCAGCGAGGAGATCTCCCAGTCCCTTTCGCCGGGCAATCCTCTCTACCATCTCGATCATCGCTTCAGCATTACCAAAAGTGAGCGTCAATCCATCAGTGTCCTGAAGGCTAAGCATTCCTTCTTCAAAACACTCCATGGCGAAAGAAATAGTAACGCCCGTGGAGATCCTATCCAGCCCATATCGACCACAAAGCTCGTTAGCTTTCATGATTGCTTCTACTTGATCAACTCCGCAATTCGATCCCAGGGCCGCCAAGGTTTCATACTCTGGCCCTCCATATAATGGGTCCACTTTCCAGGGGTGGTCTAATTTTACTACTTTCTTGCAACGTACCGGGCAACCATAACAACTTTCCATCTTGAGCACGTACCCCTTTTTATACATGCTCTGTGATTTAATCTCTTCTACTTGGGGAAATTTGCCGCCTCTAAAATTTAAAATCGGTAAGTTCCCCGAAGCTTCATAATAATCCATCAAGGCCCCTGTACCATACTGCCAAAAATTAGTCCTGGTCTTAAAATTCTGCCCCATCCACCGGGCTAACTCCCGAAGTTTTTCCCTATTTGCCACTTGGGGAGGATAATCTCCCCGCACAGCTATAGCTTTCAATTTCTTAGCACCCATCACTGCTCCCATTCCTGTGCGCCCGGCCACATGGGTAATATCGTGGACGATAGTGGCGTACCGGACTAAGTTCTCCCCCGCCGGCCCAATAGTAGCTACCCGGATTTTTTCATCTCCTAACTCCTCTTGAATCGCTTTCACGGTATCACCTACCTCCAAACCCCAGAGCTTCCGCGCCGAGCGTAACTCAGCTTCTCCATCTTTAATCCAGAGATAAACAGGGTCATTTGCTATCCCTTCCAAAATAATGGCATCATATCCTGCTCTCCGCAGCTCTGCCCCCCAGTAACCTCCAGCCTCGCTCTCCCCAAAAGCTCCAGTGAGCGGGGATTTAGCCCCCACACTATTTCGGCCGCTTCCTGGAAAAGGGTGCCCCGTTAGCGGACCTAAGGCAAAAATCAGCTTGTTCTCTGGCCCTAAAGGGTCTATTCCCGGAGGAATTTCCTGCAAAAGAGTGTAAACAATGAAACCCCTCCCACCCACATAAAGTCTATAAAACTCCTCTGCCGGCTCCTCGACCTTTATTTGCCCACTTCCCAAATTAACCCGCAAAATTTTTCCATTATATCCATGCATAAGTGCACTCCTCTGGATGATTTAAAAAGCCTTTAAAGCTACATTCTTAGCCATAATTTCATATAATTTAAAGTATAGATTGTCAAGCTTTTTTAAAAACGTGAAGTAACCCCTCACTGAGAGGTGAGGTTATTAAAACAGCGAGGTTGGGTCGTAAGGTCATCGCGAGGGAGCGCAGCCACCGTGGCGATCTCGTAATGTGTGCAAAATATGGAACGCAGATGAAAAAAGCAGGGAGCACGGAGCAGGGAGCAAAGGGGGAAATTATTTATCGTTAGGCGCAAGGCGGTCCTTAGGTGATTAAAGATAAAATGTAGGGCAAGCCTTTAGGACTGGCCGAATACGGCAAGGGACAAGCCCTTTCCCTACTCTTTGTTTCCTTTTCCACCCCCTCTTCACTTTTCTAAAAAGCAGCTAGGGGAGTTTATTCAAATTAGAGATAAATTAAAAAGTGCTCGCCAATCAGGGAATCATACTGACCGTCGATCAGTTTTAATTTTTCTCACCAGCAGGAGACAGGCGGGAGGG
>JBNAWB010000101.1:0-12749 GCA_049699975.1 Thermodesulfobacteriota bacterium
ATTACTCGGAGCGATTAAATATTTACACTTATTCCCCTCACCCTCCCCTCTCCCCGTGCGTGGGGAGAGGGTTAGGTCGGAATCGACTCGTACCGAGGTGAGGGGTTTAGAACAGCAGATCTCATTTATTTAATGCCCTCATTAATAATTTCAACCAGCTAGGAGATCGCCACGGCCGCTTCGCTCCCTCGGGATGACATTATGAAACAGTCTCCAAAGAGGAAAGAGGAGGGGAATAAATTAGGTATAAATTTCAAAAGTGCTCGACGGTCAGTCATTTTTAAAATTGACAAACTTGCTAAAATGAGTATTTTTTAACAAAATTAAATTAGGGAACTTCTTTAACTTAGAGCATAAAAGAAGAAAGATGGAAAAGTAGATGGATTAAATTTATTATATAATTTGAAAGAAGAGATGGCCCAAAAAGGGAAGCACTCTTGGAAATGCTGGTCTACAAAAAATTTACAAAGGAGGAATTTAAAAGTGTGTCTAAATATTTCCCGAAGAAATTTTATTAAAGCGGCCATGGCCAGCAGTTTGGCCTTGGGGATAGAAGGAGGAATCTATGAATTTGCTTTTAGTCAAAACACCCATATCCGCTTCAGCACCTGGCATACCCCTTTGAGTCGAGAAGTTAAAACGGTGTGGGAACCTATGCTCAAAGCGATAAAAGATAAAAGTGGAGGACAAATCACCTCCACTATATATGCCGGCGGAGCATTAGGAAAAGGCCCCGAGCATTTCGACATTGTCGCCAAGGGCCTTTCGGATATGGGTTATTTTACGGCCACCTGGACTCCTGGCCGTTTTCCCCTTTCGGATGTTCTCTCTTTAGCTGTTTGGGTTGATGGGAAGGATATTGGTACGGATATCGGCAATGCCATGTTTGAAAGAATTTTGCATAGAGAATTTACCAATGTAAAGATGATCGAATTAAACGGCTGCATCCAGTCTTTCCTTTGGACTAAGAGACCAGTCCGCTCTTTGGCGGATGTGAAAGGGCTGAAAATCAGAACACCCGGTGGGCATCAAACAAATTATATTAAGGCCTTGGGGGCCGAGCCTATTTTTATGCCTTTGGGGGATGTTTATTTAGCCATCGAGACTGGAACGATTGATGGAGTGGTGACCTGTCCCCCTTTGTTCCTTGCTTTCAAATTATACGAAGTGGCTAAATACGGAGTTATAGCTACTTTCGGTTGCGTCACCGAAGGGGTGGTGATGAACCTGCAAAGTTGGCAAAGAATTCCTAAAGACCATCAACAAATTATTGAATCAATAGGCCGTAACCCCTTTAGAACTACAGGGGGATTGACTCAAAAAGCATATCAAGAGATGATGAAGGAAATTAGCCAAAGGGGGATATCTTTCTACCAACTTCCTCCAGGAGAGGCGGAACGCTGGTATGAAAGGTTCAGGGAAGAGACAAGGAAATGGGTAGCTGATTTAGAGCGCAAAGGACTCCCGGCTAAAGAAACAGTACGGATGTTCAATCAAGAATGCGCCAAACGAGGTATAAGTGTAGTTGCTTTTCCCAAAGAATGGGCCTGATCACTTATGAAGCTAAAATTCTGGATCCAAAAATTTAATTATTACACCTGCCTGGGGGGGATGTTTCTTCTTTTGCCGCTCATGTTCCTAACCACTGGGGATGTCTTGGGGCGGAAGATTTTCGCTAAAACGATCCCAGGGACTTTTGAGTTATCCGAATATATTCTGGCGGTGTTCATTCTTTTGGCTGCTGCTTATACCCAGCAAGTAAAAGGACATGTGGGGATGGACTTTTTTATTTCGCGCCTATCTTGCCGCTCGCGCCTCATTTGTCGCCTTATCACCAACCTATTAAGCCTCTTCATCATTGCCATTTTGATTTGCTATGGGTGGTTGGAGGCCATCGACGAAAAGGCTGTTTCCGATATGTTAAGAATTCCCCAATATCCCTTTCGGCTATTAGTCCCTGTAGCTGGACTCTTTCTTTGGTTAGAACTTTTTTTTGATCTCCAAGATGCCTGCAAAAAATTACTCAAAGGGAAAAAGCTATGAACCCCATTTCTGTGGGGCTTTTGGGAATTGTGCTTCTCCTTTTTCTCCTCATTTTGGGGATGCCCATTGCCTTTGTGATGATGTTAGTGGGAGTCTTGGGCATTAGCTATTTGACTTCTATTCCGGCGGCTTTGCCGGTCGTAGCCAAAACTGTTTATGAAACGGCCGCGCACTACCCTTATACTATCATTCCCCTCTTTGTTTTGATGGGCGGGTTAGCCGGAATAGGTGGCTTAACTCAAAAATTATTTATAGCCTTTGATAAATGGTTTAGAAATTGGCCGGGCGGATTGGGGATAGCGACCATTGTTTCCTGTGCCTTTTTTGCCGCCCTTAGCGGCTCATCCGTTGCCGCTGCGGCCGCTATGGGCTCCATAGCCATTCCCGAGATGCGCAGGTTTCACTATGCTCCCCAGTTAGCCGTAGGCGCAGTAGCCGCCGGAGGGACGCTGAGTTTTCTTATTCCCCCTTCCTTAGGTTTCGTGGTTTATGGAGTACTTACCGAACAATCCATTGGGAAACTTTTTATGGCCGGCCTTTTGCCGGGTATTTTCCTTTCTTTGGCCTTTATCATCGTGATCATCATCTTAGTTAAAAATAACCCGACCTTAGCTCCCCTGGTCTCAGGAAAAATAGGATGGAAGGAGAAAATTTCAGCCCTTTTGGGCATCTGGGAAACGTTATTGGTATTTGCCATCGTTATTGGAGGTATTTATCTGGGTCTTATCAATCCTACAGAGGCCGGAGCTCTGGGAGCAACCATTCTGTTTTTGATAACCCTGGGGAAAAGAAAATTGACTTGGCTGAATCTTTCAGCCTCTCTCCTGGAAGCAGCCAGGATTTCGGTGCTGGTCCTTTTCTTAGTCGCCGGAGCAAATGTTTTCAGTTATTTTTTAGCGCTCACGACTATCCCCATGAGTATCTCCAGTTGGCTAGCCGAGCTCCCCTTATCACGCTATCTCATTCTAACTATTATCGTCCTAATTTATCTGCTATTAGGATGTTTTCTTGACGCTATATCCATGATGGTCCTGACCATGCCGGTAATTTTTCCAGTTGTTAACAACTTAGGCTTTGATCCTATTTGGTTTGGAGTAATTTGCGTAATCATGATGGAAGCTGGACTTATTACTCCTCCTGTTGGCTTAAATATTTACACTTTAGCCGGTGTAGTCAAGGATATTCCCAGTGAAACAATCTTTAGGGGAGCTTTACCTTTTTTGTGGGCCATGCTAGGCGTAGTCATCCTTATTACCCTCTTTCCCCAAATAGCTTTATTTCTTC
Source organism: Thermodesulfobacteriota bacterium (assembly GCA_049699975.1). Classification (GTDB taxonomy): domain Bacteria; phylum Desulfobacterota; class SM23-61; order SM23-61; family SM23-61; genus CAZAGD01. Next base: position 3,328 of record JBNAWB010000101.1, read on the forward strand.
CCGCCATGATGATAGGTAAGTAAAAATTGGCAGGGGATCTAACTCGGTCATAATTACCCCAAAAGGCCTTAGGCAGATTAGTAATCGCTCACTGAAGGGTGGGATTATTAAGCCGGCGAGATTGGGGCGGCAGGTCTTCGCGAGGGCGCGTAGCGACCGTGGCGATCTCGTAATGGATGGAAAATAAAGAGCTGACCACGCTTCCCCGCAGCAAGTGCGGGCTCGCTCGCCATGATGAAAAAGGGATTCCCTAAGAAATCATGCTCTGGCCAGTGAGGCATTCCGCATATTAAACCTTTTCTATTGCCGTAACGCTATATAATATGGTAATTTTGCACCTATGGGATTTAAGACTTTAGAATGGAAAAATGGTAAACTTTTTCTTCTGGACCAGACTAAACTTCCGGCAGTCAAAACCTATGTCTCTTGCACTACTGCCCAAGAGGTCGCTAAAGCAATTAAAAAAATGATCGTGCGCGGAGCTCCGGCCATTGGCGTGGCTGCTGCCTTTGGGTTTGCTTTAGGGGCCAAACAAATCAGGAGCTCTAGACGTTCCTTTTTTCAACGGGAAATGGAAAAAATAGCTCAAGTGTTGCTTCAGGCTCGGCCGACAGCCGTAAATCTACGTTGGGCTATAGATCGCCAGCAAAAAGTATTGGCCCAAAATATTAGCCAAGGAATAGAAGCGGTGCAAACTGCTTTGGTTCAAGAAGCTCAAAAAATTCTCCAAGAAGATGTGGCCACTAATATGGAAATTGGCCGGCAAGGACAAATACTCATTCCGGATAACAGCAATATTCTTACCCACTGTAATGCGGGGGCTTTGGCCACGGCTGGGTATGGAACTGCTTTGGGGGTAATTCGCGCCGCCCATGCGGCCGGCAAAAGAATTCACGTCTTTATTGATGAAACCCGTCCTTTTCTGCAAGGGGCCCGCTTAACGGCCTGGGAACTTAAACAAGATGGCATCCCATGTACGCTTATTGCCGATAATATGGCAGGGGATCTAATGCAGAGAGGAAAAATACAATTGACCATCGTCGGTGCCGACCGGATAGCTGCTAATGGCGATGTAGCCAACAAAATTGGTACTTACTCTTTAGCCTGCCTTTGCCATCTCCATAGTCTGCCATTTTACGTGGCGGCCCCGCTCTCTTCCTTAGACCTTTCTACCCCCACGGGAAATCAAATTCCTGTCGAACAGCGACCGGCAGAAGAGCTAATTTATCTGTATGGCCAACCCCTGGCCCCCCGCGGGATAAATGTATATAATCCGGCCTTTGATATTACGCCGCAAAAATTCATTCAAGCCTTAATTACAGAAAAGGGTATTATCCATAGACCTTTGGAGAAAAATTTGCGCAAAATTTTCCGTTTCCAGTAATGATTTTTAGGATGCTTATGGAAAGGAGAAAAGAATGATCTCCCAAATTTTAGTTAATTTGATTGAAAAAAATGCTGATCCTTTGGCCAAAGCTTGGCTTAAAGATGTCCGCCAAAATCCAAAAACTCCATTTTTCCATACTTTTCGCGAAGATTTGCTCTTGGAACGAGCGCGTAGTATTTACCAAAACTTAAGCCATTGGTTAAGTATCCCCACACCCAAAGAAGAAACGGTAAAATATTACCGAAATTATGGCCGGGAACGCTGTCAAGAAGGATTCCCTTTGGCCGAATTAATATATTCATTTATTCTCTTCCGCCGCCACCTTTGGCTTTTTGTATTGCATTCAGGTTTTTACGATAGTGCTTATGAATTATTGCGCGTATTAGAGCTAAATAACCGGGTTATTCTTTTCTTTGACCGCGCCCTCCATAGCGTGGCCTTAGGTTATGAAGAGTGCGCGCGGGAAAAATCTCAGTAATCGAAGTTAACTACCCCATCCGGAGTTATAACTAAAATAGTCTTTTTCTCATCGCGAATAATGATTGTAAAATCGTGGTAAGTGCGCCCATTGATGATTAAACCTGTAAGTTCATTATCTTGAGCGATTACCTGGCAGCCCGCATAGCTTTCCAGAACGCGGCGTACTAATTCCAAGCGTTGGCCGCGCACCTTTTCTCCTCTTTCAAAGAGAATCCGTTTCTGGGCGGCACTTTTCTCTTCGCCCTTAAGGTTACCTACTTGCCCTAAACTAAGGAGCCCTATTACCCCCAAAACTACCCATATTTTTTTATCCATCCCTAACCTCATTGTTCAACAAATTTCCCTTATTTGTTCATTTCTTTTTCAGCATGCTTCGTATCTGCATAATGTTTAATTACCAGACCTTTGACCATAAAAATAACGCCTTCAGCTATATTAGTAGCGTGGTCGGCAATCCGCTCCAGGCAGCGGCTGACGATGATTAAGTGGGCTGCCCGGGTAATAGTCTTCGGGTCGGCCATCATATAGGTAAGCAGCTCCCTAAAAACTTGATCATTCAAACCATCTACTTCATCGTCCCTTTCACAAACTTTCCGAGCCAGATCAGCGTCACCCTTAACAAAAGCATCTAAGACATCTTTGACCATAGATTGGGAAATTTGGGCCATGCGGGGAATATCAATATAAGGTTTTAACTGTGGTTCTTGGTTTAATAGGATTGCCCGCCAGGCTATATTAGAGGCTTGATCTCCAATTCTTTCTAACTCAGTGTTGATGCGCATGGCGGAAGTGATAAAACGCAAATCAGCGGCCATAGGCTGATGCAAGGCTAAAAGTTTTAGGCATTGGTCATCGATCAAGAGTTCCATTTCATTAATCTTTTCATCTTCCTTAATAGTCTTTTCTGCTAAGGCAGAATCCCTCTGCACCAAAGCAGCTATGGCATTGCTTATAGCCTGCTCGGCCAGCCCAGCCATTTTTAAGAGATTTTCTTTCAGCTTGTTTAATTCTTGATGAAAATGGGTTTCCATGGCTCCTCCTTTTTTAGCCATATTTTCCGCTTAAATAATCTTCAGTTATCTTCTTTTGAGGTTTAGTGAAGATTTGTTCGGCTGGCCCCTCTTCGATCAGTTCTCCTCCTAAAAAAAAAGCCACACGGTCGGCTATGCGGGAAGCTTGCTGAATATTATGGGGCACAATGATTATAGTGTATTTCTTTTTTAATTCATAAAGGGTTTCTTCAATGGCCCGAGTGGAGATGGGATCAAGGCCAGAGCATGGTTCATCAAGCATGATGACTTCTGGGTCAAGAGCCAATACCCGCGCAATGCACAATCTTTGCTGTTGCCCGCCGGAGAGGCGGAAAGCAGAATTAGAAAGCCTATCCTTGACTTCCTCCCATAAAGCGGCTGCTTTTAACGCTGCCTCGACAATTTCCTGAAGCTTATTCTTCTGCCCGATACCTTTAAGGCGGGGACCGTAAGCCACATTCTCAAATATGGAAAGAGGAAGAGGTGTAGGTAAGTCAAAAACCATACCCACTCGGCGTCGCAATTCCGGAAGAGAGATGGAGGAGTCGTAAATATCCTGGCCATCAAGAAAAATATTTCCCGTATGCCTCGTTCCATGAATTAAATCAGTTAAGCGATTTAGACTTTTTAAGAGCGTAGTCTTGCCGCTGCGGGCCGGGCCCAAAATGGCAAAAATCTGTTTTTCATCAAGGCGCAGATTAATATTCTTCAGGGCCAGGCTATTTTCGTAAAAAAAATGAAAATTTTGAATCAATATTTTTCCCTCAGAGGGCATAAAATTATCTTTCTAATTTACGCAGGTAGCGATGCAAAAGAAAATTGGCCGCACTGTTGATTAATAATATCATTATTATCAAAGCCGCGCCAGTAGCATAAGCCATCTCCATGGAAATGCCTTCGCGAGCTAAAATATAAAAATGCACGGCCATGGTCCTTACCGGCGCAAAAAGAGAATCCGGCATTAATAGAGAAGAACCGGCTGTCAAAATAATAGCTGCTGTTTCCCCGACACTTCTGCCCACACCCAAAAGTACGCCAGTGATAATTCCGGGCAAGGAATTGGGTAGCACAACTTTCCAGGTTGTTTGCCAGCGCGTTCCCCCCAAAGCATAACTAACTTCTCGAAAAGAATAAGGAGTAGCTTTTATAGCTTCTTCCGCGGTACATATTATCGTAGGTAAGATCATTATGGCTAAGGTCAACCCTCCAGAGATGATCGACCATCCCCAACCCAAAAAAATCACGAAAAAGATAAAACCAAACAGGCCAAAAATAATAGAAGGTACCCCTGCTAAACAATCGGTACCAAAACGAATGAGCCTGCTTACGCGACTTTCTCTGGTGTACTCCCGTAGATAAACAGCAGTCCCTACTCCCAAAGGAGTGGCCACCATAACGGCGATGATCGTCAGGGCAATGGTGCCTATTATGGTCGGAAAAATCCCTCCTTTCCGGCCCATTTCATGGGGGTAGTCAAATAGAAAGTCAAAATTAATTAAAGGCAAGCCCTCGCGTAGGACCTGGAATAGAATCCAGACCATGACCAAGAGCGTAAGCAAAGCACTAATCCAAATAGTATATTTAGCTATTTTTTCTGTAGTAAAGCGGGAAATAGGCATAGTTATTCCACCCTTTTTTTAGAAATAATAAGAGCGATTGAATTAAGAAGCATAATAATTAAAAAAAGGATAACCCCGGTAGCAAAAAGAGCTTGGCGATGATCACCTGTAGCATATCCCATCTCAATACCGATGTTGGTGGTTAAGGTCCGGGCCGAGCTAAGGATGGATTCGGGCATTTGCACGGCATTCCCTAAGATCATAATCATAGCCATGGTTTCGCCGATAGCCCTCCCCATACCTAAGATGATGCTGGCGATAATTCCAGACCTGGCCGCGGGGATGAGTACCCGCCAAATGGTTTGCCAGTGGGTGGCGCCGAGAGAAAGAGCTCCCTCTTTGTATGAACGGGGCAAAGCTCTTAGCGAATCCTCGGAAATGCTAATGACCGTAGGTAGGATCATAATTCCTAAAACCAGAGAACCGGCCAGGACACTGAGTCCCGGCCCGCCCAAGTATTCGCGGATTAACGGAACGATAACTATTAGGCCCCAAAAGCCATAAATCACTGAAGGTATAGCCGCCAAAAGCTGGATCGCCGGCCGAAAAATCATGCCTACGATGGGCGGAGTCAATTCGCAAAGATAAAGAGCACAGGCTAAGCCAAAAGGCACGCCTATTATAAGGGCCCCTATGGTAACTAAAAAAGAACCGACGATCATCGGCAGAATGCCAAAATCTCCCCGGCTGGGATACCATCTTTCGCCTAAAAGGAAAGAAAAAACCCCTTTTTTGCAGATAAGCGGGATACCCTCGATAAAGATAAAAAAGGCAATGAGGGCCAAAATGGAGATGGAAGAAAGAGCCACCAAGAGCAGAAATTTTTCAAATACTTTTTCTTTGGTCATTTTTTTAATTCTTGTTGTTCAAAGTGGCCACAGGCATTAAACCTTCCCGGGCCAGAATCTTTTGTCCGGCAGGACTCAAAATAAAATTTAAAAAATCCTTAATCACGCCTGTGGGCTCTTTTTTGAGCACAAACAAGAAGGGCCTAACTATTTTATAACGCCGGGTACGGATATTCTCCAAGTTTGGTTCTACACCGTCTATCTGCAAAGCTTTGACCTTCTCATTGAGTAACCCTAAAGAAATATAGCCAATGGCCTGCGGATCATCGCCGACTACTTGCCGAATGGCCCCATTAGAATCTTGGACCAAGGCGGCTAAACTTATTTCTTTATCTTCCATAATCAAGTGCTGAAAGGCTTCTCTGGTTCCTGACCCTTCTTCGCGCGTGACTAAGGTAATCGGTCGGTTTTCCCAGCCTAATTCTTGCCAATTTTTTATCTGGCGCGAAAATATCTTCTGAATCTGGACTTTGGATAAATTAGTTAAGGGGTTCCGGCGATGAACGATAATGGCGATAGCATCATAGGCAATGGGTATGGTCAGGAGACCTTTCTCTTCGGGATTAAGATTCCGCGAGGACATGCCCAGCGGGCAGGCTTCGCTCAATACAGCCTGTATTCCCGCACTTGATCCACCGCCTTGGACAAAAATTTTTTCCTGGGGGTGGTTTTTCATAAATTCTTCGGCCAAAACCTCCGCAAAAGGCTGGACGGAGGTAGATCCGACGACCGTTAAGCTCGCTTGCGGACGGTGACAGCTCAAAAAATTAAAGCAAAAGATTAGCCAAGCTAAATATATTATGCTGACCTTAATTTTTCTATCCATGAATTTATCCAAAGCGCCCGGTTATGTAATTCTCGGTCCTTTTATCCTGGGGATTAGTAAAAACTTGGCTGGTGGCCCCGAATTCCAAAAGTTCTCCCAACAAAAAGAATCCCACCCAGTCCGAAGCCCGCGCGGCCTGTTGCATATTATGAGTTACAATTACGATGGTATAGTTTTTCTTTAAATCTTGCATTAATTCCTCAATCCGCTGCGTAGCCTGCGGATCAAGAGCCGAACACGGTTCATCCATCAAGATCACTTCCGGTTGCATGGCTAAAACCCGGGCAATACAAAGTCTTTGTTGTTGCCCTAAAGACAAGTGGGTGGCTGGTTTATGTAATTGGTCTTTAACTTCCTCCCACAAAGCTGCTCCCCGCAAACTTTTTTCTACAATGTCCCACAAGGGGGCCCGCGAAGAAGTACCGAGCACCTTAGGTCCAAAAGCAACATTATCAAAAATAGATTTCGGAAAAGGGTTGGGCCTTTGGAAAACCATGCCCACGCGCTGGCGGAGATGCACTGGATTTACCTGGGGAGCATAAATGTCTGCGCCATCCAGTAAAATAGAACCAGTGACCCGGGTATTTGGAATTAGTTCGTTCATCCGGTTTAGAGTACGCAAAAATGTTGACTTGCCACAACCAGATGGTCCAATTAAGGCAGTTATTTGTTTTTCTTTTATATCTAAATTAATATTCTTTAAGGCCTGAAAAGGCCCATAAAAAAAATTTAGATTCTTTACGGTAATTTTTATCCGATAAGCAAATTTATTCATGTAAATAAATATAATACTGAAAAGGGGGGATTGTTCAAGGGAATTTATTTAATGGGGCAGCAAAATTTTAAAAACTGGGGCCTAATTTGGGGAATGGAGCCACTAAAAAAACCTGATAAAAGCTTTTAAAAGGGGAAGTTATCCTTCACTTCTTATCTTTTGTTTTTTCTAACTCTTTCTTGAGACCCTGTACCTTCTCCCGAAATTCTCGGGTAACTTGATTCGATTCTTCCAGATCAGTAATCACGTGCGGCGTGAGCAGTAAGACTGTCTCTGTTTTGTTAACATCGCGCGTCTGATACCCAAATAAAGCTCCTATGATAGGGAGGCGGCTTAAGAAGGGAACCCCGGAAGCGCCAGCTTCTTTTTTATCCTCTATAAGGCCGCCGATGACGATCGTCTGCCCTTCCATAATCGAAAGAGTAGTTTTCGCCGTCTTCTTCTTAAAGACGGGAATGTTATCGAGGCTGCCTAATTTCGTGCTCGCCACATCACTTTGCTCTAAGTTAATCTCCATAGTTACCAGCTTCGCATCACTAATGCGGGGCGTGACTGTAAGAATAATACCAATATCTTTATATTCAATAGTCCCTTCCACCACTGAAGGCGAAGTGGTAGCTGTGGTTGTATAAGTAGTGGTCAAGATAGGTTGAGCTTTGCCGATTTGAATCTTCGCTTCTTTATTGTTAGAGGCTAAGATATGGGGCGAGGAGATCATTTTCAACCGATTTTCAGTAGCCGAGGCATGAATGGCAGCAAAAAGGCGATCTGTGGAGGCAATGGAATACCGTAAGCCGGAGGAAAAAGTTTCTGGCGTAGCTACTCCGCCCATGCCCACCGTATAAGTATAAGGTCTAACTCCCTGGACGAAGGTATCGGTGAAAGTGGAAAACTCCAGACCATATTTAGTTAAGTCAGTTAAAGTAACCTCGGCTAAAAAGACTTCAATAAAAACTTGTTTGGGATAGAGATCAAGCTTCTTGATGGTTTCCAGAATGGCTTTATAATCACGGGGATAAGCGCGGATGATCAGGGCATTAGTAGTCTCGTCCACCACAATATTAATTTCTCCCTCGGGAACACCCCCTTCTGGCAAAGGAGCTTTTTCTTCTTTAGGTGGAGTAGCCGGTGCAGGAGATGGCGCAGTGGTGGGAGTGGAGGGTTTGACGGATCGCGCTGGGGCAGAGGGGGTTGGAGTTACGACCTTCTCTTTAAAGTCTTTTTTCTCCTTGGTGGGGACATATACTTGTTTAAGAACTTCCGCTAAATCTTTGGCCTTCCCATTTTGCACATAATAAACAAATACTCCCAATTTTGTCCCTTCTGGCGGTGTCTTATCCAATTCCTGCAACCATTTTTCAACTTTTTCAAAAATTTGCGGTATGGAACTAACCACTAAAAGGGAATTAATGCGCTGGATAGGGGTAAAGGTAATACCCACTCCTCGGCCACTTTTCACATTTATTTCTAAGGAAGAAAATATTCTTTCCATTTCTTTAGCTATTTCATTGACATCGGCATTCATAATCGGGTAAATCCGGATACGCATATCCGCAAAAAAGTCCACATCAAAAATTTCAATTATGGCCGCGGATTTTTTTATATTGCCGGCTAAGTCCCCAATGATCAAGATATTTTGCGCAGGATGTTCCACAATATCTGCCCCTTCCGAGAGAAAGGGTTTGATCATTTTGGCCACTTCGGCTACGGGTATAAATTTTAAAGGAATGATCTGGATGCTGTATTTATCTTCTGGGCTAAGATGATCGGGAAGTTTTATGGTTGGTTGGGTATAAGCCCTTTTCGCTTCGCTCAAGGGTACAATCTCGTATATTCCTTCTTTTTGTATAGCCGCAGCCCCGTTCAGGCGAAGTATTGATTGGAATATGGCTAAAAGCCCTTCGGTTGTTATTTGACCGGAAGTATGAATATTCACTGTTCCTTTAACCCGTGGGTCAACGAGATAATTTATCTTCAACATATCCGCAATGACGCGAATGACTTCATGAAGATCAGCATTATCAAAATTGAGGACTATCTTAGCCCCCTTAGCTACCTCGTTAGGTTTTTTTATCGGTAAGGGAGGCGGGAGCGTCCTGGGTGAACCGGGCCGACTTTTCTCTTCAACTTGGGCAGGAGTTTTTGTGTCGGCTACGCTCTCTTTTTCGGCCATACCTGGCGGCGCGGTTTTTGCGGTCGCCGATCCGCTACTTTCTTTTTGGAGCACTTCCATGCTTGTTGGCGGCCGCGTTCCATCTTCTTTTTCTTTGCCTCTTTGCCCTGCCGTAGTGGCACAGCCGAAGCTTATGATCATTATGCATAAAATCATTAATCGGCAGCATATAATTTTCAGATTCATGCTTACGCCACTCCTTTCTTAGTCAATTTTTTTGCCCCCCATAATTTCTTCGGGCAGAGGGGGTCTCTTAGAAGGAGGTAAGATAGAACCCGGCGCG
>JBNAWB010000102.1:0-12656 GCA_049699975.1 Thermodesulfobacteriota bacterium
TTTAGCCACAGAGGGCACGGAGGCCACAGAGGAAATTTTAATATAAATTTTGCCCTAGAGATTCAGGAGAGCTCAGAGGAAAATAAATAATAATTTTAATCCTGAAAATCTGCGTTAATCTACGTTCCATATTTTCCATACATTGCGAGATCGCCACGGTCACTATGCTCCCTCGCGATGACCTTACGGCGCAGCCTAAACGGGAAGAGTCGATAAAACTCGACCAAGGGAGAAAGTCGGAATCAGCTCGTACCGAAGTAAAGGGGAAATTTAATGGGCTAATCACGAATTTTCCCCATTTTAGTGATGGGTTATGTTAAAGCTAAAAAACCATTTGACAATTTCCAGGGAAAAATTTATATTTTTGCTGGCTTATAAATTCATAAAAATTATGGTGCTGAGATGAAAAGAAAAATGCTTTTGTGTTTTCTTTTAGCTTTTTTCATCACTTTCCTTTGTAGTTCCTCAGGTTGGACAGGAGAAGTAGTTACTAAGGAAACTAAGTTATGGGCCCAAAAAGCCCTGGCCGAGGAAAAAGCTCTCGCGGCTATAACAGCTCCAAATACTATCGCTGTTCTTTACTTCCAAAACAAGTCTGGAAATTCTGCTCTTGACCCTTTACGTAAGGGATTGACCCTTATGCTCATTACCGATCTTTCCCAAGTAAAAGGCTTGCAAGTAATAGAAAGGGTAAAGTTGCAGGCATTAGTAGAAGAAATGGGCCTGGGAGCCTCAGGTTTGGTGGATGAAGGCACTGCTCCCCGCGTCGGTCGATTATTAGGAGCCCGTTGGTTGGTAGGCGGAAATATTTTGCCAGCAATTGAAGAAAGACTCAAGATTCAAGCAAATCCATTAGATGTTCCTAAGGGGCAGGTATTGGGAGAATTGTTAAGGGAAGGAAAGTTAGCTGATCTCTTTCGCCTCGAAAAAGAATTACTTTTTGAAATAATAAAATTATTGAAGATTGAAGTTTCTCCAGAAGAAGAAAGAGTGCTGCGCAGGCTCTGTACGGCCAATATTAAAGCTTTCGGTGAATTAGTAAGGGGGATCGAAGCAAGTGACCGGGGAGAATACGAGAAAGCGGCTGCCCACTATGAAAAGGCGCTGGAAGAAGATCCACAAATTTGTATTGCGCGGGGAGCTTTGCATGAATTGAAAAATCTCGGTCTCATTAAAGTTACCAAAAGGAGCCAGGAGATGCTGCGCACTTTGCGCGAAAGGACTTCTACTACTGACCAATTAACTCAAGATGAGATCACCAGAAGGACGCGCACTCCCCAGCAGGTACCTTCTCCGGTAAAGATTGATATCTATTTTCCATAAATAATTTAAAGCAGAGGAGTCCTATGAAAAAATTATTAATTTTTTTAACTATTCTGGGACTGGCCATAATTTATATTTCCTGTGGGGGAAGCGGAGACCCATCTTCTTCAGGCATGACTAAAGTGACGATTAACTTAGGAGAAAGGCAAGCAATCTCCAAAGAGAAGTCCGGAATTTTTAAAGAAACGGCAATCATACCTTCAGAAGTGGTGAGTATTCGCTTCACTATCAGCGCTCCTGATATGGTTACCATTCAAAAAATCATTGATGTAGCTGGAAGGACTACCATCACGGAAACCTTTGAAATCCCCAATGGCCAAAACAGACATATTTTAGTGGAAGCTCTGGACGCTCGGGGAAATGTAATTTATCGAGGAGAGACAACCATAAGTCTAACTGGTAGCGCGGTAACTGTGCATATAATATTGGAATCCACTGCTCCTCCAGTTATAGAATATGTTGATCTTGAACCCGGTCAAGTAATAATATCAGACGACAGATTATCTATGAGCTTCCAAATTACTAATCATGGCAATCAAGCTGCCCAAAATGTAATCGCTTATGTCATTTATGGAGATGACTATAGTTATCACTGTTGGCCTTTTACTTTCCAGCAAATTCCTGCTAATAGTTCTGTACAAGAAAATCTTTATCCTGACTATTATATTTATTATTATAAGATAATTGTTGATCCGGAAAATGCTGTTTTTGAAACAAATGAGGATAATAATGTGACATGCGCTTGGGGTGGTGATCAACAATTTTGTGCCGCTCCGCCGCCAACGAGTTGCCCATGAATGCTCAATTGAATTGCCTCATGAATTGCCTCACCATATCTTCTCCCCGCTGGGGATAAGGGAAGGCTGAGGGACGAATGAAAGGGTGGCTTATGAAAAAAGTTATAATCTTAGTGGTAACTTTTATATTTTTTAATGCTCTTCCATGTTCTGCTGCCGAATTTGGTGCTTCAACTGGGGTTAATCTGGACTGGTGGGATGACACCACCAAAGCCCGAGGCTACCAACTTTATGTCCCTTTAAAACTCCAGGCTCAATATCAGCCATTTTATCTGCAAATTTTGGCTGGCTACGCTTATACTTACTATGATCCTTCCGCGGGTGAAAGCCGTTCTCTAAGTGCTCCTTTGGATACAAAATTAAATCTCTCTTATGAAGTTTTGGATAAACTTCCGGTAGATATACTTATTGGTCTGGATGTCAATTTACCTACTGGGAAAACTGCCTTGGCTGTTAAAGATTTGGTATTGATGATGGATGAAGAATTAATCTCTATTAACCGCTTTGGGGAAGGATACAATATCAACCCCACCCTAACTTTAGCCAAGGAGTTAGGTAATTATGTGGTGGGCCTAAGTGCAGGTTATGCTTGGCGGGGAAAATATGATTACAGTACCGAATCCAGAAACTATGATCCAGGTGATATATTCACCCTGAGTGCGGAAGTCCGTTATGATTTCACCCGCACTTGCTTTACGCGTCTATTTGGAAATTATGCTTGGTATGACAAAGATAAATTAGAAGGAGCTGACCAATATCAAGAAGGAGATCTTTATCTTCTTGGCTGGGGCCTCCATTATAATCCGGCAAAGTGGCAAACGGGCCTCGTCCTCAGGAGTATTTACCGCAATAAAAGCAAATTTCAAGATAGCCAAGGATCATTAGCCACGGAAGAAAAAAATAGCCATGGCTTAGAATGGCGTGGTGATCTCTATCTTCACTATCTACTTACGCCCAAAACCACCTTAAAAACAGGCCTGCAGGGAGTTTTAATCACCGAAAACGACTATCCCCAAAACTCCACGCGCTATATGGGGAAAAAAGAAAAGCTCTCTTTGGGTTTAGGAGCAACAACGACCTTAGGAGCCCACTTCACTGCTGATATCTTGCTCAAAGGATTCATTATGCATGACGAAGACAGTCAATATCCAGAATATAGAAGTGGGCGTACCTACCGCGGCTTCTCTTTAGGGGCCTTTATCACGGGCTTGTTTTAAAGTTCCTCGGCAGCCTTTTTAGCTACCTCCAGCCATCCTTGTAAATCTGCGGCAGCCGCAGTTTTCTGCACCGCTTTTAAAATTTTTCCACTCTCCACATCTAAGAGACGCAGATCCAGGCGCATCTGATCCCCAATAACCTGATAACCTCCGAAGATCATCCGCTTCGCCCCTAAAAGCCGCCCTAATTTAAGGCGGGTGTTTTCATCTACCAAAGAGGTAGTTCCCAGCCGTTGTTCTTCGAGGATTAAAAGCAAACGTTCTCTTTCGACAATAATATATTGGCCTTTCCTTTTTAGACTTTCAATGATCTGGCCAGTAAGAAGTTCCCCTAAATGGGGACGGCCGGCAGAGCCAGGACTTAAATCATCCAGGTCCCAAACAGCCAGGGTTAATTCTCTCTCTTGAAGGTGTGGAGAAGTAGCACAAGCCAGGGCCAAAAGGAAAGTGGCCAAAATTAATTTGCTAAAAAAAACTCTATAAATCATTTTTTTATCTTAAGGCGGCTTCTTCTATTCTTTCTTGAACTTTAGCATCAACCTGGAGGGGTTTTTCCTTTTTTATAATCTTGCCTACGGCCATATCAGGTTCCACGCGGACAATTTCGATTTGGCCAATAACCTTGGGCGCAGCCTGCAAGACCTTTCCTCTATAGGTCAAACTTTCTCCTTCTTCTAAGACGTCGAATTTAGTTCCTTGCACTACTCCTTGCTTGGTACCGATGTTAATGATAACTTCATCTCCAGATACCTTGGCTAAATAGCCGCGAAGCGGATATTTCAAAATAACTGTTTTCAAAATTTCTCGGTTTAATTGGAAGAGGTCTTTTTCCAAAGTAGTTTGGGAAGCTAATTGCCTGGTCAGTACTTGGGGAATGGCCGATGTTTCCGTATCTATCAATCTAAGATTTAATAAAGTTCCCTGAGGAAGATAGTATAGAGAACCGGTTCCGATGAGTTTAGCCGCTAAAACTCGGCCAAGTTTTAAGGAAGTTTCTGGATTAGCTAATTCCGAAGACCCTAAATTTAGCTCTTCCAAGAGCCTCTCGATGAGCACCCTTTCGACCACCCGCACTCGACCGGAATTGTTGAGATGTTCGGTCAGCTGGCTCAGAAGCACGGAAGAAAAACCATCTCTCTCGGCCAGTCCACCCTTCTCTTGAAAGTCAACAAAGGAAAGGATCATAGGCGGAGAGGTCCACGTATCTTCAACTTTTGGTTTAGTTTCTACTTGACTCCGATAACGGGCAGCTAAATCTTTCACTAATTGGTCCAGGCGTTTTTTCTTTTCGGCATCCTTCTGGATTTCCAGCATCTCTTGAGCTTTCTTGGCTAAGACTACAGCAAAGGTATCTTTCTTATCGAGGGCTAAAGTCTGGCGATAGGCTTCTAAAGCTTTATCCCATTTACCCTCTTTCTCGTAGGTCAAGCCTTTATTTGTTGTCCCTTCTATATAATAAGGATCGATGGTTACTGCTTGATCATAAAATTCCCGCGCTTTATCATACTGCCCTAAACTGGCATAATACCTACCCATCTGATTATAACGCAACCCTTCTTGATAGGGCTCGGCTTTCTCTTTGCGGATGGCCAATTGGTATTCGGCCTCTGCTTCTTTCTTCTTATCCTGGGCATAAAGGAGATCCCCTTTAATTACATGCACGAAAGCCCTCTGCGGATCTTGTGCTTCCACTTCTTTGGCCAGCTTCAAAGCCTGATCAGCCTGGCCTTTCTGCGCATATACAACTGCTAACCCTTCTTTGCCCAAGACCTCCCCTTCTTTTCCTTTTTGAGCTAGTTCTTTAAAATCTTCTTCAGCTTCTTTCAATTTTGCTTCTTTTAAAGCAGCATAAGCTTTCACTGTCTTGGCTTTAACGTTTTGAGGATTTTTCTTAATCACTTCCTGCGAGATGGCTTTAGCCATCATGGTCTGTTTCTGCTGCAACTTTCTTTCGGCTAGGCGCACCAACATGATTTCCGTAGTCTTCCCCCCACCTTGAAAATAGTCTAAGACTTTCAGCCCAGGACCTACCACACAAACCGTAGGTAATATTACTTGCGCCTGGTAAAGTTGGCTCACTTTTCCTTTATCCAAGAGGACAGGAAAGACCAAATTAGCTTTGTTGGCAAACTGGATAGCTTTTTCAGGAGGAGAAGCAGTAATAGCCCAGACCACCAAGTGAGCCTCTCTATATTTTTGGGCCAATTGATTCAAGCTCAGCAATCCTTCCTGGCTGGGCCGGGAGTCCGCATCAAAAAAATAAAGGATGCTCATCGGACTCGTTTTCATTTGCGCGAGATCATGACTTTTGCCTTTTGAGTCCAATAATGAGAAAATGGGGGCTGGTTGGCCAGGAGCAATCTGAGCAGAGCCTAAGTCAGGAATCATCCAAAACAAAATAAAAATAAAGATAAATAAATAGGCAAATTTCTTTTTCATCAGCTCCTCCTTTATGTTTCATCTGTCTTGTCAAAAGATATTTTTCCGCTCCCCTCAGGAGACTTTATTACAACCCCTTTTGCATCATGGCGAGCGACCCCGCACTTCCTGTGGGGAAGTTCGGCCATCTCTTTAATTTCAAGGCATTACGAGATCGCCACGGTCGCTATGCTCCCTCGCGATGACCTTACGACTCAGCCTCTCTGCAGGAGAGGGGCCGGGTAACTTCATCTGGTCCAAATCTGCTTTTTCTAAAGCTTTTGACAATATCATCTCATTTTTTTTTCTGTTAAAGGAATCAAATTCACCATTAATGGGGTCTCTTCTTCTTCTTTTAATTTAACCTGTGCTTCCCAGTCATAATGGTTAGGAAGGACTAAGCGCACCTCATGGGTCCCAGCCTGGATTTCCAACCTGGCCGGTGTCTTTCCTTTAAAAACGCCATCTATAAATATCTGCGCCTCCATGGGGTTGCTATCTAATCTCAGAAATCCTGTTTTAATTTTTTCTACGGCAGCTTCTTTTTTTGCCGCCGTCTCTTTTTCTACTTCTTTAACTGGTACCGGCTCTTTAACCACCGCCGGCTTAAATAAATAATAGGATAATCCCCCTCCTAAAAGAATTATGGCGATGATTCCATACCATAAAAAACTGCGGGGTCTTTTAAACTCTTCTGCTAATTCTGGCCTTTTTTGTACTTCCTGCGTCTCTCTTAGAGCATCAGCTAAATCTTTCCCCGTTGGGTAACGGGATGCCGGATTTTTCTCCAAACATCTCATAATCACTTGAGACAAACTCTTCGGAATTGCGGGGTTTAGTTCCGCCGGTGATGGGGGCTGATCTTGCGTAATTGACTTGAATATAGATGCTAAATTAGACCCCCCAAAAGGCCTTTTCCCAGTGCTTAATTCATAAAGAATTATGCCCAAAGAAAAAAGATCCGAGCGTCCATCTGCCTGCTGGCCCATAACTTGTTCTGGTGACATGTAAGCGGGTGTGCCTAAGATTTCCCCAGCTTGGGTTTGGACGGAGGCTTCCGGATCTTCAATGTGGGCAATACCAAAATCAGTAATTTTTATCTGGCCATCGGGCTGGACTAAAATATTGCTTGGTTTGATGTCGCGGTGAACGATCCCTTTTTGGTGGGCGTAATCAAGAGTCTCCGCCACTTGAATTCCTAAATTAGTTATCTCCTCTGGGCTGAATTTTCTCTTTTCCAAAAGCGCATTTAAAGGCTCTCCCTGCAGCAACTCCATGGCAATGTAAATTGTGCCATGATCTTGGCCCACATCATATACGGTAACGATTCGGGGGTGAGAAAGGCGGCCTATGGCTCTGGCTTCTTTTAAAAACCTTTGCACAAAGGCCGCGCTGGTTAAGCGGTCCTCGCGCAAAACTTTTAGAGCTAGCAGCCGATCGATCTCCGGATCATGGGCCTGATAAACCAGCCCCATGGCTCCTCGGCCCAATTCTTTTATAATTTCGTAGCGGCCATATTTCATGCCCATTTCTGCCATGGTCTTCCTTTTTATTTGAATGAAGATTCCTTGAGGAATTCATTTAATGTAGCTAAAGGAATTAGAAAACCTACATTATCTGTCCCCTTTAACCTTCCTTTGACGATGCCAATTAAATTCCCATAGCGATCGAAAACGGGACTGCCGCTGGAGCCGGGCAAAGTTTCCATATTGACCTGCCATAAAGGAAGTTTGTTCTTTTGCCGGAGAACTTCCTCCACTACTCCTGCAATAAACTCCCCTTCATCTCTGTTAGCGCAGCTAAGCATATATACCTTTTCTCCCAGCAAGAGAGTCTTTCTCCCTTCCTGCCAGAGGATATAATTCTTAAATTGGCCGTTAACTTTAATGAGTGACAAGTCCCGCTCAGGATCTTTGCGGATCAATGCTCCTGGAAGCTCAATTTTATTCTTTAAAATTATTTTCAACCCCTTTATCTTTTCCAGGTCATGAGCCGTGGAAATGATCGTGCCTTTCTCATTTATAAAAAAACCAGAAAATTGGACAGGAACCTCCCCTGCCTGACCTTCAATACAAACCACGGCGGCACTTAAAATAGAAAAAATACTTTGGGGATAGGTTAATTGCTTTTTATTATTTGGGGAAGAAGTATGTCCATAATTTTCTATGAAAAACCAGAATTCTTGTAAATTTTTCTGAACTGTCTGGCCATCTTTTTGATATTGACCGCGGACCAGAGAAGCTAAGGGAGAATAAGGGCGGCAAAAAATTTCCCACCTTTCCTTATTATTCTTGATGGCCCTTAACTCTACCTCACCACTTTCCGAAGAAGAACGAACCACCCTAAATCCTTTATGGTGCAGCCAGTCAAGGATAGCTTTTTCTGTTTCCGCCAGGGGAAGGGGGACTAACTTAACCTCTTCTGCTCGAATTTGGGCGGTAAAAAGCAATAAACAAATTATCCCAGTGTTTGTTATTATTGAAACCACCCAATATTTTAAATCTTGAAATCGAAAAAATCTCATTATTTACCATTAGCTCCCCTCACCCCTCGTCTCCCTGCTGGGGTGAAGGAGAGGTGAGAGAAAACTTTAATCAACGGCTTCTACCTGGCATAAAATTACCGTGATATTATCATGCCCACCGGCTGCTTTAGCCAAGGAAATTAATTTTTCTCCTTTTTGTTCCAGATCAATCAGAGAATTGCTTAAAGTATCCTGAATTAGCTTATCTTCCACGAGATCACTTAACCCGTCGGAACAGATAATAAACATATCGTCTGGAAAAACTTTTCCTTTAATTAAATCAACAGGTAAGTCATCTTCCACACCTACGGCGCGAATGATAACATGGCGTAAATTATGCCTCTTAGCTTCTTCCGGCCTTAAAAGCCCTTGGTCAATCTGCTCCTGGACCAAGGAGTGGTCTTTGGTTAGCTGCTTTAATTTGCCCTGCCTTAATAAATAAGTACGACTATCCCCCACATGCCCCAAAAGAAAATTTTGGCCACAAAAAGTAAGCAACTCGGCTGTGCAACCCATCCCTTTGTGCGCAGGTTGCTCCTGCACATGCTTAAGAATCTTAGTGTTCGCTTCCAGGAAAGTCTTTTGAATTAATTTAATAATTTCTTCTGCGGAGGTACCCCGATTAGCAGCGAAAATGGATAAGGCAGTTTCGACGAAGATCTGACTGGCAATCTCACCGGCTGCTGCTCCGCCCATGCCATCAGCTAAGGCCCATAAGGCAAATTCGGGTTTAATTATGAAAGCGTCTTCATTATTTGAGCGCTTTAAACCTACATCTGACCGCCCGTAAGAGTTAATGCGAAGCATAAATCATTATAAAAAAAATTGCCGAAATTGGAAACTTGAATTTTTCTTGACCAAAAAATTAGGGAGCGTATAATATTAAAATATGAAACAGCCCCCGGTAATAGTAGTCCAGTTAATTCACATTCTTGGTCCCAGGAAAGGGGAAATTCAAGAATTTGTCGACCCAGTAATTACTATTGGGCGTCATCCTTCTTGTCACGTTCGTTTTCCGGCTGACTTGACGACTGTCTCTCGGAAGCACGCCGAAATTATCCGCGAAGGTAATCAATTTAAGTTGGTCGACCATAGTACCAATGGCACATATGTTAATGGGAAGAGGGTAACCGAGACTTACCTGAAAAACGGCGATGTCTTAACTTTTGCAGAAGAAGGGGGGCCAAAAGTAAGCTTTCTAACCCAGGTCAAAGAAATGCCAGCGGAAATGCCAGAAATTAAAGCGGTACCGCCACCCCCACCTCCCCCGCCACCAACTCCTCCGCCGCGGAGAGAAATGAGATCGGAGCCTGTTCCGCGAACCCCAGAAATTAAACCCCGGTATACTCCGCCCGAAATTCCGCGTCAGGAAGAAATATTTGTCCAACCAGTAAAAGCTAATCTGGTCATCCAATATGGACCCACCTTACGCTCCTTCAAACAGTTGCCTATTACTATCGGCAAGAATCCGCGGTGCGATTTTAAGATTGAACACCCCGCTGTCCTTGATCAACATGCGCAAATATTTTTCACTCAAGGGCAATATTGGGTTAAAGATCTTACCGGAAAAGGTTTACTGCGCATTAACCGCCAGCCAGTTTCTATGCAAGCCCCTTTAAAATTAAATGACGATCTTTCTTTGAGTCCTCAAGGACCTGCTTTTCGGTTTATCGGCGAAGGTCGCCTGGTGGAAGCCATGGAATCATCTGCGGAAACTCCGGCCAGCACTCCGAGTTCACCGAAGGAAGAAACTCCTGCGGAGAAACCAGGGGATAAACCTTCCCCCAAGAGTTCGTCTTTTTTTAAGAAGATTTTTAATTTTTAGCTAATTTTTACATCCCTAACCTCTCTCTTAGCTTCTCTTCTCGCCAACAGGGAGGGGAAGGGTAAGGAGGTATTATGGGGCTTCCTAATTTCCCTTATAAAATCTTAATCTTGGCTTCCTTTCTTTCCGGAAGGGAAAGCTCATGGCCTGAGGAACCGCTCCAAGTCAATTTGGAAAATCAGGACGACGTATTCCGCCAATTAAATCCTTCTTTTTATGTGCCTTTGCCCAAAGAATTACATCCTGACGGGGGAGTTAACATCACGCCCAAGAAAAACAAAGATTTTCATCCCGACTCCTTAGTGCAAACTCTTCCCTTTCTAAAAACCCTGTGGGAAGCAAGAGAATTTCTCAAAGAGGCCAGGGCGAAAGGAATTTCTGAGGAAGATGTGGCAGCTAAATTAGCTAATTGGCCAGAACTACCTTCAGAATTCAAATACACTCCTTCCACGTTTCCAAAGAAAAAAGAAAAGGATAAGGCCTCAAAAATCGACGATTTATTAAAGATGGTAGCCTTACCCGAAGAAGAAAAAAATCTTTCTGGCGCTTACATTGATGTATTATCTTCTTTAGAATGGCAGCTCCAACAAATTTTAAAGGCTATTTTTAAAGACCAAACTTTTCGGAAAGCAGAAGCCACTTGGTTGGGATTCAAATATTTATGCAACTCTATGAAAGGAAATCATAAATGGGGGCTGAATATTTATCCTATCTCTGAAAAGAATCTCCAGGAAAATTTGGATCATCTCCTTCCCCTCCTCATAACTGACCTTCCTTCTTTAATCATTCTGGATTGCCCTTTGGACAATTCCAACGTCAGTATCGAAAATTTACAAAAAGTCGCTTCTCTCGCCGAGACCTTGCTCGTCCCGGTGGTTGGTTGGATCAAACCCCAATTCTTCTACTTAGAAAGCTGGGCCGAAATTACGAAGCTTCCCTTTCTTCCCCATTTCTTGGAAGAGTCAGCTTACGCTAAATGGCGGCAGTTGAAAAAAACTCCGGCCGCCAGATGGTTAGCCATTACTTGCAATTGTTGCTTGGGTCGCTATCCTTATGGGGCCGAAAATAAACCCAAACAAGTCTATTTTGAAGAAAGCCAAGAGCTCTGGTTAAGCCCGGTTTGGGCTATGGGCATAATTATCAATCAAAGCATTCAAAAATATGGCTGGCCGACACGGATAACAGATTGGAAGAATATCTTCATGGAGAATTTACCTTTGCCTCTTCGGGAAGGAAATAAAACCTATCCCACGGAAGTTCTTTTCTCCGAGGACCGGATTGATCAATTTATTCGGGCGGGAATAATTCCTTTGGTTTCCATGGCCAATAAAGATATGGCTTTCTTTCCTCGAGAAACAACGATAGCTGGTGGATCTTTTGCTTACCAATTGCTGTTAACAAGAATCACCCAATTCATTCTTTGGCTTAAGGAAAATTATGGCCAAGAGATTCCTCATTCTCATCTGGAACCAAAGTTAAAAGAAACCTTCTCTCTTTTCTTCGCTAAGATTGGTGACTTAAGTTTCCAAAGGATGGAAATTTCAGTTGCCCAACCAATACCCGGAAAACCTGCGGCGGTTAAGATAGAAATAGAACCTTCCCCTCAGCTTCTGCCTTCTGGGGAAAAGATTGAACTAAAATTAGACTGGTAAATTTATATCAACTTACCAGCTTTTGCAGCATTTCCTTATACGGGTCAGGAATGGATTCCAGAGCTTCTAAGTCAATTATTTCCTGGAAAGCAGCAATACCCGATAATTGGGTAATCTGGAGTATGAAATCATCCGGCGGTAGGAAAGTCTGGACCGGGGCTTTAAAGATAACTACAGGTAAGTCTCCAAGATCAACAAGTTTTTTTATCTCCACTTCGTAGCGGAGGTCGGAGATCAATTGACCAAGGGCAGGGAAATTTTGGAAGAAAAGTCCCAAGGTAAGATGATTAATTAGGGCTTGCCGCATGTCTTCTATCTGCCGAGGTTCAGTACCGGCTACCATGGCCCGTAGACGATTTAAAGGGCAGCCTCCTCCATATGAAATTATCCATTTTGTAGGGGAGGTCACCCTAATTGGTTTATCCTTGGTATTTTCAAAGTAAAGGAGATACTCGAAAGGAGTTGCCTCTAATTGAGAAGAAATAGGTGGCAAAGGATGGGGAAGTTTTTTAGGGAGACCAAAGGGATTTTCACAAACAGCGGCGTATTTCTCTTGCAAGCTGGCAAAGGCTTTGTCTGATCCAGGAATATCTTCCGGAGTCGCCGTTTTTATGTAGGCGCCAAGCAAGAGTTTGGGTAAGAAAAGCGGACGAAGGATCTCCAAATGCCCATTGAGCCTCTTATTCAAAGCTTGCGCGATTTTTTCTGTTGATTGCCGAAGTTTCAAGAACTGCTGATTATCGAGGCTCTTACGTGGCTGCTCCATACCTGCCTCCCTGCTTGCTTTTTAATTTTTTAATTTTTTCTCATACTTAACACATGGTTGAGGAGATGTCAAATATTTTATAATCTGACCGTCGATCAGTTTTAATTTTTCTCACCAGCAGGAGACAGGCGGGA
>JBNAWB010000103.1:0-12367 GCA_049699975.1 Thermodesulfobacteriota bacterium
CTTGATCCTCAATTCTACGCCTCAATTAAAATTTAAAGGTTTGACCCCAATTACACATTTTGTTTATTCTTCTGGTGGTTACCATGCCTTTGGTTACTTTTTACATATTTCAGATTCAAGATTTATTAAAATCGATTTAAGTTTTTTTTGATCATGACGAAAAAAGATTTGTATGAATCTAAATTGAATAAAGAATTAAAGGGAATTTTGTGGCAGAATTGGAAAATGGCTAATTTTTATGCATTTTAAGAAATATTAATCGGCTGATCATTGGGACTCTTAATTTAAATAAATACAAGCAAAGCGAGTTATTTTATGTTCCTATTTAGTTTTAATCAGATTGAAAAAGTTCTAAATTTATAATAGGAATCGGCTCTTGCGGGCAAGCACTTTTATTAATATTGATGTTAAGAATTTTATCTTGATTGTTATGGAAAAAATTTCATATTAAGCCGCAAAGTTTATTTTCCATTTATATCATTCAAGAATTAAACTAAAGAGCAATTAGAAATGCCCCGCCGCAAAAGAAATCGTGAAGAGGAACGAGAAAATTTAGAGCGCTGGTTGGTTTCTTATGCAGACTTCATTACCCTTCTCTTTGCTTTTTTTGTGACCATGTATGCTATTTCTCGGGTTGATGAACAAAAGCTCGGCTCAGCAGTGGAATCTTTGCAGCGGGCATTGGGGTCATTAATTCCTGTTCAAACTTTTCAAAGGCATCCTGGAGCCTTTTCCCCCACACAAAGTCCTTTAGGGACAAGCATTTTAACCGATGTTTCTTCTAAATTACCGGTAGGAGAAAGAAAAGCTTTTGAAAAACTAGCGGAGGAGATTCAAAAGGAAATTGAAAGGAGTTTGATGGCGATTGAACCTGAGAAGCGGCCTCCTTTTAATAAAATTAAATTTATTCTGGAAGAAAGAGGATTGGTTATAAGAGTGCCTGAAAGTCTCTTTTTTGACTCTGGGGAAGCTTCTATCCGTTCTGATTTTTATCCTTTATTAGACGCTTTAGGCAAAAACCTGGAGAAAATTCCAAACCATATTCGCGTTGAAGGGCATACTGATAATGTCCCCATCCAAACTGCCAAGTTTCCTTCCAATTGGGAATTATCGACAGCTCGCGCGACAACGATAGTGCGCTATTTTTTGTCTAAGTTTAATATTAGACCAGCAAAGTTATCAGCTTCCGGTTTTGCTGAATTTCGCCCTATTGCTTCCAATTCTAAGCCAGAAGGGAGGTCTCTGAATCGCCGAGTTGATGTAGTGATTTTAAGCAGTTTGGAAGAAAGTCATGAGCAAAACCAAAATGATTCTTCTGAAAATATGACGCCTCAGAAATATGGCGAGTTCAATTCACCACCCCACCAATTTCCTAAAGCCAGTCAAATCGGCAAATAAATTTATTCTTTAATTAAGCCAAGATCTCGATAGTTCATACGCCTTTTGAAGGGCTCTTAGTTTTACATCAGCCCCAGATCCAAACCATATTCGCTCCAGGCGTTTGTCAGGTTTTTCATCTTTCGAGGGTCGTTTATAATCCTCAAACTGAGTTATGGCGTTATATGCTCCCCAAAGTGTTCCTTTTACTCCTGGAATTTGAAGGCTGGAAGCAGTGTCGAATATCTTTAGAATCTCATCCCAAGTGCGGGGCTGCTCATTATCCTTTTTTTGTTTTTCTGTTCTGGGGAATACAGCATCCAGGTATTCAAACAGAAGTCTCCCCGTGATTTGAATTCTGGCTAGTTGTTTAAAAAGAACTTCTGCTTCCAGGAAAATTTTCTGAATAATAGCCAAGAAATCACTTATTTCTTTTAAACGGGAAGGCATTCCTTTGGTATGGCGCACGCGGTAAGCTTTCTGTCCGTTTCTTAGGGCGAGCATTAGGGTATTTTGGCAGACTACTCGAATTGGTGTAAATTTTATTATTACCGCTCCCTCTCCGTTATGTGCATTAGAAAGTAAAAGGTAATTATAGCATTCATCGCCACTGACGATTTCCATTGCTTCTGGCATCCTTGCCATGACCCAAATCCTTTCTCCATCACCGATCACTCCAGCAGTTTCAAAGTAAGATTTGCCTTCTTTAATTATGGGATCAAAGAAATTAAATGCTTCAGAATTTTGTAGAACTCTGTAGTGGCGACCGACAATACCAAGAATTACTTCTTCTTCTAAAGTTTCCGGTCGTGGCAATCGAACCACTTCGTATCGAGAAAAATCCCCTTTTGAGTTAGTTTGTCGTGCTCCCCTTGCAGGCCGCTTTTTCACTAGCCAGTCCAAACCAGCTGCTTTTATCATTTCTTCTGCTGTCAAGCCTTTAGGTACTGCTTTGCCTAAACCGTGCCAAGGTTTTTCTCCATAATAGGCCATTGACTGAACATTTGCTGGCATGATTTTTATCCCCCTTCTTATCAGTTAATATTTCCGTTAAAGAGTAGAAGATTTTAATTTAAATCATTTTTCTATTAATTCTTCATTCAGTCGCAGTAGGTATGTTGAATTGCCGGAATCTTCGTCTTCGATCGATATTACTCCTATTTTCCTAAGAAATTTTGATAGTCTTTTCAAGGTAATAAGAGTCTTTCTAAGTCCCGCATGAATAGGTCTATCATTAATGATATGAATTTGGGAGATATTATGAGCTGGGACTGAAGAAGCTTGAGGTTCTCCAATATAGTGTTCCACTTAAGGGGCCTAAAGGCAGTTTCATAACAAAGCATTTGAGAAAAATCCCGGCATAGAAACAAGAGGAAAGTATGTTGGAATTCTTGTTGTTTTGCCCATTCTGCGTATTTTTGCAACTGACCCAGGTATTGTTCCTTATTAATAATAGAGAAGCTTTTGGGACTTTCTAAGTTCTCTGGAAATATTTTATTTTCAATTACGACCATAAACTTTCTAGAGTTTTTTGACCTGATAAAAATATCCAGCTTTCCGCATTCAGCCCGGTATTCAGGCAATACAAGGTAATCTTTATCCATTATTTCAACTATCAGATTCTTGTTATATTCCTTATAAGTGCTAATCAGCACTTTAGTAAGCAGCCAGAGACCGATTATTTCTGTATTCTCTGGGGAAAGAATCCATGCCAGACAACGCGTGTATTCCCCCTCTGTGACCAGAGGTCCAAAAATCTCTTTTATTCCCGGCTGGGAACATACGAGCTCCTGATGATTTTTTAAATATTCTAATTTTTTTAACTGCAGGTCTTTCTCTAAAGAGAAGATAGATGGCAACGGTTGTAATTTTTTTGTCTCTTGCTCATTATAAAAGCCTTTTGTGATTTCCTTTATTAGCTCATTAAAATTTTTAAAGGTTGTCATTTTTAATAACCCCAGAAAGATTATATTTTTTTGACCATTAGCTAATAATGTTTCTTTTAATTTTTTATCCTGATAGAAAGCTTCTACCTTTTCTCAAAGGAAATACCCTCATCTTTTACTTAAATTCAGCGAAGGTTCTGAAGACTGTTTTCCATATACCTGTTTTATTATTTCGGCATTCAAGAAGGTTCCATTTACTAAATAGACATAAGTCAAAAACCACCTATACTAACCTTTTCTTTGTTAACCAAATTCCAAAAAAACCAAAAGAGATAGGACCAGATATGCTCGAGCAAATCTATATAACATTATATCGGCAATTAAGGTTTAAAAATTGATTTATGCAATAGGCTGCCTGACCGTCGATCAGTTTTAATTTTTCTCGCCAACAGGAGACAGGCGGGAGGGGGAGAGGCAAAATTAAAATCGGCCGGGAAATGACTATTCCTCTCTTACCCACCTGCTCTCCGCAAAGAACGGCGGGGACATACTTGTCTATACCAGATAAACGTGAATAATAGCTTTTTTCTTTTAAAATAGACGACTATCTTCCCCGCCCGTACCTATGAAAGAATAAGTGCCTCATTTTAATGAGCCTCTCTTCCTTCCGCCTGAATTTGGCCGAAATTTAAAAAGTGATCGATGGTCAGATAGGCTGCCTATTGAAAATGTTTAGTTCATTTTGATAATTTAAGAACAAATTGGAGAGATTAAGTTTTTCAAAAAACGGACGATAAAGGCAGACGTGGAGATATGGTTTTTTAATTGATCAAAATATTTCAACAGATCATTCTTTTTCCTTTTTAACAAAGGAGGTTAACTTATGACTTTCAGGAATTTTTTAAAACCTCATTTTTTATTAGTTTTTCTTATTTTATTTGTTTTAATTCTAAGCCTTAATGGAGACACAGAGCAAGTTACTAAAATGGGAAGTGATTTTCATCAAGATGTCTTTACTCATTTGGAAGGAAATATTTTTGATGCAAATGCAGCGAGGGAAACGTTCTTTGCTAAAGCTAGTTCCTTTGGCATGTTAAAAGAGAATAAAGGTAGCCTTTATATTGTGGTTATGGTTTTCGGCATATTGGTAGCAGCCCTTTTATTAGGGAAAAATTATTTAGCAGGCCCTAAAAGAAATTTAAGGAAGATGGAAGAAGCTTTATTGGCCAGCGGCAAAAGATATGTTGAATTGGCCAACTTGTTGCCCGGAATTGTTTTTGAAGCGGATGTAGAAGGGAACATAACTTTTGCGAATCAAAAGGCTTTTGACATAATGGGTTATGCTCCAGAGGATATAGAAGACGGGCTCAATATTTTTCAGTTTATCGCACCAGAACAACTGCCCGAGGCAAAGGAAATTTTTAAAGAGACCTTACTAGAAGAAAAGAGCAGCCTTAGATTAATTCTTCAAAAAAAGGATGGGAGCAGGTTTCCTGCCTTGGTCTACACCTCTCCTATTTTTCGAAATGGTCATCCCTTTGGTTTGAGGGGTTTGGTAGTTGATATCACTGATCTCGCGCGCATCCAAGAAGAGCTCCTAAAAAGCGAAGAAAAATTTAGGAAATTGGCAGAGGAAACAAAGGCTATAGCTGAGATTTGTCAGATAATCAGTTCCAGTTCCAATATTGAAGAAATTTATGAGAGATTTGCCCAGAAACTGGGGGAGATAATTTCTTTCGATCGGATTGCTATGAATATAATTGATCGAGAAAAGAAGGAATTTTTTATTCCTTATACCCATGGAGTTGCCGTACCTGGAAGAGAGGGAAGTCGGTTGATTCCAATGGAGGGTACTGCTTCTGAGTGGGTTATAAAGAATAAGAAGGGGCTTCTTATTAACGAAGATAACCTTAAAGAATTTCTGAGGGAATGTCCTGCGCTCAATCCCTTTGTAGATATTGGCTTGAAATCAATGATCTTTATACCAATGATATCAAGGGGGCAAGTGATAGGTGTTTTATCCTTTCAATCGTTTAAAAAATTTGCATATGGGGAAAAAGATTTGGAGATTGCGGAAAAAGTGAGTAACCAAATTGCTGGGGCAGTAGCGAATGCCATTCTTTTTAAGAAACAGAAGGAGACAGAAGAAGTTTTGCTCCAAAGAGAAACAGAAGCCAGAAAGCTGGCGCAAGAAAAGGAAATATTAGCTCAAATAGGTCGTTTAATCAGCTCAACTTTATATATAGAAGAGGTTTATGAGGGTTTTGCCTCTAAGGTTAAAGAATTGATTCCATTCGATAGGATTTCAATAAATGTTGTGGACAATGAAAATGGGACGGTGAGAATAAGTTATGTATCAGGGAAAACAGTTCTTGGACACAGTATTAGGGATGTAGTTCCTTTGGCAGGCTCTCTCAGCAAAGAAGTTATAACTAGAAGAAAAGGAATGGTTTTCCATCCGGTCAGTGAAGAGGAAGTGATATTTAAATTTCCTCAACTCTTATCAAATTATAGAAGCGGCCTAAAGTCAGTGATGATGGTTCCATTAATATCGAAGGGGCAGGTTGTGGCCACTATTAGTTTTATGACGGAACCGCCAAATGCCTATAAAGAGGCAGACCTCAGGCTGGCCGAGGATGTGGCCAATCAGATAGCTGGGGCTGTGGCCAATGCTCTTTTGTTTGAAGAGTGGAAGAGGGCTGAGGAGTCACTAAGGAACAGCGAACTTAAATACAGAGAACTTGTCAGTTCACTGCCCGAAGTTGTATTTGAAGCAGATGAAGCGGGTAATCTTACTTTTGTAAATGAGCGGGCGTTTGAAATTTTTGGTTATACAAAGGATGATTTCGCTAAAGGATTAAATGTTTTTGAGATGATAGCCCCCGAAGATTTGGAAAGAGGAAAGGAATTTTATAAAAAAGAAATGCACGGCGAGAAAACGGGGCGCGAATATAAATTGCTAAAAAAAGACGGCAGCGTTTTCCCAGGAATTATCTATACTAAGCCTATTATCCAAAATGGAATTCCTTCCGGTTTAAGAGGAATTATCATAGACATTACAGATCGGAAAAATTTAGAAGAACATCTCAAAGAATCCAGAGAAAGATATAAAACTTTATTTGAAAATACGGGTACCGCTTTTATAGTTATAGAAGAAGATATGACCATTTCTTTAGCCAATTCGAAGGTCGAAGAATTAACCGGTTATTCAAGAAAGGAGATAGAAGGTGAGAAAAAGTGGACCGAATTTATTGTTCCTGAATATTTAAAAAAGCTGCAAGAATATCATCGCTTGCGGAGAACTAATCCAGATTTAGCTCCTCGGAGTTATGAAGCGAAGTTTAAAACCAAAAAAGGAGAAATAAAGGAAATTCTTATTAATGTGGCTATGATCCCGGGGACAAAGAGAAGCATAGCTTCTCTATTCGATATCACAGAGCAAAAGCGAAAAGAGAAAGAAATTGCATCCTTGCAGGAGCAATTCATTCATTCGCAAAAGATGGAGGCGATTGGACGGCTGGCCAGTGGAGTGGCGCATGATTTTAATAATTCCCTTACTATAGTTAAAGTTTCTGCGCAATTTGCTCAGGCAAAGCTCAAACCAGATGATCCTTTAAGAGAGTATATCGATATGATCATCGAGGCAATTGACCGTTCAGCCAACCTCTCTCGTCAGCTCTTAGCTTTCAGCCGCAAGCAAGTAATGGAAATGAAGGTTATAGACCTTAACGCGCTGATAAAAGACCTGGATAAAATGCTGCATCGGATGATCGGGGAAGACATCGAATTAATTTATCAATTAGCAGAAGATTTGAAGAAAGTTAAAGTTGATCCCGGACAAATTGAACAGGTTATTTTGAATCTCACTTTAAACTCCAGGGATGCCATGCCGCAAGGAGGAAAATTATTAATTGAAACAGCGAATGTGGAGTTAGATGAAAATTATGTAAAAACTCACTTAGGGGCAAAAGCTGGTCAGTATGTTTTACTTTCGGTTACTGATACCGGTATAGGGATGACTCCCGAGGTAAAGGAGCATCTTTTTGAGCCTTTCTTCACAACTAAAGAGAAAGGCAAGGGGACTGGCTTGGGATTATCAACTGTTTACGGAATAGTGAAGCAGAGTGGCGGGTATATCTGGGTTTTCAGCGAGCCTGGCCAGGGAACTACTTTTAAGATTTATTTGCCGGCAGTGGATGAGCCTGCCGAAGAAATTAGGAGAAAAGAAGCAGGAGGAAGGATTCTCAGAGGCAATGAGACTATAATGGTTGTTGAGGATGAAGAGGAAGTGCGCAAATTGGCGGGGATGATTCTGGAAAGGATGGGTTATAAGGTTTTGCTTGCATCTTGTGCGGATGAAGCTTTTGATGCCTGCGAGAAATACAAGGAACCAATTCATTTGCTATTGACCGACGTAATTCTGCCTGGAATGAGTGGAAGAGATTTAGCGGAAGGTATTTCCATATTGCGTCCGAATATAAAAGTTCTTTATATGTCTGGATACCCTGATAATGTTATTTCAGATCATGGGGTCCTTAAGCCGGGGATAAATTATTTGCCTAAGCCTTTTACAGTAGAAGGATTGACCAGGAAAGTAAGAGAAGTCTTGGATAGGAGATAATTTGATTAATAAAAGGATTTTTATTTTTAAGGCAAGCTTTAGTATCGGCAATAACTCCGAGAGATTCTTTTAATCATTTCTTTAAGCCTCCATTTTAAAGCTTTTCCTTTGGGGTAGGTTTTTCACCCGTATTTTTTTAATAAAATTTTAAACGATTTTTTAAAAGCTTTTATTAAAGTTTTTTGGTATTGCTCCGAAAAAATAAACAGAAAATTAGAATCTAAAGACAATAAGAGCTAAATAATTGGTTAATGGACAAACGGGGTGAATCATACGATAAAGTCGATTACAAACCACGAAGAGAAGTATCTTACCTTTTCATTGGCTGGCGAAGAGTATGGGGTTAGGATATTAAAAGTAAAAGAGATTATTGGGATGATGCCCATCACTCCCCTTCCTAAAACCCCTAGGTTTGTTAGAGGAGTTATCAATTTACGAGGAAAAGTCATTCCTGTTATTGATCTTAAAGTAAAGTTTGGCCTGCAGGAAGCCGAACCTATTGAAAAAACATGTATCATCGTTATGGAGATACAAAGGAAAAAAGAAGCTATATCGATGGGGATTATGGTCGATTCTGTTTCCGAGGTGATTAGCATAAAAGCGAGTGACATTGAGGCGGCTTCAAATTTTGGCTTCGTAGAGGGTAATGATTATATTCAGGGCATGGCTAAGCTTAACGGAAGAGTAAAGATTTTACTTAATATCGAGAATATTCTTTTGCCCAGAGGAAATGGAGTTGCAGACGAAGAAGCATAGTTGATTATCCAGACCTTGTTTTAACATAAAATGCTAATTGAGAGGCAACGTTCTTTTTAGCCTTTTTAAGCATAAAAAGGAGGAGAAGAGAGATGAAGATGTTAGGAAAAGGGATACAGCGTAAGTTGGTTGTATCTTTTTTGTTGGTGGGGATCATACCTGTGGCCATAATGGGCTATTTGAATTATTTTAAATCGGCAAGTGTCATCCTGGAGCAGGTGCAGGCGCAGATTCAAAAAATGGTTAAAGAAGAAATAGAACAATTGGATGCCCTCATGATGGTCTATAAAATACAGGCGGATCATTTGCCGATGGCTTTCAAAACGGTGATTAATTATTTAGAGGTGGGAATGGAAATTGATGAGGGAACGAAAGATGCTACCAGGAAGGATCTGGATAAAATAATGCAGAGGTACCCTGCCATTCGGAAAATTGCCATTTATGACACCAAGGGGAACGAACGGATTTCTATCTTGAGGGGGGGCGAAAAAAGTACCTCAGGTAAGAATGAAGCGGGTAGTTCCTGGTTTCAGCAGGCATTGAGCAGTAAAGAAGCGTTCGTTGGGGATATGTTTTTATCAAAAGAGATTAATGAGCCGGTGTTGGTGGTGGCCAAAGCGGAGCATGGAGATTATAAAGAGGGAGCAAAAGCGGCTGCAGTAGTTATTATGGAACTTTTTGGTAAAGAAGTGACGCCTTTTGTGAACAGAATGAAGGTTGGCAAAGATGGCTATGCTTTTATTGTGAACCGGGATGGATATGTTGTGGCTCACCCTGACCAGACGAAGATATTTCAAATGAACATAAGTGATTATCCGTTTGGGAAGGAGATATTGCAAAAGAAAAATGGTTTAATCGAATATGAGTGGCAGGGACAGACAAGATTAGCCTCTTACCACGAATATGCTCCTACAGGCTGGGTTCTGGTGGCCTCAGCGAATAAGGATGATATTTTAGGAACAGTCAGGCAAATGAGAAATCTGTTTGTCGTCTTTGGCATGTTTATTGCGGGGATAGCGATGGCTGTGGGTGTATTCCTATCGATTAGGATTACAAAACCAATCCATCGGGTAATTGAGGGACTGACAGATAGCTCCGGCCAGGTGGCTTCAGCATCTGCTCAGGTTTCTTCGGCCAGCCAGTCTATGGCAGAAGGAGCATCAGAGCAGGCAGCTGGAATACAAGAAACTTCCTCTTCAATTGAAGAGATGGCTTCCATGACTCGAAAGAATGCCGATAATGCTAATGAGGCCAACAATTTAATGATAGAAACAAGAAAGGTGGTAGAGAAAGCAAATGAAGCAATGAAAGAGCTTATTCAGTTCATGGGCGAGATTTCAACGACCTCAGATGAGACAGCCAAGATAATTAAGACGATCGATGAGATAGCTTTTCAGACTAACCTTTTGGCTCTGAATGCAGCCGTAGAGGCGGCTCGGGCTGGAGAAGCGGGGGCTGGGTTTGCCGTGGTAGCTGATGAAGTGAGAAACTTGGCTATGCGGGCGGCTGAAGCAGCCAAGAATACTGCTAGTTTAATTGAGGGGTCGGTGAAAAAAATCAAAAATGGATCCGATATTGTGAACAAGACCAATGAAGCTTTTGGCAAGGTGGCGC
Organism: Thermodesulfobacteriota bacterium; assembly: GCA_049699975.1. Classification (GTDB taxonomy): domain Bacteria; phylum Desulfobacterota; class SM23-61; order SM23-61; family SM23-61; genus CAZAGD01. The sequence goes on from JBNAWB010000103.1 coordinate 10,255, forward strand.
TTAGTTCTAAGAAGGTGGCGGAGCTAATGGCGGAGATAGCTGCAGCTTCTCAGGAACAGGCGCAGGGCATAGAGCAGATTAACAAAGCAGTAGCAGAGATGGATAAAGTGGTGCAGAAGAATGCAGCTTCAGCAGAGGAATCGGCTTCGGCAGCAGAGGAGATGAACGCCCAGGCAGAGGCCATGAAAGGTTTTGTAAATGAGTTAATTGCCTTAGTTGGCGGAAAAAATGGAAATGGATTGGGAAACATTGTAAAATCTGCTGGCAAGGATTTCAAAGTTGAAAAGATGGGCGGCAACGGAGGAAATCGTTTAGATAAGGTAGTTTCAAAATTCGGAGGCTTAAAGAAGAAAGATAACGGTAAATTTTTTAAAAAAGAAATAGCCCCCAATGAAGTAATCCCCTTAGAGGAAAGCAGTTTTAAAGAGTTTTAAGAACTAATCGGACTCATAACACTAATCCCTTCTTATAAAAGCCCCTCTCCTTAAAAAAAGGGAGGGGTTATTTTTTAGTAAGAATGGTAGGAAGAGATTGCATTAAGGAAGAAAATATAAGCTTATTTTTTTCAAATTTGACATAAATTTTAAAGTTTCTTTAAAAAATAACCGAAATAAATAGCAGATAAGAACATAGGGTGGTCTAAGAAATAAAGGCCATCCATTTCGACCGACAATGCCAAACCACGAGCAATCGTGGGACGGAAAGCCACGGGTCCCTCGGGGATAGCCGGGTTGCCGAAGTCGAAGGGAAAAGTTATAACCGGACTTCCTTATTATCACGGCGTTGGAGGTCCGGTTTTTTATTTTAAGAAATCTAAAATGCAAGAAGGAAATTTATAATGCTTTTATTCAAAGGAGGAAATATGCGAGATTTTTCAACTTTGGGCTGCTCAAAATCATTTGAAAAAACAACTAAAAATGTATCTCCGCCAAGAAAACTAATCGATTATCTTCTGCTCTTCCTTATCTTCATGTTTTTTGCTGTTCCTATTACTGGCATATCAATCCATTATTATAAGTTCGGGATACCTTCCAGGCTTAATGGCTTAATTAGTTATTTGGCAATGTTGGTAAAGGAACTATTAGGTTGAATTTGACAAAATGAAGGATGGTCTATGCATAGGCAGGTTTGAACTATCCATTTTTTGTAATCAATGATAACGCCATCTTTAAAGTTGCCAAAGACTTTTATTTTTCTGCTTAAAAAGATCTGGTCAGCCAATACTGCCGTGATAGTATCAGACTCATCTTTATGATCGCACTTTCTTACCTTCCACCTTGGTTTTGCCGAGTCTATCCAGTTTTTCCAGCAGTCCGAAATGTTTTCAGACCCTTTAACCAAACAAGCAAGTGGCCCCATTTCGGCGATCACAAAATGGATCCATTCCGCCGATCACATACTGGCACTATATCACCGATCAATGACAAGGCCTCCAAAATGGTTAAACCAACCACTTCATCTCCTCTATGTCGAATGAGAATTCCATTTTTTAACATCTCTGCATCCGTGGCTTTCTGAGGTTTTTTGAAGTTTATATAGAGAACGTCCGCCGCTTTATCATAATCGATCCACATTCTCTCTTTAGCTATTAATGAGGGCATTAAACATTTTACATGCTTTGTCATGGCGAGCCCGAAGAGCGTGGGTCGCATCGACCCGCGAGACTGGACTTCTATCAATAACCCTTAGGTTGTGGTGTAAAATATAATTTGCTCTCATTAATAAATATAGTTTCTTAACTTAGTCAACAACGTCCCCTCTCCCCAATCCTTCCAACTAAAAATAATGGACATAATAAAGGAAGTTACGTTTAGCACTGTCGCAATCCCTTATTCATCAGGTCAATCCTTCCAACCCAACAGGAGATTGCCGAGGCCTTGAGTGAGTATCTGCTCAGTCGCAATCCCTTATTCATCAGGTCAATCCTTCCAACAAGAACGACTCAGCTAAACAGTATTTTATAGAAGAAATTCGTCGCAATCCCTTATTCATCAGGTCAATCCTTCCAACAAAGAATATTTAGATTTCCGCTTTCGGGCGGAGAAGCCGTGTCGCAATCCCTTATTCATCAGGTCAATCCTTCCAACGCCAACTCTATTTCAGGCAAGGCGAT
>JBNAWB010000104.1:0-12269 GCA_049699975.1 Thermodesulfobacteriota bacterium
TCTTTTGAAAAACCCTCCTTTTTTTTCCTCGGGTTTTTCGCTTTCCTTGGCCATTTTTTTCCTCCTTCCCCCCTTTACTTTAAATTCAGTGACATTATAGATTATTGGCAAATTAAGTCAATAAAAATTTTTATTGACAATTTTTACTGTTTATGTCAAATATAAGCCAAAAATCCTGGCCACAAATTAAACCAAGAAAGTAGGTGAAAAAGAAGATAATCTTTTGCCATATCGCTTAATTTAGGATGGGGAAGGTCGTTCTATCTTATATTCTGGGAATAAACACAAAAAATAAACTTAACCCAGAGGAGGTAAAAAAATGACTTCTCTAATTTTTTTGATTTTAGGTATTGTCTGGGTTTTCCTCGTTTATCACACCTATGGCAAATACCTTGACCGCAGAGTTGTCCAGCCTGACCCTAAGAAAGCAACTCCTGCCGTAATGTATATGGATGGAGTCGAGTTCATGCCCGCCAATAAGAACGTTCTCTTTGGTTTCCAATTCAAGTCCATCTGCGGCTTAGGACCCATCGTCGGCGCAACTATTGCTGCTAACTGGGGATGGTTACCTGCTCTCCTTTATTTAATGCTCGGCGTGGCCTTTATTGGTTGGGTGCATGACTATACCGCAGCCATGGTGGCTATAAGGAAAGAGGGAATGAGCTTGGGAGGAATGAGTTATACCCTAATTTCTCCCCGCGCCCGAATGTTTATCAGCGTTTTTATTTACTTCAACTTAATGTTAAGTTTTGGAGCATTCGCTTTGCTTATTTCGGGAAATTTAACCCAACCGCATGGGCCCCTGGGAATAATCATTTGGGTCTTCATGGGACTTTTGTTTAGCCAAATGATCTACAAATGGAAACAATCTATCGTCACCAGTACCTTGATTACCGTGTTGATTACTTTCATCGGGATCTTTTTCATCACTGACCTCGGCCCAGTGCAGTCTCTGTTCAAAGCCATCAGCGGAGGAGATAAACCTCCCATTGTTTTTGGGGAAGTTAACCAGGCCAGATTTATTTGGACGATTGCCGTTCTCGTCTTCTGCTACTTTGGATCAGTTTTGCCCATTTGGCGCTGGGCTCAGCCGATTAACTACTTGGGATTCTGGGTGGTCTTCATCGGCATGATCATGATTGGTCTGGGAATTCTTTTCTGGAATCCCTCTGTTGGGAATTTTCCGGCTTTCAAAAGTTTCTGGTGGGGAAATAATCCTCTTTGGCCCATCCTCTTTGTAACTATGATGTGCGGGGCCATATCTGGATGGCATTCCCTGGTTTCCAGCTCGGGCACGGCACGCATGATTGAAAAAGAACCGGATACTATGCCAGTAGCCGGGGGAGCAATGCTCTTGGAAATGATTATGGGTCTATTGGCGCTAATTATTGCGGTTACTGCTTTCGGAAGCTATGAGGGGTTCTCCGATTTATTCAAAAAAGGCGCTGGTTTAGTATTTGCTCAGGGAGCCGGGAAATTTTTCACTGTCATCGGTGTTCCAGCCCAGAAAGCCCAAGTTTACTCCAACATTATGTTTGCGATTATCGGGTTAACCCTCATCCATCTTGGTGTTCGTTTTATGCGGCTCTATGGATCAGAGTGGTTAGGAGAATACTGGCCGATATTCAAAAATGTGCACTTCAATACCATCTTCACCTTGATCATCTTTGCCATCTTCTGCTTTACTGGAATACTCGCTACTCTTTGGTTCCTCGGTGGCGCTTTCAACCAGATGTTAGCTTCCATGGCTTTGCTTATCGCTTCCTGCTGGTTGGCTTATGAGAGGAAAAGATACCATTACACTCTGGTTCCATCTATTTTCCTCTTCGTAACGACTATCGCCGCTGCTATCTGGATCTCTTACGGAACAATTAAACATTACTTCACTACTCCCAACATAACTACTGACCGCGCAATTGGCGACTGGCTCACGGGGATTATTGCTCTGTTCTTAGTAATATGCGCCGCAGTCTTGATTAAAGACGCTTTTGCGGCTATATCCAAATATACCAGAGAGAGAAGAGAAGGAGCACCAGCCCCGGCTCCTGCTCCAGGCGGAAGTAGTAAATAATAAGTGCAGCCGTGCTGCTGTCCCCTCACCCTTCCCTTCCCCCGAAGGGGAGAGGACGGATGAGGGGCTCCCCGCCAATAAGAGGAAGGGTAAGGAGACTTTTCCAAGTATAGAGAGGAAAAGAAAGATGGTTCTCCTCGAGCAGGGGGAACGTAAGAATGTGTGGGATGAGAAGTATATGAAACCAATTACTCTCGAGGTAATCTCTTTAATCCCCGGACTTTTTGATGGCTGAGCTCATTGCGAATTCATGTCCGACCAGGTGGGGTTGAAGAAGAAAAAAGATAATATGATTTTAAATGAATACCCTCCAGAGGTAAAGGAAGAATACCTTTTTCTTTCCGATTGGATTCGGGAGCTATCCCAAAAATATGGACCTAAAATCCTAATAAAAATTATTGATGCTCAGTCTCTCTTGGGGTTCTATAAAGCTATTCGGCACTGGGTATTTCGCTATCCGGCCTTTATTATTAATAATAAAAAGAAATACATTGGCAAAGATAAAAATCAATTAGATGCACTCTTGCAAGAACAAATTTTAACTTCTTAATTTCTTCTCCACCATGAATCCAGAGATTACCCGCCATACTATTGCTGCGCGCAGTTTTTTCTTCGGCGCCGGATGTTTTATTATTCTCCCGCTGCCCAAGGATTGGGGGATAACTAAAAGTTATTTAGAGCCAGATGTACATTCCACAGTGCAGGGAAAAGATTTAATTTGGATAGAGGCTGGACAGACTGATCAAATTATCTTTCACCCCCTAAAAAGGATTGCTTTAGATTTAACTATTCTTATTAAGCGAGGGAAGCACGATAACTTACAAACTAAAGATGTGGAGATTACTTACAGCGGTTCGCGAATTGTCGGCGGGCATGAAGCTAATTACTGTATCGGGGATATAAAATATGGTTTTCTAAAAAAGAAAACCGCCAAGACCCTCCGTATTTCCTTCTTCTGTTCTGAGCTTAAGCGCACGATAAGTATTCATTTTACAGGGAAATGCCAGGAAAATGATTTATTAGAAATCTGCGAATGCCTTTCTTCTCTGGAATGCCATTAAAATAAATAATCTCGCTTCTTTTTCCCCCGCCTTACCTCCCCTGAAGATAAACAGAGGTTCTAATTCACCGCCGAGAACGCCAAGCACGCAGAGGGATTTTAAAGCCCCCTCACCTTTTTCCTCTCCCCCAGGGTAGAGGAGGTTCTGGATTTGCCACAGAGGGCACGGAGGCCACAGAGAAGAATAAATAATAATTTTAATCCTGAACATCTGCCTTTATCTGCGTTCTATAATCTCTCCTCTCCCTCTGGAGACTGTGTTGCCATCCTTTTTTCGTCGTGGCGAGCCACCTCGCACTTGATGCGGGGGGTGTAGCCATCTCTTTATTTTTAATACATCACGAGATCGCCACGGTCGCTACGCTCCTCGCGATGACACCGAGGCACGATCTTCTGGATAGGAAGGGGAATTTTTTATTTTTCCGCGACTAAGGTAATCTTTTCTACTTTCTCTAAATCTTGGCGGTAAAATCTGGATCCAAGGTAAAAGATAAAAGCAGAGAATAAAGGCATGATACATGCTATTTGTAAGGCGGTGGCTATTCCATATTTATCTGAAAAGGCCCCGGTGACCACTGGTCCGAGAGAACTTCCTAACAAATTTTGCACGATTACACAAAGGCCGTAAGAAATCGCTCTTAAGCCAGGATGAACCACATCTTGAGTAACCGCTATAGCCGATGAAGCCCAACCAATAGAGGCAATTCCTCCTAAAAGAAAAATGACGTATTGCATTGCCCCGGTTGCGGGAATATTGATGGCCACGAAAAAAAGCGCCGCGGCCAAAAAAGCCGAAATGGAAGCTAAAAGCAATCTGGCCTGAATTTTTTTCTTCATCCATAAGTCGGCCAACCAGCCTCCCAGAGGCGAGCCAATAATGGCCATTAACATTATGCCGCTGGTTAGAAGGGAAGCCTTTTGTAAAGGGACCCCTTGGACTCTTTGGAAGTAGGTGGGCAAAAAAGTAGAGACCGAGATAGTAATAAACATCATACCCACAAATCCTAAATATGTGCACAAAAGTGAGGGCGTATGGGTAAATTCGCGGACAATCTCCCTTTTGGTCATTTTGTGCCGCCCAGATTTAATTTCATTCTGGACTTTTACCGTCTTTTCTAATTCCACGGTTTTATAATCCTTGACAAAAAAGAATAGCACAGCGACTATCAGACCGGGCAAAGCAACTATGCCAAAGGCATGGCGCCATCCCCAATGAGTGGCCATAAAACCACCCAGCACAATTCCTGCTGCCATCCCTAAAGGAATAGAGGTATTCCAGATGCCCACCATCATGGATCTCTTATTTTCCGGATAAAGAGCAGAAATCATAGCCGTACCGCCCGGAGCATAACCGGCTTCTCCCAAACCAATAGCTGTCCGAGCTATGAAAAGCTGCCCGAAGCTCTTCGTAAAGGCGCAAGCGGCTGTAGCCAAACTCCAAAAAGTGGCCATCAGACCGATACTCTTTTTTCTACTCCAGCGATCAATAATAATAGAGGTGGGGAAAGAAAAGATGACGATGGCCCAATAAACAGCAGAAACTAAGGCACCGCACTGCGCATCTGTTAATCCCCATTCGGCCTTTAAAAAAGGGAAAAGGGAGATAACTACCATTCTATCCACGTAGTCAAAAAAATAGAGCAGCCATAATAAGATAAAAATATAATGGGTATAACCTTTGGAAAAAAGATACCCTTCGGGCGGAGATTTTATGTTCATTAGAAGACCTCATTTAAAAAACTTGGATACATCAAGCCCGGCTACCATGGCTAAAGCGATACTCCCAGGACTAATAGGTTTGGGATCTGTAACCACATTTAAACAAGCAGGCTTTTCGGAGGCAAAGGCTTCGGCGAGAGCCGGCTGAATTTCATTTGGATTTTCTATTAACCTGCCCCACCCTCCTAAAGCCTCCACGGCTTTATGGTAATTGATCATGCCTAACTCCGTCCCCTCTTTTATATAACGTCCGAGTTTAACCTCCTGCGAATGTCTGATCATCCCCCACTGTTGATCATTAAAAATGACTACTACGACGGGCAATTTTTTTCTAATGGCCGTATCAAATTCCATAAAATTAAAGCCTATCGACCCATCTCCGGTCACCAAGCAAACTCTTTTTTCAGGATAAAGGAGTTTGGCAGCATTAGCGTAAGGCAACCCGCATCCCAAACAACCAAATAACCCTGACTCGAGGTAATGGCCGGAGCGACGGACAGTGCGGGTCATGGCCATCCAGATTTGTGTATCTCCGCCATCGCTAACTACTATATCATCTTCCTTATCCATAAATTTATTAACCTCGGCACAGATGCGCATAGGATGGGCAGGAATATTTTTACTTTCCCAATTAAGGGCTCCCAGTGCTTTTTTTTCTTTCTCCTTTTCTTTAAGGAAAGCAACCCAAGTTTTAAATTGCTCTTGTAAAAAAGGGGCATTTTTCTTCTCGTCAATCAGCCGGTTAACTTCCTTTAAGAAAGCCTTAATATCACTAAATATGCCCAGATAAACAGAGCGGTTTCGGCCTATTTCTTCCTGTTTAATATCCACCTGCACGATTTTGGCTTGGGGATTGATTAAATCGCCAAAAGCATAATAAAGACTGAGGCGGTTGCCCAGCAACACAACCAGATCAGCTTCTCGCAAAGCATCCATGGCTGCTCCAGGGCGGATAGCTGAGGAAGACTCAAAACATAAGGGATGAGTATCGGAAATTAATCCCCGGCCTAAGGTAGCGGTAAACCCAGGCACTCCTGTTTTTTCTATAAATTCCACCAATTCTTTTTCAGCTCCGGAATAATAAGCACCACTTCCGGCAATGAACACAGGTTTTGCCGATTTTTCTAACATTTCTAAAAGAACTAAAGCTTTTTCTACATCTACTGGCTTGGAATAAACAAAATTACTGACTTTCTTAACTTGTTTTTCTTCAACTTGCCCGTTCCAAATATCAATAGGAATCTCCAAATAAACAGGCCCTGGGCAACCAGATATAGCAGTTCTCCAGGCCAAATCAATATATTCCGGTATACGCTCAGTTCTGTAGCAGATCAGGGCTTTCTTAACTAAAGGCTGGATAACGGGAAGCTGCGGCATGTCCTGGAGGTCTAATTTCTCCCTTGCTCCCAAGCCTACAGATCCAGCCATCAAAATTAAAGGAGAATTAGCCATGGCAGCATTAGCAATAGCACTTAAGGAATTACTAAATCCCGGGCCGGCCGTAACCAGCGCCACACCTGGCTGGCGGGTTAACCTTCCCCAGGCTTCGGCCATAAAGACGGCAGCTTGCTCATGACGGGTATCAAAAATTTCTATACCCGATCCTTCAATATATTCATAAAGGGGGAAGATATGCCCTCCTGAAATGCTAAAAATTTTTTGCACATTTTTTTGCAATAAAGCCTCAACTGTTAATCTCCCCCCTGCGACTATAGTCATTTTCCATTCTCCTTTCGCTTTTTACTTGCCCTCTTTTGCTAAACCATCATCCCTATTAAAATTCTTCGCCAATCTGTAACATAACTTTTATGGATTTTCCAGGAGGATAACCATCTCCGGTAAGGCTTTTACATATTCGGCAAAGCCACCCGGCAAATCACCAATACCGATGGTGCGCCGATTATGACTACAAAGATGCGGTTTTCCCTTTATGCATTCTGGACATTGGCCACAAAAAGTCGGCCTGATTATCACTTTCTCTCCCACTTTAAGGTTTTTCACATCCGCCCCTATTTCCCCTACTACCCCACTTGTTTCATGGCCCAAGATGTATCCATCGTCTAAAAGTCCACTTTCAATTAAGGAATGGTCGGATCCGCAGAAGCCCATAGCAGGCGTCCACATGGAACCAGAGGTTTCTTTCCTCGGCAAGTGTTCCTATTTTCGGAATGGGATCCACCATCCCATGGGGATAAGTCATAGTTGAAGCTCCCACCATGATCATATTTTCATTAATCGCCTCGGCCATGGCTTGGACATTCGCTCTCCAATCTTCATTTACCGGAGTTAAAATAATTTTTAGGCCCAAATAATCGGCAGCTTTATTCCAAGCAGGATGAATAGTAAGCGGAGCCACTACCCCACCGTCTCTTCCCCACCCCCAAAAAGAAAACTGATCATAGATATAAATTCGTTCTCCATTTTTAATAAACTTGGAAAAGCAAAGGGGCTCAAGGCGTTCTCGAACATATAGAGCCCATATGCTTCGCGGACTATTTCTTCTACATCTTCCCCGGCATAGTAGATCAACCCGAACATTCTTCCTTCATGCCAATCGGCATCATCAGATTTAAATGAGCGCAGCTTGGTTAATAATTCTTGTTTGCCTAATCCTTTTTCAGGTAGTTTTAACGTCCCCATTAATCACTTGGCTCTCAAAGAGCCATGAGCAAACCGCCATCAACATTGATCGCCTGCCCCGTAATGTATGCTGATTCTTTAGATGCTAAGTAAACTACGAGATCGGCTACATCTTGAGGAGAACCTATCCGCCCTTGAGGAATCTGCTTGGCCCAATCTTTTTCCCGTTCTTCTATAGAGGTCTGAAAAAATTTGGCTTCCATTTGAAACCGGAAAACTTGCAGGTCAGTCATGATTATCCCTGGACATACGGCATTTACCCTAATCCCTTGATTGGCTAACTCTAAAGCCATGACTTTGGTTAACATGATTAACCCCGCCTTAGCTACAGCGTAAGCGCCATTAGCCAAAGGCGGTGTTTTGCCGGCCTTGGAGGACACATTTACAATTGTCCCTTCTTTTTGGGCCATCATCATGGGAATAACGGCCCGGGAAACGCGAAAAGCTCCGTGCAGATTGACATCGATGGTCTTCAGCCAAGCTTCTTCATTATACAGGTGGGCAGGACTGGGAGCGCCAAAAGAAGCTCCGGCATTATTAATGAGCACATCTACGGTGGCAAATTCTTTTTTTATCTCCGCCAACATCTGGGCAATGGAATCATTGCTAGTAATATCTAAATCCACAGCTATTGCTTTCACCCCATATTTTTGATTAAGTTCCTCAGCAATACTTTCCATCTCTTCTCTTGAACCCATTTTTATAGGCGTCGTTTTGTCTGCCCTTTTTCCCAAATCCGCGATAATCACGTTTGCTTTACAAAAAGCTAACTTTTCCGCAATGGCATAGCCAATACCTGTTCTTTTCCCGGAACCAGTTATTAATGCTGTTTTTCCTCGCAGATCAGCATACATATTTAAAATCTCCTTCTTAAACTTTATAATTTTTCCCCTCACCCTCCCCTCTCCCCCGCGGGGAGAGGGAAATCTTTTTTCTTTCCCTCAATGGGGGAGGCGAATCTTTTTTTCTCACCAATTGGGAGAAAGGGAAATTTATGCTCTCCATTAAAAGCCTGCGTCGCAATTGGCAGAGAGGGCTAGAGGCCATTTTCTTTTAGCTCCTCGCCCTCTGCCCTTTACTCTCTGCCTTTCCATTTGAGCTATGCGCTCTGCACTTTGCCCAATGCATTTACGGCAGCACACTAACACTATTTAACTGCAACACTTCCAATTTCTTTCGCCTTGCACCTTACGCTTTCCGATTGGTCGTTATCCCCTTGCTCCCTGCCCCTCGCTCCTTGCATTTTTATCTATCCCCTTTCCACATATCCTCATCTGTATAAATCTTTTCTTGTTGGGCGTCGATGCCCATGGCATCAAATTCCACATTGCGGCGGTCGCTAAGGTCGCCCAAAAATTCGGCATAGGCTTCGTGCTGAATTAAAGCATCCATGATCTGATTTGTTCCTGTCCAAATTAGGCCCAAGCGGCAATCGCGCAAAAAACGTTCTAAGGGATATACATTAGTATAGCCAATTCCGCCTAATACCTGCATGGCAATATTGACAATTGACCAAGCTGCTTCTGTGGCAAACTTCTTAGCCTCACTTACCAAACGACGATGAGGCATTCCTCTATCAACGGTCTTCGCTGCGCCATAGACTAATCCGCGGGCCGCATCCAGCCTAGTCATAGCATCGGCGATCATAAAATTAACAGCCTGAAATTTTCTGATCTTCTGCCCGAAAGCTACCCGGCGGTCACTATAGCGAATCGCAATCTCCAAAGCCGCCCGACCAGCTCCTATAGAAGCAGCGGCTGAGGTAAGTCGTTCTGGAATCATCATCCGATCGAAGATTAGAGCTCCCATGCCCAACTGACCTATGAGGTTTTCTTTGGGAACACGGCAATTGCGGAAGACCAGCCGCCCTACGCCAGTACCTCGGCATCCCAAAAGTCCGTATACATGCTCTACTTCTACTCCTGGCCCCTTTTCTACGATGAACATGGAAATTCTTTCATGGGGAGGAGCTTGGGGATTAGTATTGCAATAAACAGCAAAAAAATCGGCTGCCTCTGCCCCTACCACAAATCTCTTTTGCCCATTCAAAATAAAAGTATCACCATCAGCCACGGCGCGGGTGGTAGCTCCAAAAAAGTCAGATCCTCCGCGAGGCTCAGTTAAAGCCTCCTCGGGAATTTTAGTATCCAGGATAATGGGTTTCAAAAAACGTTCTTTTTGTTCTTCTGTACCAAAAACGTGTAAGGCTTCGCCTACAATAGAAGTCATCACAAAAGCACAACCTAAAGCCATTCCCAAAACCCCCACCTCTTCCTCGGCGACCACCTCGGCAGTCCAAGGTAATTCCCGGCCGCCATATTTCTTGGGAAACCTCAATCCGCGCAAGCCATGTTTAACAAGTTTAGCAATAAATTCATAGGGAAATTTTATCTCATCTCGGTCCATAGCCCGCAGCAGGTCAGCAGGCACTTCATCGCGCACAAAACGACGCACCTCATCACGCAAATTTTTTTCCTCTTCAGTCAATAAGGCATCATAAAGCATTTCTCTCTCCTTTAAAGGACTTATTACTCGGAGCAATTAAATATTTACACTTATTCCCCTCACCCTCCCCTCTCCCCCTGCGTGGGGAGAGGTGAGGGTGAGGGTCTATTTTAATATAACCTTAAGTTTGAGCAAGCTCTTTGGCTCTGGCCAAATCCTCTGGCGTATTTACATTGAAAAAGGATTTTAGTAGCGGATCAAAAGTGGCCAGCTCGCTGGTTAAAACCTCTCTTGTTCTAACTAAATGGAAAAAATCAATAATTTTGAGATTCCCTTGGCGGAGTAAATTCTCCATATGAGGTAAACACTTTTGAGAATAGATGGCGTGTAAGGGCTGAAAACCATCTTCCGTTTTGGGAATTACTATGTCGTATTTACTGGCGAGACTAATGAGGTAAGAGATCATTTCTTTGTTGAGGAAGGGCATGTCGCAGGCCGCTACGAAGGCATGAGAAAAAGAAGCATAAAACAAGCCTGTAAAAATTCCCCCCAAAGCACCTTTCCCTGGAATGAGATCAACTACCATCCGCAATCTTAAATCGAGATAGTCAAAGGGAGAGTTAGTCACGAGAATCACTTCGGCGAAAAGCTCTTGGAAAAGACGGCGCGTACGATCAATGATGCGCTGACCATTAATTTCTAAAAAAGCTTTGTTTTCGCCCATGCGCAGGTTCTTCCCCCCCGCCAGGATGATCCCCGTCATTTTCATTATGCTCTCCACTCTTATTAAAAAAGATTTTCCAGAGTCTCTTCTACCGAACTTACCCCGATAAGCTCCAGGCCACCGAATCCAGAAGCTATTCTTGATTGGTTACTGCGGGGTAAAAAGCATTTTTTGAACCCCAATTTGGCAGCTTCTTTTAAGCGTACTTCGGCTTGATGAATGCCTCTTACTTCTCCAGCCAAACCCACTTCCCCTATGACCATAGCTTTGGATGAAATTGGTTTGTCCAAAAAAGAAGAAGCTACTGCCGATATAAGGCCTAAATCCACTGCTGGCTCTTCTACCTGCACGCCTCCCGCGACATTCACAAAAATATCCTGTTGGGCCAAGTTCAGGCCTACTTTTTTCTCTAAAACAGCAACTAAAAGAGAAAGGCGATTGGGATCAACGCCAATAGACGTGCGGCGGGGCATACCATAAGAGGTGGGACTTACCAACGCCTGCAATTCTACCAATATTGGCCTTGACCCTTCTAAACATGAAATAACCACTGAACCAGGTACGTCAATAGGACGTTCGGCTAAGAATAATTGCGAAGGATTGGCTACTTCTTCCAGTCCTCCTTCTTTCATTTCAAAAACCCCAATTTCATTCGTCGAGCCAAAACGGTTCTTGACAGCCCGCAAAATTCGATAAGGATGTCCGCGATCACCTTCAAAATATAAAACTGTGTCTACCATGTGCTCTAAAACTCGCGGTCCAGCTATGGCACCTTCTTTGGTCACGTGGCCGATAATAAAAATGGCCAAACCAGTAGATTTAGAATGCATCATCAATTTGCCAGCAGATTCTCTAACTTGGCTGATGGATCCAGGAGCAGATTGGAGCTGGGAAGTAAAAATTGTTTGAATGGAGTCAATAACGGCAACTTTTGGTTTTAGTTTTTTAATTTCGGCCAGAATTTTTTCGAGAGAATTTTCTGCCAGAACGAAAAGGTTTGGAGAATTCACGCCGATGCGCTCGGCTCGCATCTTTGTCTGGCGTAATGATTCCTCTCCGGATATATAAAGAACTGGAAGGTTCTGCTGGGCTAACTTATTCAGTGCTTGCAAAAGAAGGGTCGATTTGCCAATTCCCGGGTCACCGCCTATTAAAACTACTGATCCAATTACCAGCCCTCCTCCTAATACCCGATCAAATTCACTCAATTCGGTCTTTAAGCGCCCTTCTTCTTCAGTAACGATAGCCGTAATAGACTGCGGAGGTATGCCTTCCCCGCCGATACTCGTCATTTCCGGCGCTGGCAGACTGGTCGCATATTGTTCTTCCACGAAAGAGTTCCAGGATCCACAATCTGGGCACTTACCTAACCATTTTGGCGCCTGATAGCCACAGTTTTGGCAAGAAAAAAAGGTTTTATATTTGGCCATAATATTTATCTTTTTGGATTATTATTAATCTTCCCTCAGCAATGGCAAATTGTTTAGTTTTTATCTGATTCTGGTTAACTTATATTATTATTTTGAATAAAAAATAAAGTCAACGACTTCCTTATCTGACCGTCGAACAGTTTTAAATTTCGCTACCAAATGTGACCGGGCGGGAGGGGG
>JBNAWB010000105.1:0-12130 GCA_049699975.1 Thermodesulfobacteriota bacterium
CTCGTTCCATGGAAGAAACCACTGCCTCATGATTCTGAATTCAGGCCTGCCTCTGGCCATACTTCTCCCACTTTTCAGTGACGAATTACCAGCAAGCAAAAATTTCCATTGACAAAAATGATTATATTTTTTATAAAATACCCGTTTTTGATTATCAGATCTTTTTTCTTCCCAGGGGATTTAAATAAAGGAGGATCCTAATTATCTATCAATTATAGGCGAGAAAGGAGGTGAAAGTGTTTTAATTCGCCGCCCTTCTTAAAAAACAAAAATCAAAAAAGGAGGCTATGATGATGAAAAAAGTAAAATTATTAGGTTTTATTGGGTTTTTAATTTTAGGATTAACTGTTAGCCCCTTATTTGCTGCTTCTTTTCTGGAAGTAGCTAAGCAAACAGGCATTGAAATCACCAAAGTAGGCGATGCTTTAGTTTGGAAAGGACCTGGTGGAGTCACCAAGCCTAAGGGACCTTTAGCTGGCAAAAAAATTGGGGCCATTGCGGCGAGTGAATTTAGTGATTTTCAGGCCTACTTTCTTGCTTCTTACATCGGGGAATTCGGCGGTAAGCTGGACTTCCTCTTAGTCGACTGGGTAGAGTGGAAATTTACCAGACCGAACATTGCCAAAAAAGGTGTACGCGGGATGTGGGATCTGAGCCTTGATCCAATTCCCGTTATGGGCACGGGAAAATGCAATGCGAAAAAACTTGGAGATGCTAATCCCAAAGAATATGATGCCATAATCGTTATGGGTGGCCACTCTGCTGATGTAATGGTCACTGAAGATAAGGTTATCAATTTCATTAAAGAGGCCCATGGTAATGGAGCGGTCATGGGGGCAATTGGGGCTGGATCTATGCCTTTTATTCGCGCCGGAATCATGAAAGGGAAAAAGGCCACAGGTGATGCCAACGTGGAATTCATGATCAAAAAAATTGGTACTTTTGTCAAACAACCGGTAGTTGTGGATGGAAAATTGATTACCGCTGGCGATACCGTGGACACTCCGGCCTTCGTGCGTGCCCTTTGTAAAGCTTTCGATCCTAATTTCAACGATCCCCGCAAAGGCGCTATGAAGGGTAAAAAGATGTTGGTTATTGCCGGGGAAGATTTTGAGGATATTGAATTGGCAGTTCCAGTTATGGAATATCTTTATCGGGGAGCCTCGGTAACTCTCGCCACTTTCCCAGCGCCCATGAAGTCTCGGCCTGGTGGCCTCAATATTGTTCAGGGGAATTTCGGCATGACAATTCCTTTCCAAGAAATACCTTTGAAATACTACAAGATAAAACCTTTGGCCAAGGTGACCATGGAAGAATTTGACGCCTTACAAATTCCTGGTGCTTTCTGTCCATGGAACATGATCGCCGCCCGCACCCCCCTTGAATTCTTGAAAAAGGCTGATGCGGCCAAAAAAATACTGGCCTATATCTGCCATGGTCCAATACCGATAGCGGCGGCAGATTTAATTAAAGGAAAGAAAGTTGCCGGCTGGCTGGCTAGTAAAGATGCCGTAGAGATCATGGGTGGCGAGTATAATTGGGATTGGGCAGCAGTGGTTGATGGAAACCATGTAAGCGGCCGTACTCCACCAGAAATTCCTGAATTCCTCGATGCCATCAATGTGGCTTTGGAGAAAAAATAATTTTTGATAATTCTAATCCTTAACAATCTGGGAGGCATTAGCCTCCCAGACATTTTTCAAAATTTTCTTTCCTTAGCCTTCTAATAAAAAATTTTTTTAGTTAGGGCAATTTACTCCCTCCCGCCTGAATCAGGCATTACATTCTTCCCCAAATTTTACCAACTAGTTTAAATGAAAATTGTGGGTAGGCAAAGTATTTTTTCTCTGAACGTGGACCACTTTTTAGATTTCAGACCAATTCGGGGCGGGAGGGGGAGAGGCTCATTTTAATTTCGTCTCTCTCCCTCCCGCCCGGTCACATTTGAGAAAGAAAATTAAAACTACTCGAAGGTCAGATTTTTTCTTTATTGCAATCTTTAACGGCGGATGCTAAACTTCCTTAAAAATTAATTATGACCGAGAGAAAAATAAAGAGTTTGAGAGCAATTAAAAAAATTACGGCTGACCTTAAGGCCCAAGGAAAAAGAATTGTCTTCACTAATGGGTGTTTTGACCTCCTCCATGTGGGCCATGTGCGGTATTTGCAAAAGGCTAAAAAGTTGGGAGATGTACTTATTATCGGATTGAATACTGATCATTCGGTGAAATTGATCAAAGGGAATAACCGCCCCATTATTCCCCAAAAAGAAAGAGCTGAAGTTTTGTCCGCTCTGGTGTTTGTAGATTATGTGGTGTTTTTTAATGAGCCCGATCCTCTTAAAATTATAAAAGCTATTCAGCCCGATATATTAGTTAAAGGGGCAGATTGGGATAAAAATAAAATTGTGGGTCGGGAAATAGTGGAGGGGGCGGGCGGAAAGGTAGTGCGCATTTCCTTGGTTCCGGGTGCTTCGAGTACGAAAATCATCGAAAAGATAATCAAAATTTACCGCTTGCCGAAAAACAAATCATCAAGTCGACGTATTTTGGAGGCTCACCATGAGAAATCTTTGCGCCCATAAAAAATATCTGCAGGATTCCTTAAAATCAGAACCTAAAGATATAGGGTTAAGAAAATCTTTTTGTTTTATCAAATTTTGTAAAGGGAGGAATTTATCATGAGTAAAGCGATTATTACTGCCGCCATCACTGGTTCGATTCATACCCCGACAATGAGCCCCTATTTGCCTATTACTCCTGACCAAATAGCCGAGAATGCTATTGCCGCCTATGAGGCTGGAGCAGCCGTGGTGCATATCCATGTGCGGAATCCAGAAACTGGTCAGCCATCTCCAGACTTGGAGATTTTTAAAACGGTACTAACTAAGATAAAAAGCAAATGTAACGTAATTATTTGCACCACCACCGGCGGCGGGTTAGGAATGACTCCCGATCAAAGAGTAGCAGTAGTTTCTACCTATAAGCCGGAGCTTGCTTCTTGTAATATGGGTTCCATGAATTTTGCCCTCTTTCCTCTCCTGGAAAAATTAAAAGATTTCAAATTTCCGTGGGAGAAACAGTATTTGGAAATGAGCGAAGACCTGATCTTTCCGAATACCTTCAAATCGCTCCGCGTTTTCTTGAATATCTTCCAGCAAAATGGAACCAAACCTGAGCTGGAAATTTATGATGCGGGTATGATCAATAATACTGCTTTTCTCATTCAGCGCGGGCTCTTAAAGCCGCCTGTTTATATTCAATTCGTCCTAGGCATCCTGGGGGGCATGCAGGCCACTATTGAAAACTTAGTCTTCCTTTATGAATCCGCTTGCCGGCTGATTGGCGAGCAAAATTTTGTTTGGTCAGTCTGCGCGGCGGGACGATATCAAATGCCTATGTGTACCCATGCCTTGCTTATGGGGGGCTTTGCCCGCGTCGGTTTAGAAGATGCTTTATGGTTAGAAAAAGGAGTATTGGCTAAAAGCAATGCCGAACAGGTAGCCAAAATTATCCGCATTGCTAAGGAATTTGGCATTGAACCCGCTACTCCAGATGAAGCCCGGCAGATCCTTGGTTTGAAGGGCCTTGATAAAGTCGCTTATTAACCTTAAAAAGGTCTAAAAAGGCAGGGCATAAATCCCTGCCCATTTCCCATGGATAATCATTAATCTCTTTAGCTGGCGAGGCGCCTTACGGCTTCCGCCAAAACCAGCGTTCCTAAAAAACCATGCTCAGGCGAAATTTCTTCCTCGGGGCAATGGCTTTTGCCTTCCTTACAAGGAATAAAAATCATGCCTGCAGGAATATGCAGGAGCGGAAAAGTCATGGCGTCGTGACCTGCCCCACTCCATAAATAACCAAAAGCTATTCCCTCCTGGTGACATGAGTCAGCGATGATTTCTTTTATGGGCGAATCCATCTTCACACCTTCTTTGATCAGGATTGGCTCCAGGACAGAATTTTTTATGGAGGAAATTATCTCCTTAATATTTTGGCAAACAGCATCTAATTTATCTCTTCGGGAAGACCGCAGATCCAAAGACATGATTACTTCTCCGGGAATAATATTAATTGCCCCCGGGTAGACTTGAATTTCGCCTATGGTACCCACGAGATCCGCGCCACCAGCTTGCACAGCTTGATGCACTTTTATAATGATCTCGGCGGCTTTGATTAACGCATCGTCGCGCAAATGCATAGGTGTAGTGCCCGCATGGCCGGCCTGGCCTTTTACTTTGATCAGATAGCGGTGGAGGTGAGCGATTCCTTCCACTATACCAATAGGAATATTTTTAGTCTCCAAAACTGGCCCCTGTTCAATATGCAGCTCCAAGAAAGCTTTAAATTCAGTTGGTTGCCGGCGAGCTTGTTTAATCTGCCCTGGATCTTTTCCCATCCGCCTCAAATCCTGGGCCAGGGTGGGTTTCCCCTCTTTTCGTGACTTCTCCAGCTCTTCTTCTTTGACCATGCCCAACATAGCCCGGCTGCCAAAGGTGCCAGCGTAGTGGCTGCCTTCCTCATCAGTAAAAACTAAAAGCTCTAAAGGATTGGCCAAGCGGACCCCGCTCTCTTGAATAACCCGCATAACTTCCAGGCCAGCACAAATCCCCAAGGCGCCATCAAATTTTCCTCCGGCTAAGACGGTATCAATATGGGACCCAAAAGCAACGCAAGGGGCTGTTGGAGAAATATCATTTGGCTCGAGGCGACCTATTAAATTTGCTGCCGCATCCTCTTTAACTTTTAGGCCCACTTCCTCCATCCGCTTTCGGAACCAACGGCGGGCAGCAAGGTCAGCATCACTAAGGGCTAAACGCGCAACTCCTCGCCCGGATTCTCCCCCAAAGCGGGAAAGTTCCATGAGATCATTCCATAAACGATCAGCATCAATCTTCAAGGGAGATTTTTCCATCATTATTTTATCCTCCCTATGAATTGGCCAAAACCAGGCTCGGCAATAACTTTTTGCCCATCATACACCACTTTTCCCCGCAAAATAGTGCGCTCTACTTTTCCTTGGATGGTCAGACCGGCAAAAGGTGTCCATTTAGCTGAAGAATGCATCTCTTTTTCTTTGATTATCCAAGTCGCCTGAGGATCAATAACCGTTAAATCCGCATCTGCACCTAAAGCAATATGCCCTTTGCGCGGATAAAGTCCAAATCTGCGGGCTGGCTTGGTGGCCAGAACTTGGGCCAGATGCACAGGAGAAAGTCCTCTTTTCTTTACTCCTTCACTAAACATCAGAGGCAGAAGAGTTTCCACTCCCGGTGCTCCCGAAGCATTAGCAAAAATATTGGCCTCCTGTTTCCTCTCTATAGGCCAGGGAGCATGGTCGGAAGAAATTATATCTACCTCCTCGGTTTTTAATAATTCCCACATTTCCCCTACTGCTTGTTTGTCTCTCAGGGGCGGGTTTATTTTCCCTTTACCACCGAGGGTCGGCATATCGGCCTCGTTTAAGAGCAAATAATGGGGACAAGTCTCCCAAGTTACGTCTACTCCTTGCTGCCGAAAGAACTGGATCAATTTACCAGACCTGGGTTCGCTCACGTGATAAATATGCAAAGGAAATTTAATCCAATAGGCTAATTCTAATAATTTCAACACAGCTATGGTTTCGCTGGCAGGTGGACGAGAAGCGCAATGAGCCAGGGGCGAAACATTTCCTGCTTTTTGGAATTTGTCGATCAGCGAGAAAATTAATTCGTCATCTTCGGCATGAAAACCAACCGTAATACCTGCTTCGGCTAAAATCGGCAAAATTTCCCAAAGGACCCCGTCAGGAATACGCGGAAAACGTTCTGGATCAGTTTCAAATAAGGATAATTTAAACCCGCAGGCGCCTAATTCTAAAAGGGGCTTGATCATTTCTTTAGAGCCATCTTTTTTTAGGGTAGCCAATAAAGCTACATCAATAAGGGCCTCCTGCTCCACTAATTTAACTTTTTTCTGAAATGCTTCGGGATTAGTTACCGGATTCCCGGCGTCATAGGGCATCTCGATTATAGTGGTGACTCCACCAGCTGCTGCGGCTTTGGTGGAATATCTAAATCCTTCTATTCCCGGAATGCTGTAAGAATGGACATGCGCATCAATAACTCCTGGAAAAACCAGAAACCCTTGAAAATCCATAAACTCTTGAGCATCAATTTTCTCTCCGGCGGAATAAAGGCCGACAATAATTCCATTTTTTATGCCTACTAAGCAATTCCTGGCTAGACCATTTTCTAAAACCAAATCACCTTTTATAAGTAGATCTAAATTTTTCTCCATTTTTTCTCCATTGACGGATCTGTAATCGTCTTATTTTAAAGATAGAATTTTTCGCGCCTCATCCACCGAAGCAACTTCCTTATTTAAATGTCTAATTATTTCGGCCGCCCTTTTAACTAACTCCGCATTACTTTCCGCCAATACTCCTTTCCTAATATATAGGTTATCCTCAAAACCAACGCGGACGTGCCCACCCAAAAGCACTCCCATGGCCACCATAGGGATCTGGGAAGCTCCTACTCCAAAAATAGACCAAGTAACCCCTGGGGGTAAGCTTTCCGCCAAATGGACCGCCTGTTTGGGGGTAGCTGGAACACCCATCCGCGTGCCCATGCAAAGCTGAAAATGCGCATTCTTCTCCACTAACCCTAACTTTATAAGGCGGTTGGCAATTTGGATATGACCCACATCGAAAATTTCTATTTCGGGTTTTACCCCGGCCTGCTTTATCAACTCCGCCATCTTATCGATTACCGGTTCAGCATTTACGAATATCCCGAAGGGAGCGTTGGCGCTGCCTACATCTAAGGAGCACATTTCAGGTTTTAGTTTCACGACATGCTCCACTCTTTTTTCTGGACTGGCCATATAAGAACTTTCCATAATCGGCTGATTATCAGGCCCAATGGTCAGTTGTCCTCCAGGCCCCGTACTCAAATTTATAATCATGGGGCATTTAGCTCTTAGACGCTCTACAACTTCTGCGTAATGTTCCAAGGCCATCGAGCGTTTCCCTGTTTGGGGATCGCGCACGTGGACATGCACGATCGCTGCTCCTTCATTAAAACATTCATAGGCGGCATCAGCGATTTCTGTAGGAGTTATAGGTAAACGGGGATGCTGCTCCCGTGTCGGCATAGAACCAGTAACGGCCACCGTGATGATTACTTTATCCATTTGAGGAATCTCCTTTCTTTCATAATTGATTCTAAGTCCTAAGGTATTTTTTAAGGCTTAAGGCATTTTGAATTGCATAACCACAGGCATCATTATTAAAATAAACATATACATCCTTCCCCGCCGAAAGCCATTTATTTATTTGCCTAGCGAGATTTTTAAGGTAATCATCTGGATAACTCGTCGCGTAAAGGCTGCGATAGCCATGGCGCCGCATAAAAATAAAATCGGCAGTAGCAGGACAATCGATATCTAAACCGGGCCAATCAGCAAAAACCAAGGAAACATTATATTTTTCTAATATTTGCCAGCACTCTGGGCAGGACCAAGATTTATGGCGTATTTCTAAGGCGAAGCGCAGATTAAAATTTTCATTTTTTTGGCTCAAGAAGCCAAAAAAGGCTTCCAGACGTTCTCTATGAAATTTCCAAAAGGGGGGAAGCTGGAAAAGCACGACTTTAACTTTTTCTTTCAATCTTGAAATATTTTCCAGGAATTTATCCAAATACTTCTCAGGATTGGCCAATTTCTTGAGGTGGGTAAGGAATCGATTGGCTTTAACGGAAAAAACAAATTGGGACGGTGTTTCTTTATACCAAGTTTCAAATACTTCTTGGGAAGGCAAATGGTAAAAAGTATTATTTATTTCAACCGATTCAAAAAAGTTACTATAGTAGGGAAGCCACTCCGCTTGCCTCATTCCTGGCGGATAGAATACCCCTTCTCCCCAATGTTTGTAATTCCAACCACTCGTGCCAATGATGGCTTTCCCTACCATACATAAGCGATTTTGGTTAATTCATTCCACTTCTTTTACCAATTCATGGAAAATCCAACCTGTTTTTCCAGAAAGAAGTTTAACATGAACCCAATCTCCAGTTTGCCCAATTTTTTCCACTTTTGTCCCTTTCTTTAAAGTGGTCAGGATCTTCGATTTTAAATCAGGTTCCGAGCGGACATTAGCATTTTTTAAAGTGATTACATACACGGCTACTGGAGCAGGAGCTGGTTTCACTTCTTCTTTCTTGGGTTCTGGAGGTGGGGGTGGAGGAGGAACAGGCGGCTGCGCTTCCTTTACTGGCGGTGGAGGTGGCGCCACTGGCGGCGGAGGCGGAGTTGGAGAAACCTCTGGTTTAGGAGGTAAGGGTTCGGCCTTGGGTGGTGGAGGAGCTTCTTCTTTGGCCGGCGCTGCTTCTTCGGTCTTTTCTCCTATACCCAGCATGGCGCAGGAGGTGATCAGCAAAGGAAATATTAAAATAAAGGCCAGAAAAATAAAACTAAAAATTTTCTTTTTATTTCCCTTTAGAGTGCTAACCATACTTTTCCTCCTTATCTAATTTTTTTCAATAAAGATTTTCCTTCTTCCTCTTATTTTCACAGCTACTAACATTTGTCAATAAAATTCTTATTCTTCGATTATCAACAAATGATAATTCTTCTTGCCGCTGCGTAAAAGAATAGCCTTTCCTGATAAACTATGCTCCAAGGTTATTTTAGCTTCTCCTTCTCTCCAGGCTTGGTTATTTACGTAAGCACCGCCTTGACTCACCAAATCTCTTGCTGCTCTCTTTGATTTAGCAATCTTAGTTTCTATTAGAATATCTACCAAAGGAATGCCCGGGCGCAAACGTTCTTTAGAAATTTTAGTAGTCGGAATTTCTTTTAATAGGGCCGCGAAAACTTCTGGAGATATCCTCTGCACCTCGCCACCAAAAAGAATTTCCGAGGCTTCCCGAGCTGCCTGCGCTGCTTCTTCGCCATGGGCTAATTTAGTGAATTCAAAGGCCAAAACTTTCTGGGCTTCTCGTTGCTCAGGATTTTTCTTTAAAGATTCTTCCAATTCACCTATTTTCGAGAGATCGAGGAAGGTAAAGAGTTTTAAAAATTTAATTACATCACGATCGTCTGTATTAATCCAGTATTGATACATCCGGTAAGGAGACGTCAATTCGGCATCGAGCCAAATCATGTCGTTCCCTTCCGCGCCTTCAGTCTTGCCGATCTTCACTCCTGAAGCTGTGGTTAAAAGGGGGAAAGTAAGGCCATGGGCGCTGCCGCCTTTGATGCGCCGAATAAGGTCGATGCCGGCCGTTATGTTTCCCCATTGATCTCGTCCACCAGCTTGCACAGAACAACCATAGTGCGTGTATAGGTGGAGGAAATCATAAGCCTGCAGGAGCATGTAAGTAAATTCCGTGAAGGAAATTCCCTGGCCTCTTTCCTCCAAACGCCAGCGTACAGATTCTTTGGCAATCATGGCATTAACCGAAAAATGCTTACCGATATCCCGCAAAAAATCTACCAACCGCAAAGGCATTAGCCATTCCGCATTATTAAGCATCAGAGCAGCATGCGGTCCTTCAAAACTAAAAAATCTCGCCAATTGCTTTTGGAGGCGACGGGAGTTTTCCTCCACCTCATCCTTGGATAATAATTGTCGTTCCACGGTCTTGCCGCTTGGGTCGCCGATCATCCCTGTGCCTCCGCCGATGACTACAATAGGAATATGACCCATTCTCTGAAAATGAGCCAATCCCATAACCGGGATGATATGGCCCAAATGAAGCGAACGAGCGGTAGGATCAAACCCGACGTAGCATTTTAATGTTTCCTTAGCGGCAGCTTCTCTTATACCTGTATCCGTTATTTGTTCGATGAAACCTCTTTCCTCTAAAACATCGATAACTGTTTTGGCCAAGTTAATTCCTCCTGCCAAAGTTTGTTTGCTCACCGCAAATTATATCGCAAGCGCTGCGTAAGTTTTATTACTCAGAGCGATTAAATATTTACACTCATTCCCCTCTCCCCACGCATGGGGAGAGGGTCAGGTCGGAATCGACTCATACCGAGGTGAGGGGTTAAGAATAGCAGATGTCATTTATTTAATGCGCTCATTAATAAAACTCTTCTAAATTTTCTTTAGGCAAATTTTGGCCTATTGAAATCTCTCCCGGAGAACAGATTTGAGAATTTTGCCCGTCCCCCCTTTAGGAAATTCTTTTAAAATGATAACTTCTCGAGGCGCTTTGAAGTGGGCCAGATTATCGCGGGCATATTTGATTATTTCCTCCGGAGTAACGGTGTATCCCTCCCTTAAAACTACTAAGGCTAAGGGAACTTCTCCCCACTTCTCGTCCTTTTTCCCAATAACCGCGCACTCCAAAATAGCTGGGTGCCCATAAAGAACTTGCTCAACTTCCAAAGAAGAAATATTTTCTCCCCCGCTGATGATAATATCTTTTTTGCGGTCTTTGACGATCAATTGACCATCTGGCTCCAAGGCACAAAGGTCTCCCGTATGGTACCACCCACCTTCCAGCGTCTTGGCCGTCTCCTCCGGATGATTATAATATCCTTTCATAACCATATCGCCCCGCACCAAAAGTTCCCCCACACTCTTCCCGTCCCAAGGAAGATCTCTACCTTCCGCATCTACTAAACGAAATTCCACGCCCGGTAATGGCCGACCCCAGGTATCATGCCGCCGATGGCGATATTCTTCGGCTGGCAAATCTTCGGCTAACTCCGGCAGAACGATTAAGGGACAAGTCTCGGTCATGCCAAAGCCAGTATGGGCAATGCAGCCAAAGGCTTCTTCTACGCGAGCAGGCATGCCCTTAGGAGGTGGGGCTCCTCCGATTAAAATTTCTTTCATACTCGATAAATTAAAAGATTTAAAATGAGGGACTGCTAACAAAGCATTCACCATGGTAGGGACAACAAAGGCCCGGGTAACTTTTTCCTTTTCTATTATCTCCAGGGTTTTTACCGGATCAAATTTCTTGATCAGCACATGTTTTCCCCCCTTGGCTAAAAGATAATGCGGGGTCCCCCAGCCGTTAACATGAAAAAGAGGAATTAGATGGATCTGAATGTCCGTTTCCCGGACAGTCATCATCGACATGGCGCAAAGGGCGTGGAGATAAAGATTCCGGTGCGTAAGCATAACTCCCTTAGGGTTCCCAGTAGTACCACTCGTATAAAAAATCTCGGCTGTATCATCTTCATCAAAAGGATAAGTTCCTAAAGGATAAGAACGCTCTGCCGAAGCAGCAGCGATCAATTCTTCATAACTCCCGGTTATCCAATCAGGTAATCCCGCTTCCTTCTCCAAAATAATAAAATTTTTTACCGAGGGGATTTTCCCTTGCAAAGATTGAATTACAGGAATAAAGTCCTTGTCTAAAAATAAAATGCTGGGGGTTGATTCATTTATAATATATTCGAAGTCCTTCGCCACTAAACGAATATTCAATGGTTCTAAAATAGCTCCATTTATGATGGGCGCATAAAATAACTCTAAAAGGCGGTGACAATTATAACCAAGATAGGCAACCCGCTCCCCTTTTTGAATGCCTAATTTTAAGAGTGCATTGCTCATCTGGCGCACGCGCTGACAAAACTCCCCATAGGTAAACCTTTTCTCTTCACAGACCACGCCTTCTTTATTCTTAAATATTTTTTCGGCATATTCAAAAAATCGAACTGGCGTGAGCGGGATATTCATACTTCTGCCTCCAAATTGAGGATAAAATTAATTTTAATTTATTATCCATAAAAGGATTTAGCAAATCAAGGCATTTTCTTCCCTTGGCCACCTTCCCTTTTCAAAAATAGTAATGCTTTTGAAGGAATGATCAACGATCAGATTTTCTTCTAACAAAAGAATAAATTTCCATATAATTGTAATCCGTCACTGAAAAGTGGGAGATGTATGGCCCGAGGCAGGCCGGAGGCAGGCCAGAGGCGGGCATGAATGAAGAAGCATCGGCGGGAGAAGAAGATGCTCAAAGCCCATAACCGATTTTCCGCAAAGGGCAGGCGGCTTTAAAAATTTTGTAGGGCAAGCCTTTATGGCTTGCCGAATGCGGCAAGGGTCAAGCCTTTGCCCTACTACATGCCGCCTCGTTCCATGGAAGCAACCACTGCCTCATGATTCTGAATGAATGCCTGCC
>JBNAWB010000106.1:0-12122 GCA_049699975.1 Thermodesulfobacteriota bacterium
CCCCCTCCCGCCTGTCTCCTGCTGGTCAGAAAAATTAAAACTGATCGACGGTCAGAAAAAATAGGTCTTGACAAATGGGGTGCAGTATATTGTAAATAATTAATTATGCGTAATTTTTTGAGCGGATAAATAGAAACTATAAGCTCTGGAGGGCAAGAATGCGCAAAAAGGTGCTTGTTTTTCTTCTGGGCATGCCTTGGTTATTAATTGGTTGTTTAGGAGCCGGCAGGAACCTTGTTGTTGAAGAGCGTGTCAACGCTCTGCCATTTGAGCGTGCCTGGGAGATTGCCTTAGTCAGCGCCGAGCAGATGTGTGAACAGGCTAAAAAAATTAATCCTTATAACTTTCCCGTTATTGTCAGCTTAGGAACAAGCAAGACAAGGAACATCATTACCTTGAGATATGATTATGACCCTGAAGCTGGAAGCGTCGGCAAAACTCCTCCAAATGCTGGAAAAGTTCTAGCAAAGCAATTCGTCCCCCATTTTGGTGCCCAATATTATGTTCATATTAAATTGATAAGACAAGATGACCGGGCTACAGGAGTCGAAGTTGAAGTGACCCAGATGAAGGGGGTCAAGAAAGAAAAATTTGAGCAGGAAGCCGAGAATTTGAAGGACTATTACCTTTCTTTTTTAAGAAAAAATTGGAATCGATAAAAAGGAAATTGACTCCATTTTAATTAAAGTAAAAAAGGGGACGTTGATGAATTTTATAACTTTTTCTCTTGCGCTTCCATCTTCTTAACTGCTTTAATAACCGCAGTCGTACATACTCCCACGTTCCTGGCTATTTCTGCCATAGTAATCCCAAAATCCCGATTTAGTTGATATGCTATCCTACTTCGCACCCTTGAAACTGCTCTCCTTGGGCTTCCGCCTCTTAATTCCTTTTCTTCAATGCCTTCTTTCTGGCAAATTTCCTTTATGACCTGCTCAATAAGGTTTTTTCTTTCTCCGCTGCGCATCTGCCTTTTTAAATTTTTATCCGCTTCTTTTAAAATATCTGTTACGAATTGCCCACTCCCTAAAATTCGAGGATCATGGGCAATATATTCGCCTTTCTCTCTCAAGGAAAGTACTTGAGACCAACCTCCAAGGCTCCTGATCAACCCCCCACCGGTTAAATCATTGCGCTTCCCTTGATTCTGGCCTTCCTCTACAAACTTCCTATACACCTGTATAGCCCTTCTTTTTCCCAAGGTAAATAACTTAAGAACATAATCTACTTCTTGCCAATCATTTTTAAATTCCCCTATTAAAACGCCATGTCCACTCCAGGGATATTGATCTAATGCTTCCACTGTTTTTACTAACCCGGCACGCAAAGGGTTTAAATGGATGTAACGCACTAACTCTAAAAGATAGGGCTCTTCTTCACAAACAATTGATTTATATCTATTCTGAAAAAGATGACCCTTCCTTTGGTATTTGCGGTTATAGTAAAGGGCATATCCAGTTAAAAGGCGTCTCATAAAAGAAACAATTCCCAAAGAACCGCTAAATAAGAGTAGATGTATATGATTTTCCATCAAAACCCAGGCCAAGACGCGGTTTCCCGTGTCCTTAAGTAAATCTCGCAGGCGCGAAATAAAATTAAGTCGATCTTCATTATCCTTAAAAATTTGTAACCCATCTATTCCTCGGATAATGATATGATGCAAAGTTCCTGGAGCATCTAACCTTGCTTGCCGCGGCATAACCCTTCTTCAATTCTTATTGAGATGTAAAGTTATATTTTTCATCAACGTCCCCTTAATTGGTTATCTTTATCTTCTATTTATGTTCAAGTTATTCTTCAATTCCCGCCAAGCGCTTGGCTAATTTTTTACGGCGTTCCAGATCAGATTCGCGCATGATGGTGAGACGGTGAGCCTGAGGAGAGCCACCGCCGTGAATATCCGAGATAAAGTCGGCGCTTTCCATAGCTAATTTTTCCACGAAGCGCAACATTTTAATGCGGTGTTCCACAGGATAGCCTGCTGCTCCCTGTAAATATTTCTTGAGTAATCCCGAAATTTCCGGATTTTGGAAGTCTCGATCAGAAGGCAGGTCAGCTACATATCCCCCAGTTATGTCGATGAGCAAACGGATAGATTCGGCCATTTCTCTACCTTCATGAATCTTCGAAGCATTGGCCAAGACGGAATTTATAAAATAGGTACCCGAAGGCTCTTTCTTTCCCTCGTAGGAAGCAGCCAGACTGCACCCATAAAGGGTCTCGGCTTTGTGGATCATATCCGTAATCTTTTCCCGCAGATGGCTAACTTTGGAAGTACCATTGTAATCCATCATCATCAGCGCCGCTCCTGTCATGACATCAATCTTACCGGCTTTGCAGCCCCCATGAGATTGCCGGTGGTAAGCCGAGAAGCGATTCACTAATTCTCCACTAAATTCAATCTCCCCACACATGAAAACCCGTTCCCAGGGAACGAAGACATCGTCGTAGATCACCGTAGGACAATATTTGCTGTAGCGCACGTTGCCACAATCAACGCCTTCCAACTCCCGGGTATCAAGAGAATTCCGGCCCACCACGTGGATGACTCCTTTGGTATCTGCCGGAACAGCAAAAGCCACCGCGTAATCTTCATCACCTTTGCCCATGGCTCTGGTAGGCAAAACAATCAATTCATGAGAACTAAGTGAACCGGTCTGGTGCACTTTAGCGCCCCGGACAATAATGCCATCCTTTTGCTTTTCCACGACGCGTAAGTAAAGGTCTTTATCCGGTTGTTCATGGGGACTTAAGCTGCGATCACCTTTCACATCAGTGACGCTAGCATTAGCCGTAAAGTCATTTTTTTGCATATATTTTAAAAATTCAAGAAAACGTGGATAGTATTTGGTGCCGTATTTTTTATCAATGTCGTAGGTGACGATGGAAAGAGCACTCAAGCAGTCCAAACCCGTGCACCTTTGGTGACAGGTGCCCACATAACTCCCTATCAGGCGATTAATCTTTACTCGGGCGACCAAATCAGCAATCGACTGGGGAGGAAGGGTAAAGCGGTTTATCGGTTCATTGATAAATGGGGAGATAGTAGTTAAAAGCTCCCGATGCTTTTCGGAATTAGCCAGTTCGTAAGTTGCTCCCGTGGCATTAATCCCAGCTCTGATACGCGGATTATCTACTACATTTTCCACTTTCTCACCAAACATATATACCGTGGGTTTCATCTTCCGCAAACTTTCAATATATTCCGCAAAAGTTTTGACACCCATATTCTCCTCCTTCTTTTTTTAAAGGACGCAGATTTAGGCAGCCAAAGGTAGATAATCAAAATTGGTCTTTATCTTATCTGCATCCGCAATTAACATTTAATTTCTAATCCTCTCCGGAAAGCCTTCAGGTTCAATTCCTTAGCTTTAGCCGGTACATTAGCAACAATAGCTTTTTCTACCGCTTCTACGGAAAGAATTCCGGTCTTTTTAATTAATTGCCCCAAAAGAATCAAATTAGCCACAATAATATTTCCCATTTCCTGGTCGGCTAAGCTGGTAGCTGGTACTCCCAGTAATTGCCAGCAATCCTGCGGAATTTCCTTTACCAAGTCCGCATCATAAATCACCAAGCCTGAGGGTTTGACTTTCTTGATGTGGCGGTTCACGGCATCTTGGGCTAAGGCCATAAGAATGTCCGGCCGGCGAACTTGGGGATCGGTAATCGGCTCTGAAGAAATAATAACTTCCGCGCGGGCCATTCCTCCTCTCTGTTCGGAGCTATAAGCCTGCGTCTGGACTGCTTTTTTCCCATCAAAAAGAGTCGCCGCCACTCCTAAAATAATACCGGCCAAGATAACTCCTTGGCCACCAACCCCGCCGATTAAGATTTCTGTCCGTTTCACTTTTCCTCTCCTTGCGCTTTAGCTTGCATTTTTTTAATTTCGGTCAACATCTCGGGCAATTCTCTATCCACTAATTCTCCCACTACGATGCGGTTCTGCAATTCGGCAGGAGTAAGACGAGCAGCCTCTTTCACATTGATGGACTTTTCTTTATATTCTTTGAGCATCTGCACCGCACTCCCCGAACCTGTTTTCCGACCAAACTGCACCGGACACTGCGTAATAACTTCGATGAAGGAAAACCCTTTCTTGTTGATGGCTTTTTTGATGGAAGCAGTTAATTGGCGCACTTGGAAAGTTGTCCACCGCGCTACCAAAGAAGCTCCGGCCGCGATTACTAATTGGGAAATGTCAAAAGGATTTTCATACGTCCCATAAGGGGTAGTCGCCGTTTTTAAACCGAAAGGCGTAGTAGGAGCGGCCTGGCCGCCCGTCATGCCATAAATGCTGTTATTCAGACATATGACTACCATTTCAATATTCCGCCGGGCATTGTGAATGAGATGGTTTCCGCCAATAGCCGCTAAATCACCATCACCACTGGTAACCATTACTTTCTTCTCTGGTAATCCCATTTTAATGCCTAAGGCGAAAGCAATTGGTCGCCCATGAGTGGTATGCAAAACATCCACATTAAAGAATGGGCTGGGAATCCAAGCTGAACAACCGATGCCAGTTACGAAAACAAAGTCATCGAGGCTCATATTTAGTTCATCAATGGCTCTCAAGATAGCTTGGGCCACAATTCCATTTCCGCACCCCGGACAGTTGGTCGTCCCTGTTACTCCTGGCCGAATATAGCGATGGAGAGGATGGATAATCTCGCTCATTATAAGACCTCCCTTACTTTGCCCAGAATATATTCCGGATCGTGGATTTCACCGATTACTTGCGGCGGAAGAAAATATACTTCGCTAAAAGGCGCAGCTGCCGCCTTGATATACGGATAAAGTTGGCCTAAATTATTTTCCAAAACGATCACTTTTTTGACCTGCTGCGCCATCTCGGCCACCTCTTCTTCGGGAAAAGGCCAGGGAGTAATTAAGCGCAGAATACCAACAGGGATTCCCTGCTCGCGTCCAATTTGGACGGCTGTCTGGGCTGCCCGGGAAACCGCCCCATAAGCAACTAATGCTATTTCCGCCCCCTGATAATCTTTCTCCACCATAACAATATCTTTTCTATGCTTTAAGATTTTATTACTCAGCTTGCGCACAAAATTATCTAAAGCAGTGAGATCGCTTAAATTGCGCCGCCCATATTCATCATGACAGGAGCTGGTTACATGGGCTCGAAATCCCCGACCGAAAAGAGGCATGGGCGCAACATCTTCATCCAGGAAACCTTTAATCTTTAATGGGTCCGTGCCAGGTTCCGGGACTTTCCGATAAGCTATAGGAATTTTCTCCGCCTCCGGAATAACAACTTCTTCCCGCATATGTCCGACAAAAGCGTCCGCGAGGATAAAAACGGGCACCCGGTACTTTTCTGCCAGATTAAAAGCTATAACCGTATGGTCAAACATCTCCTGGGGAGATGCCGGACAGAGCGCAATAATTTCATAATCCCCATGTGACCCGCGCTTAGGCTGCACCATATCTCCGGTTACTCCGGCGGTCGGCATGCCCGTAGTCGGCGCTCCTCTTTGCACATTCACGATTACGCAGGGCGTTTCCACCCCAACGGCGAAACCGATGTTCTCCAACATTAAACTAATTCCCGGTCCCGAGGTGGCCGTCATTACTTTTTTCCCTGTCCAAGAGGCCCCGATTATAGCCGCAATAGAACTTATCTCATCTTCCATTTGCAAGAAAACTCCGCCCACTTGGGGAAGCCTCTCCGCCAAGCGATTGGCAATCTCGCTGGCTGGAGTTATGGGATAGCCGGCAGCTAATTCGCAACCGGCGGCCAAGGTTCCCTCGGCACAGGCAATATTGCCCATCATAAAATACTTTCCGGTAAGCACGCGTTTATTTTTCATGCTTTCTTTTTTCTCCTATCTTTTTCTTTTTTCACAGCAATAGCCATGTCCGGACAGTAGATCATGCAATTCGCACAACCTGTGCATTCCTTCGGGTTAGCTATTTGCGGCGGCCGATATCCCTTTTGATTTAAAATTGCGGCCGGATGGAATAAATGCCGGGGACAGATAAACACGCAAATTCCGCACTCCTCCACTCCCTTACATAGTTCATTAAAAATTTTAACCTCGGCCAAGTTTCTTCTCCTTTACTTTTTTCTGGTAATTTTCCATTCCTTTCAGTTGAGCCAAATAACTGTTTTTGGAATAAGTAAGATGTTGCTCAATTAGTTTTTCCAATTTACGTTGGTCTCTTTTTTCGATGGCCTGCAATATCTGCCTGTGCTCTTCTATGGATTGCTCAATCCGATCAGGTATAGACCAAGCGTTGTAGCCCACGATGTGCGACTTGGTACGTAACGAATCAATAATATCATAAAGAACTCGATTGCGACAGGTTCTAAATACAGCGCGGTGGAATTCCCCATCTTTTTCGATCATGCGCTCGGTTCTTTGGCGTAAATGGTTTTCGGTCTCTTGCGCTACTTTCTTCAACTCTTTAATCTCTGCCGGCCGAATATTCTTGATCACTAATTTGGCCGCCGCTTTTTCAATCAAGGCGCGCACAAAGTAAATCTCCTCAATCTCCTCCACCGTAAGATCGGCCACTACTGCTCCCCGATAAGGCGCAGTGCGCACCAGGCCTTTGGCCTCCAATTTCTTGAGGGCTTCCCTAATCACGGTGCGGCTGACCCCATACCGGGTAATCAGATCCATCTCGATCAGCCGCTCCCGAGGTTTAAAATAGCCCGCAAGGATAGCGGCTTCCATTTCTTTATAGACCCTACTCGAAATTACTCTTGACATCCGTATTTGATTTGCTTTAAATTAACTTCAATTAGTTTTCGGCATTTATTAAATACAATATTGTATACATTTTAAAGGGGCTGTCAACTTTCTTTTATTTAGGAGGATGGGCTATGAATTCTTTTCCGGAACTTTTTCGGCCATTCCAAATAAATACCCTCCAGATTCCTAATCGCTTGGTTATGCCGCCCATGGCGACCAATTTTGCCGACGCTGATGGTGCCGTTAGTGAGCGGCAAATTGCCTATTACCTGCGGCGCGCTCAAGGTGGAGTTGGTTATATTACTTTTGAACACACGGGTATTTTGCCCCAAGGCAAAGCTTCGTCCAATATGGCCCTCATCGATAAGGACGAAAAGATCCCCTTCTTCCAAAAGCTTACCTCCGCCATCCATCAAGCGGGTGCCAAAATAGTTATTCAAATTAATCACGCCGGGCGCCAAACTTCCGCTTCCATTACTGGTGCGCCTATCGTTGCCCCCTCACCGATTCCTTGTCCGGTGCGCAAAGAAATGCCCCTTCCCTTGAGCAAAGAAGAAATCCAAAAAATCGTTGCCGCTTTTGCTGAAGCGGCTAAAAGAGTGCAAGCCGCGGGCGCGGATGGAGTGGAAATTCATATGGCCCACGGCTATCTTCTGGCCCAATTTCTTTCTCCTTTTTCCAATCAGAGGAATGATGAGTATGGAGGCAGCTTAGAGAATAGAATGTCCGTTCCTTTACAGGTCTTGCGGGCCGTGCGCCAAACAGTAGGTGCCCATTTTCCCATCATCTGCCGCTTGAGTGCCGACGAGTATGTGGAAGGCGGATTAAAGATTAACGAATCCAAAGAAATTGCCAAAAATCTGGAAAAAAATGGCGCTGATGCTTTACACATCTCCGCTTGTCTGGCCGCTTCCGTATATTTGAACCACCCCCCTTACTATGTGCCGGAAGGGATCTTTGTTCCTTTAGCGCAAGAGATAAAATCCGTAGTCTCTATTCCCGTGATCACCGTTGGGCGCATTCGCACCCCTCACCTGGCCAACCAAATCCTCAAAGAAGGAAAGGCTGATTTAGTTTCCATGGGTCGCGCTTTAATAGCCGACCCCGATTTGCCCCAAAAAGCGCGCCAAGGAAAGACCGAGGAGATAACTCCCTGTATCTCTTGTAATAGATGTATCTTAGCTATCCGCCGCGGTGCTCTCCAGTGTGCCGTTAATCCGGAAGCCGGTCGAGAAAACTCTTTGCTTTTGTTCAAAACAATTTCACCTAAAAAAGTTTGGGTCATTGGCGGTGGTCCAGCCGGCATGAAAGCCGCAGAAATTGCGGCCCGGCGGGGTCATCGCGTTACCCTCTACGAAGCCCAGAAAGAATTGGGCGGGCAATTTCTCTTGGCTGCTCTTCCGCCTCACAAAGCAGTTCTCCGAGAATTCATCACCTACCTCCAGGGCCAGTTGGCTAAATTGCCCATAACTATCCTCACTGAGCGTCCTTTTTCTCCGGCCCTTTTAGAAAAAGATAAACCAGATGTGGCCATTTTAGCTACCGGTTCTAAACCTCTTCTCCCCGATCTTCCCGGAATTCAAGAAGCAAAAACTTTTTCCGTATGGGAAGCGCTCACTCAACCTCAGCTCTTAGGATCCAGAGTTTTAATAATTGGCGGAGGGGGCATTGGGGCCGAAGTGGCTGATTATTTATCGGAACGAGGCCAGGAAGTTACCCTCATTGAAATGCGCGCAGGTTTAGCTTTGGATCTGGTAGTACACTTGCAACATTTTCTTAATTTGCGCCTTAAGTCTAAAGGCGTCCAAATTTTAACTTCCACTAAAGCAGTGCGCTTCGCCCCAGATGGATTATGGGTGGAAGACCAACAAGGGTTGAAGAAATTGAGCGGGTATGACGCCATCATCATTGCTATGGGAGCAACGCCCCAAAATGAATTGGCGCCGATTTTAAAAGACAAAATTCCTGAAGTTTACGTGATTGGGGATGCAGTTAAGCCAAGGGAGGTGATGGAAGCGATTTTAGAAGCCACCGAAACAGCTCTAAAAATTTAGAAGGATCAAAACGCATTTTTCAAAAAAAAGAAAGGAGGAAAAATTATGAGACGCTTAGCCTTAATGATTCTAATTTTATCTCTTAGTTTAACAACTTTCGCCTGGGCAGCCGAAAAAAAGGTCGTGCGCATCTGGCATACGGAAACCGAACCCCAAACAGTAGCCGCCTTTCAGCAGATCATCAACGATTTTGAAAAAATGAATCCGGACATAACCGTAAAACAAGAAGCTCTGGCCTGGGGAGATTTGGAAGCTAAATTAACCGCGGCCTTAGCTGCTGGCGCTCCGCCCGATGCCTCCCATGGCCAGGCTGTAACTTGCGCTTCTTTTTATGCCAAAGGCTTGCTGCGTGATCAAGAAGATATAGCCGAGGCCGTAGGGAAGGACAATATTTGGGAAGCCGTGCGGCGGCAGTGCTACCACGGGGAAAAATATTATGGGATTCCGCACTCCGCAGCTACT
Organism: Thermodesulfobacteriota bacterium; assembly: GCA_049699975.1. GTDB lineage: Bacteria > Desulfobacterota > SM23-61 > SM23-61 > SM23-61 > CAZAGD01. The sequence continues at coordinate 9,236 of JBNAWB010000106.1, forward strand.
TCTTTGCTCATTTACCGCAAAGATATCTTCAAGGCTAAAGGGCTAAAGACACCCCAGACTTGGGATGAGCTGATTAAAGTAGCCGAAGCAATGATGGAAAAAGACAAAGACGGGCGGGTAACCCGCTATGGCCTTTCCCTTCCAGGCGTTGGTCTATTCATCAATATTTTAGTCGGTGAGCTTACCAAGGCCAATGGCGGCAGATTATTTGATTTAGCAACTGGGCGGCCAACTTTCACGGAAAAACCCGTTATTGAAGTTTTAGATTTCTATAAGAAACTTAGCGCCACTGTCCTTCCTCCGGGCTGGCTGGGACACGGCTACTTGGACACTTTTGCTAACCTGGCTACCGGCAAAGCGGCCATGCTATATCAGGGTTACGGGCGGGGAGCAGGATACATCGAAAAATATGCTCCCAAAGGAATGGCCAATCCTGACCATTTCGGCGTGATGGTTAAACCCCGTGGTCCCTCCGGGAAAGAAACTGCGGCGCAAATAGACGCCGAGCCGTGGATGATATTTAAAAATGCTAAATATCCGGAAGAGGCGGCTAAATTCTTGAAGTTCTTCTTCAAGGAAGAAAATTATATTAAATACCTGCACACGGTGCCTATTCATCTGCTGCCAACTCTCAAATCAGTACGCAAAAATCCTGCCTATCAAGCCAACGAAATGGTGCGCAAATGGAAAGAATGGCAAGACATGCAGTACTTTTACTTCGAAAAAGACCTGGCCAAGCCAACTTTGATTACTGATTGGAATGAACTGCGCTTGCCCTTCGGGTTGGAAATACTGGGATCTGGTATCGTCCCGGATATGGTCACGGATGCTGTGCGCGGTATGCCTTCTGCCCAGGCCGCAGCTAAAGCCCAGGCCCGCGCTGAAGAATTGATCACTAAATTAGGACATAAACGGTGGTAAACCTTTAAATTGGACCTGCCTGGATACATCCAGCGGGTCCAATTATCAAAAAATATCTGCCGATAAAAATTATGAAAAAAGGTACCGACCCTAAGATTTCTTCTATCTTACCATCGCAGGAAAGTGCCTTACCGTCCGCCCCAACCTCCGTTCGGTTTTGGCACAGGATAAAGGCCCTCCAGGTAAAAAAAAGAGAGCAGATTATCGGCCTTTGCACGATTGCCCCGGCTTTATTCCTGATCTTGGCATTAACTCTTTATCCCGTGGCCTATTCTATCTGGCTTAGTCTCCTGGAAAAGCACTCCTTCTTCCCGCAAGAACGCTTCATCGGCCTGGAGAATTATATTTATCTTTGGCACGATCCAGAATTTTGGAATAGCCTTTGGCTGGGGGTAGTTTATTCGGTATGGACGATAATCTTTCAGATAATCTTAGGGGTCGCTGCCGCCCTTATTTTAAACGAAACTTTCGTGGGCCGAGGTTTAGTGCGGGCGATTGTCCTTTTTCCTTATATGATTCCCACTATCGTAGCTGTAATTCTCTGGAAGTGGTTACTCAATGATACTTATGGAATAGTAAATTATTGGCTATTAGCCTGCGGCATAGTCACTGCCCCAGTAAGCTGGTTGGGCCCTGATCACATTATGTTTTCGGTCATCCTCATGAGCATTTGGCAATTCTTTCCTTTTGTTCTCCTAAGCATTCTGGCCCGTTTGCAAACTATCCCTCCGGAACTCTATGAGGCCGCAAAAGTAGATGGAGCTTCTGCTATCCGCCGCTTTGTGCACGTCACTCTTCCTCAAATTCGGGGCATCCTTTTCGTAGTTATTCTCCTGCGCAGCATTTGGATGTTTACCAAGTTTGATACAGTCTGGCTCATGGGTGAAGGAGCTGGGGCGGGTCGTTTTATCCGCACTTTGCCGGTTTATGCTTACATGCGCACCCTTACTTATTACCAGGCTGGACTGGGAGCCGCCTTAGCCGTAATTATGTTTGCTATTTTAGTCGTCTGCACGGTTATTTATTTCCGCATGTTTAGGGAGGAGGCAGATATAGGATGAAGCGTTTTAAATGGCGCTTAAATTCTAATCGCAGCCTTATTTACATTGGGGCCGGGCTGCTGGCTTTGCAAGCATCTTTTCCTTTTCTATGGATGGTTTCCACTTCTTTTAAACCACCTGCCGAGGTCTTTGCCCAACCGTCGGCCTTTATTCCCCAAGAGCCAACTTGGGATAATTTTCGTCGCCTATTTACTACTACAAACTTTCTGATCTATTTTAAAAATAGTCTGGTCGTCTCTGGAGCTGCTGTTCTCTTGACTATGATCGTTAGTGCTGCTGGAGCTTACAGCCTCACCCGTTATCAATATGCCGGGCGGGAGAAAATTGCTGGACTCATCCTTTGTACATATATGTTCGCCCCCATCATGATCGTTATTCCTTTCTTTATTCTGGCGAAGAAATTGGGTATTGAAAATACGCACTTTGCCTTAGTTCTGGCCTTTACTTCTTTCTGCCTCCCCTTTACCCTTTGGCTCATGCGGGCTTTTTTTGCTACAATCCCACTTGAATTGGAAGAAGCTGCTCTGGTAGACGGCGCCGACCGCGTCCGCGCTTTAGTTTACATCGTTCTTCCTTTGGCTTTACCAGGAATTATTGCTACTTCTATATTTACTTTTATTTTGGCCTGGAATGACTACATTTTTACCCGCATCCTCATTACTTCTGATGAATTAAAAACTCTTCCTGTAGGAGTGCAAGATCTCTTCCATTCCGCCCTTATCGACTGGGGTTTAATCATGGCTGCCGGAATGATGATTACTATTCCTGCCCTGCTCTTCTTCCTCTCTGTGCAAAGATATTTGATCCGCGGCTGGGGAGCCGGCGGAGTGAAAGGTTAGTAAGGGCGATAAAACTGACCGTCGATCACTTTTGAAATTCGTACCTACTTCAGGCGGGAGGGAGAG
>JBNAWB010000107.1:0-11968 GCA_049699975.1 Thermodesulfobacteriota bacterium
GAGCCTCTCTCCCTCCCGCCTGAAGTAGGTACGAATTTCAAAAGTGATCGACGGCCAGCCAGAAAATTCTTGGCCACCTTCACTTTTTAGATCGAGTTTAAGCGCCAAGCAGGTAAGGGTAGGAATTAGGATCATCAGGCAGCTTTCCTTTCCTCAACCCGGGGAGCTCCTCTTAAGAAAATAAAATTGATTCCTCTTTTCCATTTCCCTTTTTATACACAGGCCAGGGTAGATTTAATAAAGCAGCTCAAAAATTTTTTCTTTTATCCTTGAGCCAGGAAGGAAGAATTAAGTTTAATGGTTGGGCAGTTTTTCAATCCCCAAAAGTCACGCATCTAATTGTTATGCCTGCTTAAGCAGGAAGGGCATCCTCGATTTTAAGTCTCCCTGCAAAATATCCAGGGTTCCTTCTTTTATACAGAGTTTCGGGGTTTAATTTCGGATCCGTATTTAACATCCCTAAAATCTGTTTTTCCCGGGCTAATTCATTTTTAACAAATGCCAATTCCTTCGCTAACTCTTCTTTTTTTTCTTCAGGAATCCCTTCCATTTTTAAGGCCATATAAAAATATGCGCGCGCTTCTTCCCACCACCCTTTTTCTTTGTAACATTTGCCTAACATCCGCGCTGCTTCGAAAATGCCCTCTTCCCTTTTTAATGACTCTTGCAGGTGTTCAATAGCTTCATCAATAAATCCCATCTCCCAACAAGCTACACCTAAGTGAAAATAAAAATGGGGGTATATTTTCTCCTCTTCTTCATTCTTGCGTAATTCCCTTATTATCTGTCCAAAGCCCACGTCCTTATCCATTTGCACTTCTGGAAAGTAGCTGAATTTTACTGGTTCGTTTTTTTGCAGTGCGGCATTTAAATCAAAAAAAGAATTTGCCTGGGCCTCTTTGTTCCCTGCTTTCTCGGATTCATCAATCTTCCCTATCACGTTAGAATTAGGTTCTCTCTCCCGATTAAGCATAAATTTTTGCGGATCCAAGTTGACGAGCAACCTCAATATCTCCTGAATCTTATCTTTACTGCCTATTATCTCGTATTGATTTAGTAGTTGATTATAGTGGCGGAAAGCCTCTCCCAAAAACCCCATTCTTCCATAAATTTCAGCTAATTTCCAATTTATATCTTCTAATTGGGGATTATCTTTTAAAACTCTTTTATAAAGAGCCATAGCCTGGGGTAAAAGACCATTTTCTACAAATATCTCCGCTGCTGTCAAATACTCAGCAATGGCTTTTCGGCTCTCTCCCCTTTTCTGATAAAGGTCAGCCAATTTTAAATGAATCCGGGGATTGCTTTTGTCTTTTTTAGCTAATCTTTTATAATACTCTATCTCTTGGAGCTCTTTGCCATCATCTTTTCGGAAGAAAGAATTTATCTTTGTTAAAAATCTATGAGGATTCTTTTTCACCCGGGAAATCAATGGAGATTTTTGGCCCGCGCCATAGATCTCCATCTCTCTATCGACTAATAAATATTCGTTTATCTCTACCCGGGCCATTTTAAATACCTCCTCTTTTTATTTTTGCCAAAATGGTTGGGTTTCAATTTAAATTCAGCAAATTTTATGCCTTTGGCGAAAGAAGGCTAAAAAGGGCAAGGAATAGATAAATAAATTCTCATTTTGCCTATTTTTAAATTTCTTTATCAGTTATTATTTATTTTTCTTCCGGATTTTTGCAGCTTTAATAAAAGTCTCTCCTTAAAATTCATATAGCCAATTTCCTAACTCAATTTTGTACGAGCCATAACAATCTTGTCCACTTACGGAAATAAATTATGAGCTTTTTCTATTACTCTGCCTTTTAAGAAACTGGGTCGTAATTGGCCGGAAATGCCGCAGGCCGAAAAATAAAATATTCACTCTCCTTCTGTTTACATAGCGATAGGAAAATTTTATTTAGAAAAGTTAGGGCCATTCAGCTAAAAATTAGGAAGGAAAAGGTATTAATTTCTGTTTTTCCTGTTAGTTATTAATGAGAGCATTAAACATTTTACATGGTTTGTCATGGCGAGCCCGAAGGGTATGGCCATCTCGCTTTAAGATTACCTCAAGGCTGGACTTCTATCAATAACCCTTAGGTTATGGTGGAGAACATAATTTGCTCTCCTTAATAAGATTTTTGTTGGGGTTGATAGGTGCAAAGGGGTTCTTCTCCCAAATAATTTCCATCGCGGGCGAAAGCCCGGGCCCGGCATCCGCCGCAAACTTTTATGAATTCGCATCTGCCACAGCGCCCCTGGTAAGCAGAAAAATCGCGCAATTTTTTAAAAACAGGAGATTCTTTCCATATATCCGCCAGAGATTGGTGGCGCAAGTTACCACAGGATACTTCCAAGTAGCCGCAGGGTTGGATTTCTCCATTATAAGCGATAAAGCAAAAACCGATGCCCCCTAAGCACCCGCGCGTCATAGCTTCCAAGCCCATTTGGGAAAAGGTAATTTTTTTCCCTTCCCTTGCTGCCCGCTGCCTTAAAATTCGGTAGTAATGGGGAGCACAGGTAGCCTTTAACTGTAATGGGTACTTCTCCCTTTGCTCATAAAACCAATGGAGAACCTCTTCATATTTCTCCGCCGGTAGCGTTTCTGCGGCCAAAGCCTGACCCCGACCGGTAGGAACTAAAAGGAATATATGATGCGCTACGGCTCCCAAATTAAAAGCCAAATCCAATATCGCCGGAATCTCTTTCATGTTTCTAAGGGTCACGGTGGTATTGATCTGAAATTCCAAGCCCACTTTTTTTAAACATTGAATGCCCTGTAATGCTCCAGCAAAGGCCCCGGGCACTTGCCGAAACTGATCGTGACTATTTGCCGTAGCTCCATCCAAGCTGATGGAAACGCGTTGAATCCCCGCCTTCTTCAATCTTTGCGCTTTTTCTTCGTCTAATAAAGTACCATTGGGCGCCATGACCATGCGTAGACCTAACCGGGTTCCCTCTGCGGCTAAATCATAAATATCATCTCTCAGTAGCGGTTCTCCCCCTGTAAGAATAACTACAGGTTTACCTAAACTGGCTATTTCAGCCAGCACTTTAAATGACTCTTCCTTGTTCAATTCGCCATAGTATGGGCCTGCTCCAGAAGCTGCCCGACAATGCTGACAATTGAGGTTGCACCTGCGGGTCACTTCCCAAGCCACCAGGCGCAAAGAAGGCGTATCTTTTTCTTTTAATTTATCTGGCATTTTGGTTAAGGCCAATTTCTTCATCAGTCAGATAACAGGCGGGGTCAGCAGCCCAAATGTTTCCGGTGACGGCCTCAGCCCGCACCCGGAGATTTCCCGCACACAAGTCCAACCACCGGCAAGCAGCACACCGGCCCTGCACGTATTTCTTCTTTTCTTTGAGTTGGGCCATTAAAGGATCGCTGGTATCTGTCCAAATTTCACTGAAAGGCCTTTGCCGCACATTACCGAAAGAGTAGTGGCGCCAAAATTGATCGGCATGAACCGATCCATCCCAACTCACGCAACCCAGGCCTACTCCCGAATTGTTTCCTCCATTCATGCGTAACAGCTCCAGCACTTCGGCTGCTCGAGGAGAACCTTCGCGCACCAGGCGCATATATAAATATGGCCCATCAGCATGATTATCCACGGTAAGTACTTCAACCGGTTGGCCTCGATCATGGAGGTCTTTAGTCCAATCAATTATTAAATCTACGACTTTTCTCGTCTCTTCATGAGAGAGATCTTCTTTCCGCAATTCGCTCCCTCGCCCCACATAAACTAAATGATAAAAACAGATGCGCGGAATTTTTTCGGCTGCTAAAAATTCGAAGATCTTGGGGATATCCTGAAAATTCCGCCGATTGATGGTAAAGCGCAGGCCCACTTTAATTTCGGCATCTTGACAGTAACGAATCCCTCTCCAAGCCGCCTCAAAAGCACCTTTAATCCCTCGAAAGCGATCATTAGTTTCTCTCATGCCATCCAGACTTATGCCCACATAAGAAAGGCCGACCTTTTTCATTTTTCTTACTATTGGAGGAGTCAGGAGGGTGCCATTTGTGGAAATTACGGTCCGTATTCCCAAATCAGTGGCCAATTGGGCTAACTCCATAAGATCCCCTCGCAAGAGGGGTTCGCCGCCAGAGAAAAGGATGACGGGACAACCAAATTTTGCCAAATCCTCTATTAATTTCTTCCCCTCTTCCGTACTCAGCTCTCCCGGATAATCTTGGTTAGTCGAGGCCGAATAACAGTGTTGGCAATTAAGATTGCAACGCCTGGTAATATTCCAGACGACCACTGGTTTTTTATCGAGGGCAAATTGGAGAAGGTGCGCGGGGAGTTTAGCCGAATCTCGACCATAGCGCAAAGGATCAGCAGGTTCAACTGTGCCACAATATAATTTGGAAATGCCGATCATAATCTAATACCTTGCTTTATTTCTCTTTCCCCGCCGAAAAATAAGCTACTAACGCATCCACCAGGGCTGGGATCGTATATTCTTTAGGCATTATGGTAGTTTCCAGGCCAAGGCTTTTGGCTTTGGCAGCCGTGATCGGGCCAATAGAGGCAATCGGAATCCCCGCCGTTAGTTTTCTAACTTCTTCCCCAAAAATTTCGGCAAAATTATGAGCCGTGGATGAACTCGTAAAAGTTATGGCTGAAATTTCTTTGTCCTGGAGAAGCTGACGAATTCTTTCTTTGTCTTGCTGAGCCAAAATAGTCTGGTAAACTTCTACTACATCCACCAAGGCTCCGGCTTTCCTTAATTCTGCTGGAAGAATATCGCGAGCTATTTTAGCCCGGGGGATTAAAAACCTTTTTCCCTTTAGGTTCTGACCGCGCCATCTTTCTAAGATGCTTTCGGCGCGGTACTCGGTAGGCACAAAATCAACTTGCAAATTTAAATCCTTTAAAACTTCTGCTGTCTGCGGACCAATAGCACATATTTTTGGCCCTTTTAGATCTCTAATATCCATCCCTAAAGCTAAGACCCGGTTCAGCAAGAATTTAATCCCATTAACACTGGTGAATATAAGCCAATCATAAGCCATCATTTGTTTTAGGCAATGATCCACATCAGCCCAGCTTGCAGGGGGAATTAATTCGATGGTGGGGAACTCAATTGGCCAAGCGCCATATTGCCGCAAACGTTCCGCAAGGTCACTGGCTTGCTCCCGCGAGCGCGTCACCAAAATTCTCTTGCCAAAAAGGGGAAGTTTCTCGTACCAATTAAGCTTCTCTCGTAATTTTACTACTTCGCCCACTAAGATAATCACTGGGGGCTTGACCTCCCTCCTTTTAACTTCTTCTTTAATGGTGGCTAAGGTCGCGACAATGGTCTCTTGCTTCGGAAGGGTTCCCCAGCGAATTAAGGCTATCGGGGTTTGGGGAGCGCGTCCATTTTTCAGCAATTCATCAACTATAGAAGAAAGACGGCCCGCGCCCATTAGAAAGACCAAAGTGCCCAGTCCAGTTGCGATTTTAGACCAATTAATCTGGGACTTCTCTTTTTGGGGATCTTCATGTCCGGTAATAAAAGCTACTGTGGAAGTATATTCGCGGTGTGTCAAAGGAATACCGGCATAAGCGGGCCCAGCAATCGCTGAGGTAACTCCAGGAATAATTTGAAAAGGAACCCCCGCTTGAGCTAATGCTTCGGCTTCTTCTCCGCCTCGGCCAAAAATAAAGGGATCCCCCCCTTTTAAGCGCGCCACTACCTTCCCTTCCCGCACTTTTTGGATCATTAACAAATTTATCTCTCTCTGGGGTAGAGTATGCTCGCCCCCTTTTTTCCCCACGTAGATGAGTTCTGCCCCTTCTTTGACTTCTTGCAATAGCTCTTCATTAGCCAGATAGTCATAAATGACTACGTCGGCCTTCTTCAAACAGGACATGCCTTTGATGGTGATCAACCCTGGATCACCTGGACCGGCACCTATTAGATAAACTATCCCCTGTTTCATTTATGCCCATAGACCTCATCTAAAATTTCTTGGCCACCTCGCGCCAACAAATCCGCGGCTAACTTCTTCCCCAATTCTTGACCATCTTGCGGTAAACCGCTGATCTCTCCCCGGACTACCTTTTGCCCGTCCACGGCGGCCACTAAACCTCTCAAAATCAATTTGTCTGATTCTATCCTGGCCCATCCGGCAATAGGCACTTGACACCCTCCACCCACTCTTTGTAAAAAAGATCTTTCGGCGAGAAAACATTGCTGGGTAGTTAAATCATTTAAAGGATGTAAGATCTTCTGTAGTCCCTCATCTCCCTCTCGGCCTTCGACCACCAATATCCCTTGGCCAATGGCGGGCAACATTACCTCCGGCTCTAAATAAGCAGTTATCTTCTCCTGCCAGCCCAAGCGATGTAAGCCCGCCGCGGCTACAATGATGGCGTCTAAATTCAAAGAATAAAGCTTTCGCAAACGGGTATCCAAATTTCCGCGTAAAGGAACAATCTCTAAATTGGGCCAATGGTGACGGAGCTGTGCTTGTCTGCGCAGGCTGCTTGTACCCACTTTCCCTTTCTCCGGAAGCTTATTACCGAAGCCTGTTTGGCGACAGATCAAGGCATCCCGTGGATCTTCCCGGGGTGGGAAAGCTATCAAAGACAATCCCTCGGGAATTTGAACGGGTAGATCTTTAGCGCTATGAACTGCTAAATCAACCTCCGCTTGGAGCAGGGCTTCTTCAATCTCTTTGACAAAGAGACCTTTGCCCCCCATTTTAAAGAGAGGTATCTCTATCTTATCCCCTTTGGTTTTTATGGGGACTAAATTAACGACCACGTCTGGATTATGCTCCTCTATCCAGGCTTTAATAGTTTTAGCCTGATTTAAGGCCAAGAGACTTCCTCTTGTGCCCAGACGGACTATCTTGGGAAACCGCTTGATCATTGTTTTCTGCTAAGCCGAAAATCTTACGGAATAGCTCAATATTAAACTTTCCTTGCTCTTGATTGTTTTGACTCTTTAAAAAAGTAATGGGCTGATGGATGATTTTGTTTATGATAGATTGGGTCAAGAGATCTATTATTTCGCGCTCTTCGGCCGATGTATTCCGCAGCAAAGAAAGGGTGCGGCTAATTTCTTCCTGGCGAACTTTCTCCAAACGTTGGCGCAGATCTAAAATCGTGGGCACCACTTCTAAGCTCTTTAACCATTTTTGGAAAGACTCCTGCCCTTGCTGGATAATATTTTCGGCTTTAGCGATCTCTTTCTTTCGTTCCTCCTTATTTTCTTCGACCACGTTTTGGAGATCATCTATATCATACACATAGATATTATCGATTTCGTTAAGTTGGGGATCTATGTCCCGGGGAACGGCAATATCGATAAAGAACATAGGCCGATGGCGCCGAGCTCGAATAAGGGGCTGAACTTGGTCTTTTTGGACAATGTAGTGGCTGGAGCCCGTGGAGCTTATAATAATATCCACTTCTTTGAGTTGGGCAGGAAATTCGTTAAAGGGTATTGGTCGCCCATGTAATTCGGCAGCCAGTTCTTCAGCCCGCGCATAAGTCCGGTTAGTAACCAAGATCTCTTTAATTCCTTGACTGAGTAAATTCTTGGCGGCTAATTCCGACATCTCCCCGGCCCCAATGAGTAAAGCCTTTTTATCTCTTAAATCGCCCATTATCTTTTTAGCCAATTCGACGGCGGCATAACTAACGGACACAGCTTGGTTGGCAATTTTAGTCTCGGTGCGTACCCGCTTGGCTACAAAAAAGGCTCGATGAAAAAGTTTGTTCAAAATCAATTTAGCCGTTTTATTTTCCACGGCTAAACGGTAGGCTTCCTTCACCTGGCCTAATATCTGCGGTTCGCCGATGATCATCGAATCCAGACTGGAGGCTACCCGGAAAACATGTTTAACTGCCTCAGCATTTTTAAGCTTATATAAATAGTGATCTAATTCCGCCATGGAAAGCTGAGCTAAGCCAGCTAAAAATTTTATTAATTCTTGCTCCCCTACTCCTTGATTTATAACTGCAATTACCTCTACTCTATTACAAGTTGAAATTATAGTTCCTTCTTGCACATCAGGTAAGCTAACCAATTTCCTTAAGTAATCGCTGAGCAAGCCTTTAGGAACAGAAAACTTTTCTCGAATTTCCACGGGAGCAGTTTTATGACTTATGCCCATTATGACAATTTCCATTACTTATGCCCGCTAAAAACTTTCTAATTGTAGGCGTGCAGCCCGGTAAGTAATAAATTCACCCCCAAAAAAGTGAAGACCACTGAAGCAAAACCAATAATGGCTAAAAGGGCTGCTTTGCGCCCCCGCCAGCCTATGGTCAAGCGACTATGGAGCAAGGCCGCATATACGAACCAGGTAATCAGCGACCAGGTTTCCTTCGGATCCCAACTCCAATAGGCACCCCAGGCGCTCTGCGCCCAGACTGAACCACTAATTATGCCCAAAGTCATTAATGGAAATCCCCAGGTTAGACATCGGTAATTTATTTCATCTAATACTTTCAAGGAGGGCAGACGCCGGTAAACCGAGCCTATTTTTTTCGCTTTTATTTGTCCTTCTTGAAGTAGATACATTATCCCAATGGCAAAAGCCACGGCAAATAAAGCATTGCCCAAGAAAGCCAGCGTAACATGGATGGGCAGCCATAAACTCTGTAAAGCCGGAGGCAAAGGTAAAATTTCGCGGGGGAAAATAGAAGCCAATAAAATCATGATGATGGCTATGGGAGAAACAAAAGCCGCCAGAACCTCTACCCGATATTTCATTTGCATAATGAGATAAACCGCTATGATCGCCCAGGCAAAAAAGGAAAGGGCTTCGTGCAGATTAGTTATCGGCGTGTAACCAGCTTCTAAATACCGAGAAACCAACGCGCTGGTGTGCATTAGGAAGCCTAGGCCTATGGCCAAACTACTTATCCAAGATAAAGGTTTTTTGAAGGTGATTAAATAAGCTAAAGCCGCCCCCATGCCGATGAGGTATATGATCACAGCCGTTTCAAAAAAAATAAGGTTCATTTTCCTATTCCCAATTTTTTTAAAGAAAAGTCATTCCCTAAGATAGATTGCAAATGCCTTTCCCACTCTCTCCTCTTTTTTTGGCGGATTAAATCTAAAGATCTTTCTCCAACTAAAAGACTAAATATCCTCTGTCGCTGGCGGCTGTCTATTTTTTGAGAGAACAGCCATTTACGTAACCTTCCCAGAAATTTTCCTAAATAAGCATATTCAGGACCTAAAACTTTTTCTAATTTTTGGCGGAGAAAGCGAGCTAAGGCCGGGCTTCTTCCCGAAGTGGAGATGGCCAGGGTTATTTCACCTTTTTTTACCAAAGCAGGAACGATGAAACTGCTGTGTTTGGGGTCATCGACTACATTAACCAGAATTTTTTGCTCCTCCGCCTGCTGATAAATTTTTTCATTCACCGCATGATCATTGGTAGCGGCAATAACTAAATATGCTTTTTTCATGTCGGTAGATCGAAAATGACGTAAATGGCCGATAATCTTACCTTGCTCTTTTAACTTTGCTAATTTTTGGGTCCAGCGCGGGCTTATAACTTTGACCACAGCTCCAGCGCGCAACAATCCTTGCACTTTACGTTCGGCTACCCGGCCTCCTCCTACCACTATACAAAGTTTCCCCTGCAGATTGAGAAAAACAGGATAATATTTCATTGATAAACTAAATGCCCAAAGTTTTTTATAATTTGGAGGCCCGCAGTTTGGCTTTTTTCTGGATGAAATTGGAGGGCGAATAAATTTCCCCAGGCGATAGCGGAAGTAAATTCCAATCCATACCAAGCAGTAGCCGCCACTATTTCCTCGTTTTCGGGAACAGGGTAATAAGAATGGACGAAATAAAAATACGCCCCATCCGCCAAGCCTTCAAAAATGGGTACTTGCTTCTTTATCTTAATGGTATTCCAGCCTATATGCGGAATTTTTAGATTGGCCTCCCTAAAGCGTACTACCCGACCTGGGAAAATAGACAATCCCCGCTGCCACCCAAACTCCTCGCTTCCCGCAAAGAGTAACTGCAAGCCCAGGCATATTCCTAAAAATGGCTTTCCTTTTTCAATAAATTCTACAATGGGCTTGATTAAATTTAAATTTTCCAGATTCTCCATGGCTTTTTTAAAAGCGCCCACTCCAGGTACTACTAAACCATCAGCCTGCCGCAATTCTTCGGCCCTCTGAGTTACTAAGGCGGGAAAACCTGCTTTCTCGAAGGCCTTATGCACACTGCGCAGGTTACCCATTCCATAATCGACTATGGCAATCATAACCTACCCTTAGTTGAAGGAACCCCTTTAATCTTTTCATCTTTATCCACGGCCTGCCGTAAAGCGCGCCCCAAAGCTTTAAACAATCCTTCCACCATATGATGGCTGTTGCTTCCATACGCTACATGGGCATGGATCGTAATAGCGGCATTATTTGCCAGGGCCTGAAAAAATTCTTTTACTAATTCTGTATCAAAGCTTCCAATTTTCCTGCGCCGCAACGGTAGCTGATAAACTAAACCGGGACGTCCGGAAATATCTATGTGCACAGAAGCTAAGCTTTCATCCATAGGAATAAACGCCGAACCATAGCGCCTAATACCAGCCTTATCCCCTAAGGCCTCTTTCAAGGCTTTTCCCAAACAAATGCCTATATCTTCTACGGTATGGTGATCATCAACCGGGGTATCCCCCCGCGCAAAAATATTAAGGTCAATGAGGCTATGCGCTGCTAAGAGGCTAAGCATGTGATCAAAAAAAGAAATGGAAGTAGAAATTTTGTGCTTCCCTGAACCCTCCAAATTAAGATCAACTTTGACCCTGGTCTCCTTTGTTTCCCGGGTTATGCTTGCTTTTCTCTTCATTTTCCCCTTCTTTTTAGATTCTTAGAATCTTGGCGGCATTACCACCCAAAATTTTTTCTTTGGTTTCTTCTCTGATAGGCAAAGAGCGAATTGTCTCTATATTTTTACGGATTCCTGGGACTCCTGGCCAATCAGAGCCAAAAAGGATTTTATGAGCATTTTTTTCCAGATCAGGAAAATATTTTAAAAGATTTTGCGGAGGCAGACCGGCAATTTCCATATAGACCTGGGGGTGGAGCTGGGCCAAGAAAAAAGCCGGTTCATACCAGAATCCTCGGCCACTGTGGACCTGAATCAAAGTTAGTTCTGGAAAATCTACAGCCACATCATCCAGCAAAACCGGATCGCCATATTTGAGGCGGGCACCCCGAAATATAGATGAGCCTGTGTGCACCATCACTGGAATTTTTAATTCCTGCGCTTTGGCATATAAGGGATAGAGCAGGCGATCATTTGGATAGAATTGTTGGTAAGTGGGGTATAATTTAAGGCCCTTCATCCCCAAATCATGGACACATTTTTCTAACTCTTCTTCCAAACGACTGCTCAGGTAAGGATTCAAATTGGCAAAAGGAATTAGTTCTTTTTTCCCTTGGCAAAATTTAGCCACAAACTCATTACTCACCATCCCCGTGGTAATCGGGCTGAGTTCAGCTAAAATTACGGCATAGTCTACTCCGTTTTCCTGGAGCAAATCCACTAAAGCCGCGGGATCCATCCGCCCATTCCTATCCACCACTTTCTCCGCCCCTGATCCTTTGCCGTAATTTTGAAAAAACTCCATGACCCAAGGTTTCATATCTCCGAGATTCCCTATATGCACGTGAAAATCTATTATGGGCATAAAATTCCTTTTTGGTTTTCTCTTTTTATGAAATTAAAATACCATTCTTTAGGCATTAAATCAAGAAAGGAGGATTTTTAAAGTGCTTTATCTATTGCTCTTCCCCTTCTCCTCTCCCCTATTTTGCTTCCTTTTCTCTCCTCTTTTCTAAAGAGGGTTTGGGGGAGATTAAGCAAATTAGGCAGAAATTAAAAAGTGCTTGCCGATCAACTAAAAAGCCTGACCGTCGATCACTTTTTAAATTTCAGCTTAATTCAGGCGAGAAATATTAAAACTGTTAGACGGTCAGTTAAAAAGACTGACCGT
>JBNAWB010000108.1:0-11949 GCA_049699975.1 Thermodesulfobacteriota bacterium
AGAGAAAATTGCTAAATGGATGGCTGAAAATCCTGAAAAAAAGATTCAAATACAGGGCCACACGTGTGATATTGGGACTGCCGAATATAATCTGGCCTTAGGTGAGCAAAGAGCTAATAGTGCCAAAAGATATTTAGAGAGCTTGGGTATATCTGGAGACCGGCTGGCTGTGATCAGTTATGGCTTAGAAAAACCACGGGTTCCTAATAATAATGAAGCTAATCGGTCGCTCAATCGGCGGGATGAATTTGTGCCAGTTAAATAAAGCCTTAATTTGGGGAAATAAACATCTTTGGCGGCTCCGGATCTTAAACCTCTGTTTTTGATTTAGCTTAGATTTATCCAAAAGAGGAAAGGTAGTGCTTGATGGAAAATTTACCAGTTTGGAAAAGAGAAGCCTGGCCAAATAGGGCTTCTAGGGAGCTTTCTTTGCGGGCCAGAAAGGCCACTTTCAAGGCCTTTCCTGCGCTGCTTAGCCAAAATTGGAAGATATGGCTGAGAAGCTTATTTTTTGGCCTACTCTTCCTTTTTGGCCCCACTTTAGGAAGTTCCTCTTGCTTTGCCTACCTCCATTTTCGGGCAGCCTTGGTAATGGATGATAATACGGGTAAAATTATATATTGCAAAAATTCAAATCTTCGCCTTCCTCCGGCTAGCACCACAAAGTTAATGACGGCGATTTTGGTATTAGAGAAAGCAGAGCTTTCCAAGGTGGTGACGATCAGTAAAAGGGCAGTTCAAGTGGAACCAGTAAAAATTGGCTTCAAGGAAGGAGATAAACTTAGGGTGGAAGATCTTCTTTATGCTGTCCTCCTAAAATCGGCAAACGATGCCGCCGTGGCTTTGGCGGAGACAGTGGCAGGTACAGAGAAAAATTTTGTGGAGCTGATGAATAAAAAAGCATATTTCTTGGATTTAAAAAATACAAAATTTATAAATGCCACTGGTCTCCCAGGTCCAGGGCAATATACGACAGCTGCAGATTTATCTAAGCTTATGAGTTACGCTCTCGAGTTTCCCAAAATTAGAGAAATAATGGAGACACCCGAAGCTAAAATCAGCACTGCGGAAGGTAAAGTTTTTTTTCTGCGGACTACTAATAGGCTCTTAGAGTCCCCAGAAAAAGTTATTGGGAAAACGGGTTTTACCCAAAGGGCAAAACACTGTTTTGTCGGAGCCCTTAAAAAGGGAACAAAGAATATAGTTTTTGCTATTCTGGGAAGCGAGAATCGAAAAAATCTATGGTTAGAGGCAAAGAGGCTAACCATTAGTGGTTATGGCAAGCAGGGCAGGCGGGCTAAAGATTATCTTGGCCGCCAAAAGTACTCTTTATCCCTAAAATCATGATATAAAAAATCGATTTTAAGCCATCTACAAATCGGCTATAATGAACCTACCCGTCTAGCAAAAAAATTCGCAGGAGAAAAGGCGCCTGAGCGATTTCTTCAAACCTAAAAATAGAGGAGGGAAAAGAAAGCCATGGTTAAAAAAATATTTTACCGCCGGATTTTAAGTAGCATAGGTTTTTACTTCTTTTTGATAGGTATATCATTCCCTTTCTTTTCAGCACACGCCGAAGAAAAAAATCCTTTAGATTTTAGCCAAGCCATCATCCAAGTGGCCAAAAAGAATATTCCCGCAGTAGTCCATATAGAAGTAACTGAACGGCGGGAGGTTGTTAATCCTTTTTTGCCGTTTGAAAGTGACCCTTTCTTTAAGCATTTTTTTAACATTCCTCAGATGCCCAAAAAATTTAAAAGAGAGGTAAAAGGATTAGGATCGGGAATGATTATTGATCCGGAAGGGCACATTCTCACCAATCATCATGTGGTTGGAGGAGCAACTAAGATAGATGTTATACTTTCGGATGGGCGGAAATTTGCTGCTTCTCTAATAGGATCAGATCCGAAGACTGATCTGGCCGTTATAAAAATTTCAGCCAAGGAGCCGCTTCCTTATGTAACTTTTGGAGATTCAGATCAAGTGCAGATTGGGGAATGGGTAGTAGCCATTGGCCATCCTCGGGGCTTGGATCAAACGGTCACCCATGGGATTATCAGCGCCAAACACAGAAGAGGGATAACGGATCCCAGCAGTTATCAAGATTTTTTACAGACGGATGCCGCTATTAATCCTGGAAATAGCGGTGGGCCTCTCTTAAATCTCAAAGGGGAAGTTATTGGCGTAAATGCGGCCATTGTCTCTGAATCAGGAGGTTTTGAAGGTATCGGATTTACTATACCAAGTAATATGGCCCTTCATGTTGCTAAATCGCTAATTGGGCATGGTAAAGTAGAGAGAGGATGGCTGGGCGTAAATATCCAGGACCTTACTGCTGAATTGGCTAAAAGCCTTCACATAGAGGGGGCAAAAGGGGCTTTAATCATGGACGTTATCAAAGGAGGACCAGCAGATAAAGCAGGTTTGCGAAAAAATGATCTCATCATAGCTTATCGCGGGAAAGAGATTGTGGATTCAGGATCTTTAAGAAATGAAGTAGCCAATACTCCAATCGGTCAGGAGGTTAGGGTAACCATCATCCGGAATGGAATTAAGCGAGAATTGATGGTTAAAATAGGGAATCTCGAAGAGGCCAGCAAATTTTTAATTGGCGCCGTAAAAGAGCGTTTGGGGGCCGAAGTAAGAGCTTTGACTCCTAAAGAATCTGAAGAATTTGGTCTTGAGGCTAATAGAGGGGTTATAATAACCTCGATTAATCCAAAAGGGCCTTTGGGGAAAGCGGGCTTTGAGGTAGGGGATATTATTCTGGAAATTAATGGCCAACCTATAATGAACGTGGAAAGCTTTGTTCAATTATTGGTAATTTTAAAGGCAAATCAAAAAATTACTTTGCTAGCCCTTGACCATCGTTCAGGGAATATGGGTTACGTCCAGGTGGTGGTGCAGTAAGAGTTCTTTTAGGAGTATGAAGGATTGAGTATGATGAATATTATTTCTTATTTAATATTGGGATTAGGGGCTGGAGTCCTTAGTGGTTTGATCGGTATAGGGGGTGGAACCATCATCCTTCCTGCTCTGGTCTTTATTTTTGGTTTGTCGCAACATCAAGCTCAAGGCACGACCTTGGCTCTTCTTGTGCCGCCCATTGGTTTGTTGGCCGCATGGACATATTACAAAAATGGATATGTAGATTTAGAAATAGCATCCTTAATCTGTCTGGGTTTCTTTTTTGGGGGTTTTTTGGGGGCCAAGATGGCAAATCATCTGCCTAATGTAGTTTTGGAAAAAATTTTTGGCGTAGCTTTACTTTTGATCTCCATCAAGATGATCTTCGCCAAATGAAGACGATCGAGAGATCTCTCAAAAGAGATGCTGAATTTAATAAGAATCTTGAGGTGTTTTGGAGTTTACCGGCTGCGGAGCTCTTGCAAGAGCTCCGCACCACTCCAACAGGTTTAACTAACGCCGAAGCCTATCAACGTATTAATATTTATGGATTTAATCGATTAAAAGCGCAAAAGCAAACTCACAATTTAAGCCTTTTCTTATCTCAATTCAAAAGTCCCATCATTATCATTCTTTTATTTGCCGTAGGAATTTCTTTCTCATTGCACGATTATACCGATGCGCTCATCATACTCGCCATTGTTTTAATTAGCGGTTTTCTCGGCTTTTTACAGGAAAGAGGCGCAGTAAACGCTATCGAGAAACTGCTGGCAACAGTCAAAATCAAAGGCACGATACTTCGTAATGGTATAACAGTGGAAATCCCTATTGAAGAAATTGTGCCTGGAGATATCATTCTTCTCAAAGCAGGAAATATGGTTCCAGGAGACGCTCTCTTATTGGAATCTAAAGATTTATTTGTGGACGAGGCTACTTTAACGGGCGAGACCTACCCGGTGAGCAAATCAATAGGTGTCCTCCGCCCTGAGACCGCCTTGAGCCAAAGAACAAATACCCTTTATATGAGCACGCATGTGGTCAGCGGAACGGGAAAAGCGGTCGTCATCCATACTGGTAAAGAAACCGAATTTGGTAAAATCGCAGATCGGCTTAAATTTAGACGACCGGAGACTGAGTTTGAAAGGGGGGTTAGGCGATTCGGATATTTGCTGATGGAAATAACCCTTCTATTGGTAATGGCCATCTTCGCTGTCAATGTTTATTTCCATCGTCCGGTCTTGGAGTCTATTCTGTTCGCTTTAGCCTTAGCCATCGGATTGACTCCCCAGCTTCTGCCTGCGATTATTACCATTAATCTTTCTCATGGTGCAAAGCGCATGGCCAAGAAAAAGGTCATTGTTAAACGCCTGGAAGCGATCGAAAATTTTGGCTCAATGAATATTCTCTGCGCTGACAAAACTGGGACGCTTACCGAAGGAAAAATGCAATTACACTCTGCTCTTGATGTGTATGGCCATAAGAGCGAAAAAGTCCTGCTTTATGCCTACCTCAACTCATTTTATGAAACAGGCTTTAATAATCCAATAGATGAAGCCATTCGCCATTGCTGCTCAATAGATACATCTTCTTATCAAAAACTGGATGAGGTGCCGTATGATTTTGCCCGTAAACGCTTAAGTATATTGGTAGCAAAAGAAAATGAATATTTGCTAATTACTAAAGGGGCGCTGCTTAATGTGATGGAAGTCTGCAGTTCAGCAGAAACTGCCGACGGGACGATTATTGACATTAAAGATATTAAACAGCATATCCTGGAAATTTTTAAAGACGTAAGCCAAAAGGGACTTAGAAGTTTAGGCGTAGCTTATCGAGCTATGGATACGAGTTCTTTTATTACAAAAGATCATGAAATGGGCATGATATTTCTGGGGCTTTTGATTTTTTATGACCCTCTTAAAAAAGGGATCAAAGAGACTATCCAGCAGCTAAAGAACCTGGGTGTTTCATTAAAAATTGTCACCGGAGACAATCTATTGGTTGCGGCCAACGTTGGTCAACAAATTGGTTTAACTGAATCGAAGGTGCTTACAGGCCAAGACCTCCATAAAATAAGCCCTGAAGCATTAATAAATCGGGTTCATGAAGTTGATATATTTGCGGAAGTGGAACCAAACCAAAAAGAAATGATCATCCGGGCTTTGAAGAAAGCTGGCCATGTAGTCGGCTATATAGGGGATGGAATAAATGATGCCTCCGCGATCCATTCTGCTGATGTCGGCATCTCTATAGATATGGCTGTGGATGTGGCCAAAGAGGCCGCTGATTTTGTTCTTCTTGATAAAGATTTAAATGTACTTATTGAAGGTATCCGGGAAGGCAGAATGACTTTTGCTAATACATTAAAGTATGTCTTTATGGCCACTAGTGCTAATTTCGGAAATATGTTTAGTATGGCCGGGGCTTCTCTTTTTCTTCCCTTTCTCCCCCTCTTGCCCAAACAGATTCTCCTCACCAATTTATTAACCGACTTTCCCGAAATGACCATTAGCAATGACAACGTAGATCAGGAAATGCTGCAGAATCCTCATCGGTGGCGCATTCCTTTTATCCGAAAATTTATGATGACCTTTGGTCTGCTGAGTTCTCTATTTGATTATTTAACCTTTGCTGGGCTGTTATTTTTGCTCCAGGCAACAACCGATCAATTTAGAACCGGATGGTTTTTAGAGTCTGTTATTTCAGCTTCTTTGGTTGTTCTGATAGTCCGGAGTCAGAAGCCTTTTTTTAAGAGCAGGCCTGGAAAATACTTATTAATTACTACTTTGCTTGTGGCCGGCCTTACCCTTTTGCTTCCTTATACCCTCTTGGGCAAATTATTTGAATTTACTCCGCTCCCCCTTTCTTTCCTCATATTTTTGGTCATGGTAGTATTCTTTTATATAATGGCCACGGAAATAGTAAAAAGTTTTTTTTACAAAAGATCAAATTTATAATTATGCGATTGGTAATCGGTCACTGAGAAGGGGATGATTTCTTAGTAAACCCATTTTATTTTAATCTCACCCTCTCTTCTCCTTAGTGAGATTGGGTAACCATGCCTTTTTCGTCATGGTCAGCGCAGCGTGGGTGGCATCGACCTGCGCTCCCTCGTAATGACCTAAAGGAATTGTAGGGCTTCTCTGAAAGTATTAACCGCAGAGCGCGCCAAGAGCGCAGAGAAATTTAAAATATATTTAGCCACAGAGGGCACGGAGGCCACAGAGGAAATTTTAATATAAATTTTGCCCCAGAGATTAAGGAGAGTACAGAGGAGCATAAATAATAATTTTAATCCTGAAAATCTGTGTTCATCTGCGTCCCATATTTTCCAGACGTTACGAGATCGCCACGGTCGCTACGCTCCCTCGCGATGACCTCATGACTAAACCTCGTTTAATTTAATAAACCCACCCATCAATTAGGCTTTACTGCGATTGAAATTGAATAAGACGACGAGAGAAAGAATTTTCATTCCGGCCTTAGGCCTTTCTTGCTTATAGCTTTCTTTGATTAAAAAAGATGGTTGGTATACCTTTAGGGTAGCTAGATATCGATAACATGCCAAAGGCGTCGCTTTAAAAGTGGCAAAATTCTTATCAAAAAAGAATTTAAAAACTGATCGAGGGTGAGCATTTTTCCAAATTGACAAATCTGAAATTTCTGTGCTATAAAAATTTAAAAGGTGATGGAGTTCACCTTATAACCGCCGCCAGGGCTGATAACTCCTGTTGGGAAAAATTCCCGGCAGGAGTTTTTTAATTTATAGACTCCTGCGGGAGAAGCCAATGGAGTTTTGTATGTTTCTTGTTTGGGAAAAGACTAATTCGCAGCCATCCTTCTTGGATTTTAATAAGTTGCTGTATAGAATCCAGGAGATTGCTCAGCAATTTCAAATCACTTCCTTAAACCGGCAAATCGAAGCCTGCTCTAATATTCTGAACCAGAAAAGATTCATTGATGTAGCTATTTTTGGTCAGTTCAAAGCGGGAAAGAGCTCTTTTTTGAATTGTTTGATCGGCAAAGATGTTTTGCCGGTAGGAGTCATTCCGGTGACCACCGCCATAACCAGGTTGCAGTATGGAGAAAAAGAGCGCGTAATTATTCATTACTATGACGGCAACGCCGAAGAAGTTCCTTTAGAACGGATTGAGGAATATACCGCCGAAGCTTGTAATCCTTCTAACCGGAAGAATGTAGAAATGGTAGATGTAGAGCTCCCCTGCTTAGAAGACTTTTCCGGTCTGCGTTTAGTGGATACTCCCGGGTTAGGCAGCATCTTTAAATATCACCGCGAGACATCGGCTAATTGGCTGCCCGAAGCTGGTACGGCCATGGTGGCGATCAGTGCGGATCGCCCCTTATCCGAGAATGATTTGGAATTGATTCGCGATCTCCGGGAGCACACCCCGCGGGTAATACTCCTGCTTACCAAAGTTGACCTGTTAAATGATGAACAACAACAGGAGATAATCCAATTCTTCCGGGAGATGCTGCGGAAAGAATTAGATATAGAGCCGGAGATATTTCCATTTTCCACGCGGCTGAACGCTGATAAATGGAAAGAAAAATTACATTTAGAATTATTTGCTAAGATTTCCGGCAATTGGGAAAAAGAATACCGAAAAATTTTGCGTCATAAGATGAACTCTTTGTTAAAGAATTGTTTGAGTTACTTGGAAATAGCTTGGCAAAGTTCTCTGCAGGATGAAAAAGATAGAGAAGCGCTGCGCCAATTAATCTTGGATGAGAAAGTTAATTTTAGGGCTATGGAAAAAGAAATTACCTGGATTGCCCGAGAAAATTCTGAGCAGACGCGAACGCTCATTGCCCAACGCTTGGAAAGGTTAGCAGAAGCCCCCCTGAAGAAAAAACTAACTGAAAAATTGAAACAAGAGCTGGCCACTTGGAAAGGAAATCTTTGGCAATTGACGCGCCGCTATGAAGAATGGTTGGCGGAAAATATGCGCGAAGAGATGACCCGCATTTCCCAAACAGAACACCGCCATTTCTTTGGCACACTGCAGAAAGCCCATGCGGGGCTGTCGCGCAGCTTGGACATCTTTCGCAGTCTCCTGGCCAATAATGTAGAAAAAGTCTTGGGTTTAAAAATGGCGGAAGCAGAATGGAAGATAGAAATAGCCCCTCCCACTCAACCAGATATTAAGATCAGCCGCACTTACGATTATCACTTAGACTTAATTTGGTTTCTCATTCCCATGTTTATTTTCCGACCGCTTTTTGAAAAGCATTTTTTACGCCTGATTCCGGGAGAAGTCTTCGTCAACCTTTCCCGGTTAGCCGCTCAATGGGAGGAGAGAATCAATAAAGCAATTGCCGCCATGCAGAAGCAAGCACTAAGTTATGTCCGGGAAGAGATTGCCACCATCGAATCTCTCCTTTCCAAAGCCCAAGGACGTTCCGAGGAGATTAAGGCTATAATTCAAGAATTAAGCGCGCAATTAAAGTCATTAGAAATTTAAAATGAAACTTGCTTGGCAAGGGTAGTTTATTTTTGATTTTGGAATAAGGAAAATGAGCCCGCGCCCCAAAGGAGAGAAATTAAAATATTTGTCTTATTTTAAACTCTGTGAGGCTTTAAGCCAACCTGGGTGTCCTATTTGTACTTTGATCGAAAGAGACAGTTGGCGATATTTAGATGCCTTGCTCTACGAAAGGGTGAATGATGGAGGTACGCGCAAAGAATTACGCAGGTCTTTAGGTTTTTGCAATTGGCATGCTTGGCAATCTTTGGCAATAAGTAACTGCGCCTTGGGCTTAGCCATAATTTATGAAGATATTTTAGGATTAATAATCGAAAAATTGCGCGAGGCTCAAGATCGCTTTCCCACTCCGGCGGCCCGCCCCTTCTGGTTAAAAGTTTTGGCGAAGAAAGGGGAAGAAAATTCTTCCGAAATTTCTAAATCAAAATCTGCTTTTTGTCCGGTCTGCCGGCATGTCCAGCTATTTGAGGAACATTATTTAGCCATTTTATTGGATCATTTTGGCGAGGAAGAATTTTTAAGCGATTTTGCCGCCTCAGCCGGCATTTGCTTCAGTCATCTGCAGGAGGCGATCAAAAAATTCCCTGACCATAAAAATCTTCCTTCGCTTATCAGCAGACAAAGGGAGATCTATGAAGTTCTCCGGCAGGAGCTTGCCGAATTTATTCGCAAACAAGATTATCAACATAGGCATGAGCCGGTAGGTAAAGAAATTGATTCCTGGAAACGGGTTTTGGAAATGGTTACGGGGAAGCAAAATATTTTTCCCCACCAGATGCGCCAAAGAAGTGATAAAAATAAAAAATAAGACGACGGCCTCCAATAACCAAGCTAGTGGCTTTATTCCACTTACGAGGTAGAATTTTTTCCACTTCCTAAGTAGCAGGAGCATTAGCGATCGAAGCAATCTCATAATTCAATGAGAAAAAATGAGATGTCCACGCTCCGCCGCCTCAAGTGCGGCGCCGCTCGCTATGACCAAAAAAGAGTTTACGAATCAGCCTTGTGGGGGAAGAGGTGAGCGTGAGGGGAAAATAATTTCCCAGGCAAGAAAATTTTGCACCTTATATTTACAGATTACGGACAAGTGTAATCCGTCACTAAAAAATAGGAAAATTTATAAGGAGGGGCGACTTAAATATTCTTGTCAATCTGTAGGGCAAACCTTTATGGCTTGCTGATTACGGCAAGAGACAAGCCCTTGCCCTACGAGGCGCAGAGGAGATTGAAAATAACGACAGAATATTGGCAGGTAAAGTATGGAGTTGCCAATAGGGATTTTTTTTATTATAATGCAAACGTTTTAGGATAGGCGAAGATAAAAATCACGTTCAGGAGGACAAAATATGCCGCGAAAATATGCTCTCCTAACGCGATTGTTTTTGCTTTTATTTTTTATTTTTAATAGCCCAAGCTTTAGCCGGGCAGAATCAATTTATACCGTAAAACAAGGGGACTCTTTGTATACGATTGCCAAAAAATTTAAGGTAAAAATAGCCCAGTTGCAGGAAATCAACCGATTACCCAATAGCAAAATTAAACCCGGGCAGCGGCTTATAATCCCTGAATTATTGGGAAGTAACCAAGCAGCGGCTAAAGAAAAGAAGAGAGAAAAATTAAAAGTAGCGCAAGTGCTCTATCTGCAAAAACCATCTCTGCCGGAAGAGGATAGACCAGGAGAAGAAGCACCGAAAGAAATAAAGCGAGTGAATGGGCTTGGTTTTTTAATTACGGAAAAGGATCGAGAACTGTTGGTGCGCGTAGCCAAAAGCTTTTTGGGATTGCGCTATACCCGCGGGGGAACAAGTATCAATGGGATGGATTGTTCAGCCTTTGTGCAGCGCGTCTTCAAAGTTTTTGGCATTGAGCTTCCCCGCACTACGCGCGAGCAATATCAAGTGGGCTATGCTGTACCCCGAAATAGCTTGCGCCGGGGCGATTTAGTTTTTTTTAAAAGGGGATCCTCTCGCCAGCCCGCCCATGTGGGCATTTATATTGGAAATAATCAATTTATCCACACTTCCTTAAAGAAGGGCCGAGTAGAGGTCGATAACTTGGAAAATGGCTATTTTTCTTCCCTCTTTTTAGGAGCGCGGAGAATAGAAGAGGACATAGAAAAGCAAGGAGAAAATACTTTTGTCCACGTCCACCTTGGTAATTCATGGGAATGAAGCTTGCGTGCGCGCGGCCATCATGGCTGGCTGTCGCTTTTTTGCCGGCTATCCAATTACGCCAGCCTCAGAGATAACAGAACTTATGGCGCGGATGCTGCCGCAAGTGGGGGGCATCTTTTTGCAAATGGAGGATGAGATTGCTTCTATCTGTGCGGCTTTGGGAGCTGTGTGGGGTGGTTTTAAAGCGTGCACGGCTACTTCTGGCCCTGGGTTCACCTTAAAACAGGAAGGCATTGGTTGGGCGGCGGAAACAGATACTCCCGTAGTTATAATCGATGTTATGCGGGGTGGACCGGCCACTGGTCAGCCCACTTCATCTTCCCAGCAAGATGTAATGCAAGCTAAATATGGTTCCCATGGGGACTATGAAATAATCGCCCTTACGCCGGCCAGTGTTCAGGAAGCCTTTGACTTAACGGTAAAGGCTTTTAACTTAGCCGAAATTTACCGGAATCCAGTGGTGGTTCTTTCTGATGAGATCGTGGGGCATACGCGGGAAAAGGTGCGGATTCCGGATCAAGTAGAGATAGTCCCCCGCCAAAAGCCAACCCTGCCGCCCGAAGAATATATCCCTTATCGCGCAGGTGCTAATGGTTTGCTGGACGGAATGCCGGCCTTTAATCAGGGTTACGGGCTGTTAATTGATGGCCAGTTGCATGATGAACGGGGCATTAGAGCAGGACATAAGGCAGATATATCTGCCCAACTCGTGGAAAGAATCTGTCGGAAAATAACTGATCATGCTCGTGAACTAATTGATGTGCAATATTACCTATTAGATGATGCGGAGATAGCCATAGTCGCCTACGGCAGCCCCTTTAGATCTGCCCTACGGGCCGCTAAAGATGCCCGGAATAGAGGGTGGAAAGTTGGCTGTTTGCAGTTGCGGATTATTTGGCCATTTCCGGACCAAGTAATTGACCAAGTTTGTCAGCGGGTAAAGAAAATCATTGTGCCCGAGATGAACATAGGTAAAATTTTTAGAGAAATCCAGAGAGTTGCGGCAGGTAGGGTGGAAGTGATTTCTTTTTCTAAGTTGGGTGGTGAAATGCCCACTCCC
Source organism: Thermodesulfobacteriota bacterium (assembly GCA_049699975.1). Taxonomy (GTDB): domain Bacteria; phylum Desulfobacterota; class SM23-61; order SM23-61; family SM23-61; genus CAZAGD01. The sequence continues at coordinate 11,643 of JBNAWB010000108.1, forward strand.
CAAGAAATTTTAAATAAAATTTAATTTGGGCCACAGAGGCCACCGAGACCGCCGAGATAAAAAAGGTAATTTTTTAAAATTTTTATTAATAAATTCTTATGTCTAAATCACTTTTTCTTTATTACATAATTGTAAGCTTTTTAAATTTTGTTAAGCAACTCCTAATCTCCTTTGCTAAAAGTAAGAAAGTATATGTTAAATTAATTTATCTTTTGTGCTGGATGGCGGTCCTTGAGTGGTTAAGGGTAAAACGTAGGGCAAGCCTTTAGGGCTTGCCGAAAATGCGCCCAGGGATGAACTCTTGCCC
>JBNAWB010000109.1:0-11812 GCA_049699975.1 Thermodesulfobacteriota bacterium
ACCCCTGCTTTCATATCTCATTCACTGTTTTTCATAAAACTTTTGACAATATCTTTTTTCTTTATTGGCTCAGCGCCAACTGCCTATTTAATCAGCAACCTGCGTGCCATAAGCAGAAAAGATTTTTTATTATCCTAACTCATTAAAATAATTAATTATTTAAAAATGTTGGGTGAAAATCTAAATTTTATAAGGCCAATTAAAATCGGAAAAATTGTCGAGCATAGAAAGACCTTATTTTAAAAATTGAATGATTTATTGCAATTAGAAAATGAAGATTAATTCGACATAAATATGGGGTCGACAATTTTGTCGAAAACACATTTAATAATTTAACAGAAAATTTAATTGCCTATTAATTAAATGATAATGTTCGGCGCATTGATGAAGACTATATTATGTAGAATCACCAAGAAGCCTATAGAAGTTCAGCCATAAATTACTTGACATCATTTTATCTGGTTGATATATAATTTCAAAAATTAAATCTTATATTTTCAACAGTAATTTGAAAAACTGATTTGGTCCAGACCGAATCAAAAGAGAAAGTATCCCCTTTAGCGTGGAGAGTGTGTCGGGAGTTCTTTTTCAGCATGCCGAGCGACCCTGCTCTTGATGCGGGCGAGCGCGCCCATCTTTTTCATTTCCAGGCATTACGAGATCGCCACAGTCGCTACGCTCCCTCGCGATGCCATTTTGACACGCCTTCAGGGTGAGGGAGAGGGTAGGAGTGGAGAAAAAGCTACTCCCTCAGAGAAGAGAAAGGGAAAAAATTTTGACAATAATTAAATATTAGGGAGGAGTAAAATGAAAAAATTGATCATGATAGGAATTATGGTTTGCCTCATTTCCTTTTTGGTACAGGGTGAGGTATTTGCTCAGAAAAAAGTGAAATTGAGTTTCACTTCAGGAGGGGTTGGGGGTGAATGGTATGTGATGTCAGCAGGTATTGCCGATTTGATCAAAGAAAAGGCTCCCTGGATCGAGATCACCGTCCTACCTGGTGGCGGAACCCTTAACAATGTCCGCGTCGGAAAGGGAGAAGTTGAATGCGGATGGGGATTGAATCCGTTTGTAGTGGCGTCTATCAAGGGAGAGGACCCATACAAAGAAGCGTATCCTGATATCCGCGTTCTTGGAGGAAGCTTCGGCGATACGTATCTGCATTTCATGGCAGCAGAAGATACTAATATTACCAGTATTGATAAGATTGTAGAAAAAAAATACCCGATGAAGATCGGAGTTGGCCGAGCTGGAGTCTCTGGGGAATGGGCTTTTCGCAAGTTCATGGAAAAATATTACAAAGTTACTTATGCTGATATAAAGGCCTGGGGCGGAACTGTGAGCCTCACTGGCTATCCGGAAATAGCCACTAATTTAAAGGATCGACACCTCGACTTTGGTTTTATCAATATTGCTCCCCCGGCGGCAGTAATCCAAGAGGCGGCCTTAGGACGAAAACTAACCCTGCTCCCCTTTACGCCAAAGCAATTGGCGTTTATGAAAAAAGAGATGGGCTTCAATATCGGGGTTATTAAAAAGGAATCTTATCCTGGCGTGCTCAAAGAAGATATCCCTACTGCTTTCATGGGAACAGTGTTCATGGTTCATAAAAAGGTTGATCCTGATGTGGCTTATGAAATTACGAAGATCCTTTCTGAAAATGCCTCCCGCCTTCCTAAGATTGCCAAATGTATGGCTGACTTCAAACCAGAGATCGCGTGGAAAGATATGCCCGCCGAACTTCATCCCGGCGCGGTGCGCTATTATAAAGAAAAAGGCTATTTAAAATAGTAGTCTTTTCCTCTTTATTTGGTAATTCTGAAAAGCGAAAAAATTTTTTATCTCTGGGCCCTTAAAAATTAGCGAAGTTATTCAAAACGCAAAGGAGGGAGAGTTTGCGCCAGCTAAAGGGCTGGGAACAGTATTTAATAACTATATTTGCTGTCTCCGCCGCTATTTTCCACCTTTATACAGCGGCCACAGGAGTTTTGGCCTCTCGTTATCAACGTGGATTTCATCTCTTCTTTCTTCTTCCCTTAGCCTTTCTACTTTTTCCAGCCTCAAAGAGAGCGCCTCAAGATAGGATTCCTCTTCCAGATTGGATCTTAGCTATTCTTTCAGCATTACCATCACTATTTGTGATCATAGAAGCCCAACGCCTCGAAGGACGTTGGGAATTTGTTACCCCTGTTCTTGACTCAGAATTGGTTATGGGGATATTTATCGTTATCCTTCTTCTGGAAGGAGTTCGGCGCGCCGTAGCTCCCGCTATGGCTTGGCTGGCCTGCGCGGCTATTCTTTATCTTTTATTTGGCCATTACTTACCTGGAATCCTTTACCATCGCCCATACAGTCTGCGGGAAGCGATAGAAATTTGTTATTTAGTAGTGGATGATGGTATTTACGGTAGTTTCACCGGCATATCAGCTGTCTTTGTTGCTCTTTTTGTTATCTTTGGGGCCTTTATTTACGAAATGGGTTTAGGGCAATATTTCATCGACCTTGCTGTCCGTCTTGCAGGCAAAAGTACAGGAGGGCCAGCTAAAATCGCCGTTATCTCCAGCGCCTGTTTTGGAACCTTGAGTGGGTCCGCCGCCGCCAATGTATTTGCCACCGGCACTTTTACCATCCCGATGATGAAACGCATAGGTTACCGACCGCAATTTGCCGGATCCGTTGAAGCAGCAGCATCGACAGGAGGTCAACTTATGCCACCATCATGGGTGCCGGAGCTTTTCTCATGGCCGAGATTACGCATATTCCTTATCTCTCCATTTGCGTCGCGGCAGCCCTACCAGCCACTTTATATTTTTTTTCCGTCGGCATGATGGTTCACCTGGAGGCCTTGAAATATAAGCTCCGAGGTCTGGGAGAAATTAATGCTCCACCTCTTTCCATTTTGCTCAAAGATTCCTACTTGCTGCTTCCCATCGTGGGCCTTCTCGTCTTAATGATCAAAGGCTACTCCCCCTTCCGCGCCGCCTTTGTGGCCATTCTAATTTCTGTAGCCATCAGTTTCTTAAAACGTAAAACTTGGATGACGCCCCGAAAAATTGTCTCGGCCTTGGAGCGGGGAGCAAAGGATATGATCATGATTGCTGGTGCTTGTTCTTGTGCTGGCCTAATTACTAGTGTACTCATGAATACAGGCTTGGGATTAAAATTCAGTACTCTGGTCATTTCTTCCTCGCAAGGAATATTCCTGATCGCCGCTATACTCATCATGGTTTCTTCATTGATCTTAGGCATGGGACTTCCCACCACGGCCGCTTATGTCCTCGCGGTTGCCGCCGGTGGGCCGGCTTTGATTAAAATGGGGGGCGAATTATTGAGCGTCCACCTTTTTGTATTTTACTTCGCCATATTAGCTTGCGTGACTCCGCCGGTTGCGTTAGCTGCCTATGCTGGGGCTGCTATTGCCAAAACTGATCCTTTGAAAACAGGCTTTGAGGCCTCCAAATTAGTTTTAGCCGGGTATTTGATTCCTTATATGATGCTTTATAATCCTGGTCTTATGCTGCGGGGTTCTGGGAGCGAGATTCTTATGAGCTTAGCTATGGCTTTTTTAGCGGTCATATTTTTAGCCATGGCCGTTGAAGGCTATAGCCCTATAGGACCTCTGAATTCCCTCGAACGCCTTCTGGCCCTGGCGGCGTGCGTAATTTTCCCCTTTCCCATCATTTTTGCCCGGTTGACCTCATTCATTCTGTTTATTATTATTTTCCTAATCTTCATGGCCTATCATTATCTTCGCCAACAAAGAAAACATAGTAATGGCTAATTAATCTTACACTCTCCTGGACAAGTTAAACCTCTTAAGAGCTTTTCCCAGTTGTCCGGAAGTTTAATGGGTTTGGTGACTGGAGCATTATACATAGTGTAAAATGTCATGGATTTGTTACGGGTTGGGTCTCCGCATACAAAAATAATAATTTGTCTCGGCCTGGGCACGACAGGGATGGTCATATCTTCTTCTTCGATAACTTTCGGGAACCAAACTGGCATTTTCCCTTTTTCGATTACCTGGGAGGGAAGTTTACTTTGGCGAATAAAATCATTATGGGTTTCTTGTTGCCCCTCGTGTGATCCGAAATAAGATTCAAAGTCGACTTCCTTAATGGTATAGCGAGCATTTTTCCATATCGCTTCTTTCACCATCTCTTTAGTATATCCTCCTTCAGCGAAGGCCTTAGCCAAACCCGGAGTCATAAAGATGGTAAAGACTAACCGAGGTGATTTTTGTTGCCCCACGCTGTGGTTAGGACTACCTGATCGAGCCACATCATAGGCAAGCAATTGGGCCAAAGCTTCAAGATTATTTCCAACAGGATACATTTGGTATCCCCATTTTGCCGTCCCCCCCACGGTCACCGTACTAATTGCGGGATCGAAACCCTCGTCGACATGATAAGGTTTCCATCCTATTTCAGAAAGTATATCTTCATTCTCAGCAAAAACAGGAGGCAATATATATCCAAAAGTTCCCATATATACTTCTCCTGGCCGATGGCCCGCCAGATTATGGCGCACCAGCCCTAAAGCACGGCCAATGACCGGGTTAGCTCCGCGGGACACAAGCGCCACCCCATTTTCAATGCCTAATGATTTACAAATGGGGCCATTAACGACGAAAAACATGTTCCATCCGCCCGTACTTCCTAATTGTTCTAAATTATAGAGAGGATCGCCCATAGCCTCTACGGCAGCTATTAAGATGGGCATATGTTCAGGTCGACACCCAGCCATTACCCCTTGAACAGCGATATTCCACGGGGTCACCCGTACGCCCGCGGGCCGCAGCACCGCTACTTCTTCTTCCGCAGAAAGGGGCGTGCAAGCTAAAAATTCTTCGATGCGGTCAATCGTCGGCGGGATAATAGCTAAGCCGTCCGTCCACCAATTGGCTAAAAAGAAGTCATTTACCTCTTGGAGAGTTCCTCGAAAAATAATTTCCCGGCTTTGGGCCTTATTTGAGGGAAAGCTTTTTTTCTGAATTGGGAGGGTGAGGGCCTCAATGATATAGTTAACAGTTTTTTCACGAAAATATTTATTGATCGTTGAAGTTGAATCAAGGCTAATCGTACCAGGATATTCAGCATAACGCAGATTAGGAATACCCTCAGCCACCCCCGTCCTTTCCACCAGTGGCAAAAAGCTCGTCGCAGCGATGGTGACCGCAGGAATTCCCAATTTTTCAGCCTCAATGGCTGGCCGCGCCGCGGCCGGCGTGCAAGTTCCTCAACCCCCATTTCCTGTTATTACAGCATCGCACCTCTTCTTTTTTAGTTCTTCTCGCAATTTTTTCAGCGTCTCCTCTTTCTGCTCCGGATGAAGAGAAGCGATGGTGACCAGCGGAAATTCACGGTAAGGAATGAATTTAACTGACGGATAGCGTTCTTTTAATAATCTTTCAATGATAGGAAAAGTCTCATCTCCGCGAAACCCTCCATTCCAAATTTCTCCTATGGTTTTTCCTTCTAAGGTTGGCCATCGGGGAGCCATGGAAATCATTTCTACTACAGGCTCACCCAACGGACTTACTACTTCATACTCTCTATTCTTTGTTTTTCTTTTGTTTCTCATTCTATGGGCTCCTTTTTATTCCCCTATTCCACCTACGAAGTGGAAAATTGGCTTGTCCAGGTGGCAAAAAGATTTTTGGCCAAATTTTCTATGTATTCTCGATTTTCCAAATTGGCCACCCACCTATGAGGGATATTTTCCACTCCATGCTTAGCGCCGGCAATTGCTCCGCACATGGCTGCTATCGTATCTGTATCCCCACCTAAACTGACGGCGTAAATTAAAGAGGCCTCGAAAGTAGTATGGGCAAGGAAAGAAAAAATTGCCGTAGGGACAGAATTAAAGGCTTCTATGCCATTTCCTAACTTGCTGATTATTTCTTCTTTACTTCCTTTTCTGCTGAGCAAAAATCCACAATCGGTTAATTTTCTTTTATAAATGTCTACCTGGGTGAAATCAATTAATTTATCCAAAAAATTTTTTTCTTCTTTTAAGGCTAAAGCCACGGCATAAGCCTCTATGGCGGCCCCCTCCATGGCTAAAGGATGAGAATGAGTTATTCTACTTGCCTCATAGGCAACTTTTCTTAATTCATCAGGAGAATCACAATAGAGAAGACCAATGGGAGCTACTCTCATTGCTGAGCCGTTTCCATAAGAGCCCCCTGGGAAAAATCTCTTATCAATTTCTTCATGCCAATTGGCACCTTGCCTAATACTCCTAAAAATTCGGGGCGGCCCAGACCCATAGCCACGCCATGGTTCTTTCTCGTAATTGGCCATAAACCTCTCGGTCATATCTTGGCCGTTGAAACCTCTACAGGCAATTAACGATTCGGCTACACCAATCATCATCGCTGTATCGTCCGTATACCGGGAACTAATATCTCCCACATCGCCAGGCGCCAAATAGCCTTCCCATCTTGCTCCCAATGAATCACCTATGGCCAGGCCTATTAAGGAGCCTATAAATTTTGAGGCGGTCATTTTTGGTTTATCTGGTTTTATCTGGTCTTTCTGGTTTCTTTAGTTTAGAAAATAACGGCAAAAAAAGCAAAAGAACAGTTATATTCTAAAAGGATAATCCTAATCTCTGCAAAGTCTCGGGAAGCGGAATGCCTCTTTTGTCCCAGCCCCTTAATTGATAATATTCATCGAGCATCTTGTTCAAATCTTCCTTGGTTATAATTTCTCCGGCTGTAGCTCCGGCGGGAAGAGGTTCAGATAGACGCGGCGGTAAAACATCATCAACTCTATTAACCCCTTCGCGCACATTAAATAAACGGCAAAGGTTATAAATGCGTTCGCCAGTTTCTAAAAGGTCGGCTAAAGAAATATCCCAGCCAGTTACTAAAGATAAAGTATCCACCATTCGTCCTGGCGTAAACGGCCGCCAGGCATTGGTGGGAAACTTACAAATCCCTAAAGAATCGTTCAGAGTGCCAAAATAATCTTGAGTAATTTTTACCATATAAGGTTTTCCCGCCAGTTGCTTGCGACTCATCGGTTTACTCAAACCCAATTCCGGAAACGGTCCTCCTGGCTCCAGAGCTTCTTCATGGATAATCTGCAGATGGCAGCCACCCCGGTTAGCCGTAGCATAAGACAAACCCATCCCCTTTTTTCCCCGCGGATCATGCATAGCCATTTCTAAACCTTTTACCTGTAAAGCCCAAGCTTCGCTTCCCTGCCCTACTTGAGCAACCGCAGCCTTTAGTCCATCAGCAAGGAGTTTCCCTACGCTACGCCGGAAAGTAATTTCTTCAATTAATTGGAGAATTTTATCTCCATCTCCCCAGGATAATGGTCGGCCCAAATTTATACCTCGCTCCCAACACTCCATTGCCCAAGCTATACAAGCTCCAGTGGACATACTATCTAAACCATAGCGATTGCACAGCTCATGCGCCTTGGCGATTACGGCTGGATCTGTATTAAGCAATAAAGAGCCTAAAGCAGCCACAGTTTCATATTGGGGGCCACCGTATTTTCCGGAAATTTTAAATGGTGTTGCCATTTCTACTATTGGTCGGCAAAATATGGGGCAGTTTGGACAGGTGTATCTTTTAGTTAAAATAGCTTTATTAAATGCTTCACTTTCTAACCTTTCGCCCCCTTCTATAGTTCCTTGTTGAAAGTTTTTGGTCGGCAGGATTCCAAAATTCTGCAGAGGAGTAAGATTATTCCAAGTACCATACCGGGTAAGAGTTCCGCAACTGGGATTCTCCTTAATTTCTTTAATTATCTGTCTCGTCAATTTAATAAGCTCAGAGCGGTGGGCCACATTAATTTTTCCGCTTCCCTTAACAGCAATTGCTTTGAGGTTTTTAGCTCCCATTACGCAACCCATGCCTGTTCGCCCGGCAACGAAATGAAGCTCACTTATAGCGGCAGCATATTTGACCAAATTCTCTCCCGCAGGACCTATAGTTAAGACTTTAGCCTGGCCGGTTTCCTTTAATATAGCTTCCTGAGCTGGTCCCGTTTCTAACCCCCAAAGAAATTGGCCATCTTTTATTTCCACCTTCTGGTCGTTAATGTATAAATAAATGGGTTGGTTTGATTTTCCTTCTACGACTATGGCATCATAACCTGCTTTCTTAAGTTCAATCCCGAAACTTCCTCCAAATACCGAATCACCCCATAAACCCGTTAAGGGAGATTTGCTGGCGATTAAAGTTTTATTGGCGGCTAAAGCAGGAGTCCCCAAGAGAGCTCCAGGAGCAATTACTAATTTATTATCTGGGCTTAATGGGTCCACCTTCTCGGACAATTCCTGATAAAGAATTTTAGCGGCCAGGCCTCTACCCCCTAAAAATTTTTTGAATTCTTCTTCTTTAATATCTTCTTTTTTAATATCACCAGAAGTCAAATTAATTCTCAGTAATTTTCCCGCAAAACCAAACATTTATTTTCCTCCGTTGAAAAATTGCTTTTTTAATATTGGGTATACTTTTAGCACATATCTTTAAAAATTGCATCAACTGCGGTGTCTTCCCTTATGACAAATAAGGCGTGGCGCCGCATCTTGGCTTAAAAGAAGGATATTCGGAAGTCTATTCTGTATATGCTATTCCTTTGGCTCCTCACTTCGGTACGGGTCGATTCCGAAATTCTCGCCTGGCCGAGTTTTAGAGACTCTCTCCGTTGAGACTGTGTCGCCCCCTCTTTCTGGTCATGGCGAGCGACCCCGCACTTGTTGCGGGGAAGTGTGGCCATCTCTTTAACTTCAAGGTGTTACGAGATCGCCACGGTCGCTCCGCTCCCTCGCGATGACATTAGGACACAGGCGAAGAGGAAGCGGGGATTAAAAGTATTTTGCCACAGAGGATAAAGAGATCACCGAGAATTTAAAGGTAACCCCTCCTTCCTCCCCTTAATTTAAGGGGAGGTTAGGTGGGGTTAAAGAATTTGCCAAATAGGAGAGTGGAAACTGTAGGGCAAGGGTTCATCCTTGGTTCATCCCTGGCCGCATTTTCGGCAAGCCCTAAAGGCTTGCCCTAGGTTTTATCCTTAATCACTAAGGGACCGCCACCTAGGGCAAATAATAAATTAATCTGGCATATACTTTTTTACTCTTATCAAATGTGAGTCGAACTTGCTTAACAAAATTTAAAGAGCATAGCTGGAGGGAAAGATTAAAACTATTAGACGGTCTAATAATCTCCCTATTGTCTAAAATCAAAATAAGCTGTATATTTCATCAGTGATTAGTTGGAAAAAATATAACCAAAGGTGGAGGTTATCGATGCCAAATTTGCAAGCAGAGGAAATTGAAAAAATTGCTTTTCATCTTTTATGTGCGGCGGGAGCCCCAGAAGAACATAGCCAAATCGTTGCTCAACATTTAATGGATAATAATTTGGCTGGGCACGACTCTCATGGAATAATTCGGATCATTCAATACTTGCGGCAGATAAAAGAAGGAGTGATCATCCCCCAGGCTAAACCGGAAATAATTTTTGAGGCGGCAAGCACGGCGCAGGTTGATGGTCATTATGGATTTGGGCAAGTGGCGGCTAAATTCTCGACCGAATTGGCTATAAAAAAGGCTAAAGAACAAGGAGTGAGTTGTGTCAGTGTGCGCAATTTGGGCCATATTGGCCGGCTGGGAGCTTACACCGAAATGGCAGCGGAGGCAGGGTGCGCTGCCATTCTATTCTGCGGCACCGGCGGTCAAGTCCCTTATCAAGCTCCTTTTGGCGGTACGCAAAGGAAACTGGGGACCAATCCTATAGCAATAGCTTTTCCTGGTATGACAGAAGAAATATTTAGTTCAGATTTTGCTACCTCAGTCTGTGCTGAGGGTAAGCTCAGAGTATATTTGGCGCGGGGAAGCAAAGTACCCGAAGGATGGATTCTCGACAAAGATGGACGGCCCAGTATTAATCCTAAAGATTTTTATGATGGCGGAACTATTCTGCCCCTTGGTGGTTCAGTAGGTCATAAAGGATATTGTTTAGCTTTCATGACGGACCTTCTGGCCAGTGTCTTATCTGGTAACGGTTTCCCAGGAAAACCTAATAGGCAATTTAGCAATGGCTCTCTCATTATAGTCATAGATATCGAAAAATTTGTCCCTTTAACCACGGCCATGAAAGAGGCCTCTTTGATGGCCAATTTCATCAAAGACACTCCCCTGGCGGAAGGCTTCACGCAGGTCTATTATCCGGGAGAAAAAGAGACCATAAGCAGAAGACGGCGCCGGCAGGAGGGCATTGAAATAGAAGAAGAAACATGGAGGCAGATTAAAAATTTAATCCAAGAATATAAGGTAACTGAGAAATTAAATATGTAATGGCCAAATATTATTTGCCTTTCCACTGAGGAGTTCGTTTCTGCAGGAAAGCTGAGATTCCCTCTTGGGCATCTTCAGTAAGGGCGTTGAGGGCCATCATTTCTTGGGCATAAGCGTAAGCTCTTTCCTCTACTGCTTCCACTTGGTTATAAAAAGATTTCTTGCCCAGGGCTAAAGTAAGCGGACTAGCTTGGGCAATCTGCTGGGCAAGTTGCCAAGTTTCTTCAGCTAAGCTTTCTAAAGGGACCACTTTATTAATTAGACCACAACGTTCAGCTTCTTGGGCAGTAATTGGTCGACCAGTTAATAACATTTCTAAGGCTTTTTTCCGTCCTATAGCCCTGGAAAGGGGCACCTGCGGAGTATGACAAAAAAGACCAATGCGGACTCCTGGGGTGGCAAAACGGGCATTCTCCTCTGCGACAGCCAAATCGCAGGTGGCTACCAGTTGGCAACCGGCAGCGGTAGCCACGCCATGAACCTGCGCTATTACCGGCTGCGGGAGATCTCTGATGGCCTGCATCATTTCTGTGCAAGTGGCGAAAATTAGTCGGTAATCAGAAATATCTCGACCAATAATTTCCCCAAGATCATGTCCAGCGGAGAAGACTGGTCCTGCGCCTTTGATTATTACCACTCTTATTTCTCTTTGCCCCTTGATCATCTTCAATAAGGAAATCATCTCTTGCATCATATTCAAGGAAAGGGCGTTTCTTTTTTCCGGCCTATTGAGCGTTATAAAGCCAATTCCTTCTTTAATTTCAAATTTAATTTCTTTATATTCATTCATGTGCTTTTCTCGCTTCCTTTAATTTTGGGCCGAATATCTTTATTTATCTTTTAAGTTTTTGGAAGAGCAAATCCTCTTTAAAAAAATCAACTCGGCCTTTGCCTTAGCCCGGTCGTAACCTTTGGGTCCTTTGCGGGACGAGTGAAATTTAGTTGGCTTTGGAGTAGGAATTCTTATTTTTAGGCTTGGTTTATCTTTTTTCATTAACCAATAAAATTAAGCTGCTTTTTTGGTCAGCCTTTTAAGTCTTTTAATTTTTTTTCTAAGGCGCACTAAATCTTTTTTATTTTTTTTAGGCGCTTGGAGAAGTTTTTCTTTTTCCGCTTTCAAGAGGCGAATTTGTTTTTTCAACTCCCCTTTATTCAACTCCGCCTCTTTAACAGCTTTTTTCTTTGGCTCTTTGGCAGCTTCTCCCCGTGCTTTATATATCGCCGCTAATAACTCTTCCTTCTTCAAGGCATGCACGCCTGTAATTTCCGGGTAGTTTTGCAGAATATATTCTCTTAATTCTGGAGCGGTCATTTTTTCCAATTCTTTTTCTTCCATAAACCAGGCCTCCTTAGATTTTATTTATATCCCAAAAATCTTAGGCAGTTTTCGAAAATCTTTTATCTTAAATTCCCTTAATTGTCAATTTGGAAATTTACTGACCGTCGATCACTTTTGAAATTCGTACCTACTTCAGGCGGGAGGGAGAGA
>JBNAWB010000110.1:0-11790 GCA_049699975.1 Thermodesulfobacteriota bacterium
CTCTCCCTCCCGCCTGAAGTAGGTACGAATTTCAAAAGTGATCGACGGTCAGGTTTTTGCCCTCTCAAAAATTTTTTTTAAAAAAATCTTGCCCTCAAAATTCGCCTATGGTAATTTGGTCAATGTCCAAAAATGCTCTATTTTATGCTAGATGAAGGAGAAAAGTATGAGTAAAGAATTCCATCCGCCGGCCCGAATATTGATGGGTCCAGGACCCAGCAATGTCGATCCCCGAGTGCTCTTAGCCATGGCCAAACCTTTAGTTGGTCACCTTGATCCGGAGTTTATCCGCATTATGAACAACCTGCAAGAATTGCTGCGCCTAATTATGGGGACTAAAAACCCACTCACTATTCCTATTTCCGGCACGGGGAGTGCAGGAATGGAAGCGGCCTTTGTTAATGTAGTCGAACCCGGAGATAAAGTTTTGGTCTGTGTTAACGGTGTTTTTGGAGAAAGAATGACGGATGTGGCCGAACGTTGTGGGGCTCAAGTCCGCCCTCTTTCGACAACCTGGGGAATGCCATTTGACCCGCAAGTGATCAGAGAGGAACTGCGCACTTTCCGTCCGCAAGTTTTGGCCATCGTCCATGCGGAAACTTCCACGGGTGTCCTCCAGCCCATGGAAGAAATACGCGAAATTCTAAAAGAATTTCCGGAAACATTGTTTTTAGTGGACACAGTTACTTCCTTAGGTGGGCATCCAGTAAAAGTAGATGAATGGGGAATTGATATTTGTTATAGCGGCACCCAAAAGTGCTTAAGTTGTCCTCCTGGATTGGCGCCCATTACTTTTTCTGAAAAAGCTCTCCAGAAGATCAAGAAAAGAACTAAGAAAGTTCAAAGCTGGTACTTGGATATGAATTTAGTGGGCAAATATTGGGGTAGCGAGCGCACTTACCACCATACGGCTCCAATCAGCATGAATTATGCCCTTTTGGAGGCTTTGCGCATTATCCAGGAAGAAGGGTTGGAAAATAGATATGATCGTCATCGCCGTAACCATCTGGCTTTAGTTCGGGGCCTTGAAGCCATGGGGTTATCTATGTTGGTAGAAGAACCCTTTAGACTTTGGTCTCTAAATGCTGTTAAAATTCCTCCGGGAATTGATGATGTTCAATTGCGCCAAAAACTCTTAGCTGAATACAATTTGGAAATTGGCGGCGGTCTGGGAAACCTTAAAGGGAAAATATGGCGCGTGGGCTTAATGGGCTATTCCTCTTCGGAAACGAATGTCCTCTATTTCCTTATGGCTTTGGAACAGGCCTTACGCGCTCAAGGATATGAAGTGCCTAAGGGGGCCGGAACTACCGCGGCGCAAGAATTTTACAGCCAAGCCAAATAGAATGGATCAAAAACGCCGTCAACAAATTAAAAAAAAATTAGCCGCCATCGTCGGCGAAAAATGGGTCTTGCACTCACCCGTGGACCTTTGGGTGTACGGCTATGATGCTTCTTTAGCAACCTGCCTTCCTGATTTTGTGGTTCTGCCGGCAAATGTTCACCAGATAGCTGCTGTGGTGCGCTTAGCTCTAAAAGAAAAAATTCCTTATCTCCCCCGCGGCGCCGGAACCAATCTGACCGGAGGTTCTATCCCCACCCAAGGGGGGATAGTGATAGAAACCTCCCGCCTGAAATCTATAACAGAGATCGACCTACCTAATTTGCGGGCGGAAGTAGAAGTGGGAGCTACTAACTTAGAAGTCCAGAATGCTCTAAATCCCTTAGGCTACCTTTATGCCCCTGATCCGGCCAGTCAAAAAGTTTCCACTATGGGGGGAAATATAGGAGAGAACTCCGGCGGCCCTCATTGCCTAAAATATGGGGTGACTACTAACCATGTGCTCGGCCTGGAAATGGTCATGCCCGATGGGCAGATCATTACCTTAGGCGGAAAATGTTTAGATCCCTTAGGTTATGACTTAGTTGGTCTGATGGTAGGTTCTGAAGGCACTTTGGGTATAGCTTCTCGCGTAACCATCCGCCTCCTGCATCAATCCCAGAGCGTGCAAACTATTTTAGCCATCTTTGACTCCCTGGACGATGCCAGTCGCACCGTCTCAGCTATCATTGCTGCGGGCATAATTCCTGCGGCCTTGGAGATGATTGACCAAGTAGTGTTGCAGGCGGTGGAGGCTTCTGTAAAAGCTGGCTATCCTTTGGATGCCCAAGGAGTGCTCATCATCGAGATAGATGGAATTCAGCAAGGCTTACTCAAACAAGCTGAACGCATCCAGCAAATCTGCCAAGCAAATGGGGTGCGCGAAATAAGGATCGCCAAGGATGCAGCCGAGCGGGAAATCCTTTGGAAAGGACGGCGGGGAGCGTTCGGCGCGGTCGCCAGAGTAAAAACAAGTTACCTCTGCGCTGATGGCACTGTGCCGCGGACTCAGCTACCCAAGGTATTGCGCCAAGTAAAAGAGATTGGCCAAAAATATGACCTCACTATCGGTAATGTCTTTCATGCGGGCGATGGCAACTTACATCCTCTAATTCTTTTCGATGACCGCGAACCAGGAGTAAGAGAAAAAGTAATCCAAGCCGGAGCGGAGATTCTAAAAGTTTGTGCGGAAGTCGGGGGAACTATTAGCGGTGAGCACGGGATTGGTTTAGAAAAAATTGATTCTATGCCTTTGATCTTTTCGGCGGATGATATAGCCTGTATGCGCCAAATCAAAGAAGCCTTTGATCCACAAAACCTTTGTAATCCCGGAAAGATTTTCCCTCCTCCCGAACTAAGCTCATCTGACCAGCAAAATTATCCTTCATCTTTTGCTGATGGTGATTTCCCCAGTTCTTTAAAAAAAATAGTCAGTCCAGAAAACTGCTGGCCGAAGGAAAAAAATAATGAATTTGCCGTGGATGGTCAAGTTCCTTCCTGGGTAGTTTTTCCGGCAGATTTAGACCAAGTGCAAACAATTCTCGCCTTAGCTGCTGAAAAAAAAGCCCCTTTAATCCCCAGAGGAGGGGGAACAAAGATAGGGCTGGGACAATCGCCACAACCTTTTCAAGCTGTCCTTAATTTGGCGCGTTTGAATCAAATAATTGATTTAGACTTAGAAAATCTTACCATTACTATAGCAGCAGGCGCTAAATTAGCGCGCCTTCAAGAATCCTTGGCCCAGCATGGTTATTTTATTCCTTTAGATCCTCCATTTCCTCAGGCCACAATCGGCGGCATTTTAGCCACCAATGATAGCGGGCCCAAGAGGCTCTTATACGGAAGTGCGCGAGATATTACCTTAGGGATGAAAGTAGTCTTGCCTGGAGGAAAAATTATTAAGGCGGGCGGCAAGACCGTTAAAAATGTTTCTGGTTATGATTTAACCAAATTATTTATCGGCTCCTTGGGGACTTTAGGCGTTATCGGGGAAGCAACCTTGCGTCTCTTTCCTCTGCCTGAAAAAGAGACCATTCTCTTGCTCAATTATGCGGAGCTATCTCCAGCTTTTGCCCTGGCTATGGAGATTTTGCATTCCGAGCTACTGCCTTCCGCCATCATTCTTCTGAACAAAGAAGCGCAGACAGCATCGTCTCTGCCTCATTTTGTGGATAATTTTTCTAATTATGGTCTCCTTATTGGATTGGCTGGTACCAAAGAAGAAGTGAAAGGACAACTGCCCCTTATTCTTAAATGGGCAGAAAAAGGAACGTCGAAATGGCAAATTTGGGAGAAGGAATGGCCGGCCCATATATGGAAAGCCTTCCAAGAATTACCTGATCGTCTCTCCTCAAAAGAAGGTTTTAGCATTTCTGGCAAAGCTTCTCTGCTCATCAGTAAAGGAGCAGAAATTTTTAAGGAAGCAGAAGATCTTTTTCAAAAAAATTCTCTGCAGCCAGTACTTATTGGTAATTTAGGCACAGGAACCTTAAATTTCTTTCTTTCTTCGCCTCCCGAAACTATTTCTCACCTCCCCAATAAAATTTTGGAGAATATAACAACTTTACGCAAAAAACTCGAAGGAGAAGGTGGAAATTTAGTTATTACGGCCTGTCCTCCCCAACTCAAAAAGGAGCTCTCCGTCTGGGGCAATGTCGGTCCCTCTTTCCCGTATATGCAGGCTATTAAAAACGCTCTTGATCCTGGCCGTATTCTTAATCCAGGCCGCTTTTACGGAGGAATATGATAAGCTCCTTAACTGATGAACTGGTTAAATGTAATCGTTGCGGATTCTGCCTGTCCGCCTGTCCCGTTTATCAAGCCACGGGTTTGGAAACTAAAGCCCCCCGCGGGCGCAATGCTTTGGTGCGCGCCATCTTAGATAAAAAATTCTCTTGGAATGAAGAGTTGAAAGAATCCGTATTCCAATGTCTAAATTGCCGCGCTTGTGTGGAAGCTTGTTTTCCCGCGGTGGAAACTGATGAAGTCGTTGTCTCCATGCGTGCCGCTTATGCTCAGGAGTACGGAGAACCTTGGTTGCGCCGTTATCTTTTCCGCCGTCTTCTTCCCGATCCTAAGAAATTAGCGGCCGCCGTGGGCAAGATTCCTTTTTTAAAAAGCGGAGCCAGTCTTATTAGAGCTTTAAGTTTTCTTCCCTGGCTGAACAGAGATCTTTTTTCGGCCTTTGAACTCCTTCCTCCCTTACCTACCCAAAATCTCCGAGAACTCTGGACTAACGTCCGTAAGCCGGAAGGTAAAGGGAAGAAAATAGCATACTTCGGCGGATGCGCCTTTAATCTTCTCCTCCCCAATATTGGTATGGCTACTTTACAGCTCCTCTCCCAAAGTGGCTACGAAATAATTTGGCCAGCACATGGATGTTGCGGGTTGCCTGCCTATGGCCACGGTGACCTGGAAGCAGCCCAAATCATGGCCCGCCAAAATATGGAACTTTTTCAAAAGTTAGAAGTCGAAGGCCTAGTTACGGAATGTGCCAGCTGTTCTTCTTTCCTAAAGAAGTATCCCTCTCTTTTCCATGCTGATCCCCATCTGCAAAAGCAAGCCGAAAATTTTAGCCAGCGCGTCTTCGATATAAATGAGTTTCTTCTAAACCAAAAGATTGAGTTTAAAAATAGTCATCCAGGTTTAAAAATAACCTTTCATGATCCCTGCCATTTGCGGCGCTTTCAGAAAATAAAAGATCAACCTCGGCAACTCTTACAAAAAATTCCGGGAATAAATTTTGTGGAAATGCCCGAGGCCGACTGGTGTTGCGGAGGTGGAGCCGGCTTAAATTTAGCTCATTATACTTTATCTATGAAAATTTTAGAGCGCAAAATGGAAAACCTGCAAAAAAGTAAAGCCCAAGTTTTAATTACCTCTTGCCCAGGATGCTATTTACAATTACGCCACGGAGTTAAAAAGAAGAACTTACCCGCAAAGGTAGCCTACCTTACGGAATTCCTGGATCATGGCCCCGCCCTCCTCCCTGACCGGGCAGATGGATAAGGTGAGGGGCCTGCATGCTGAATTACTTGCTAAATTTTCATTCCTGGAATGGCCAAGATGGTTCTTAAGCGAGGTATGAATTATAATGATCAAACCCTGGAAATTTTTACAGGCCGAGAAAGTAAATTCCTGCCGCGTTTTTGATATTATCCGTGAAGAATATATATCGCCCAAGAGCGGCCAGAAACATGATTTTTATCTGATTGATTCAGTAGATTGGGTAAATGTTATTCCCCTTACTCCCGAACAAAAAGTAATCTTAGTAAAACAATACCGTTTCGGCACCAAAGACTTTTCCTTGGAAATTCCGGGAGGCATGATCGATCCTGGAGATACGCCCGCCCAAGCAGCTCATCGCGAACTCTTGGAAGAGACTGGTTATGCGGGAGACGAACCTATTCTTTTAGGCATGGTGCATCCCAATCCCGCCATCCATACCAATCGCTGTTATACTTATCTAATTAAAAATGCTCTCTACCATAAGCTTCCGGAACAAGATTCGACAGAAGATATTGAGGTACAAATTGTTCCCCTTCCAGAAATCCCTAATCTTATCTCCACAGGCAAAATTACCCACGCTTTAGTCATTGCTGCCTTCTACTGGTTTTTTTCCAGCTCTTGGGGTCAAGAAAAATAAATTTCCCCATCCTTCCTCCTAAAAAGGAAGGCAAATTTTCCATTTTTAAAGATGGGTGAGGTTTTTCCTCTCTTTTTTAAAGAGGTAATAGGGGATATTACAGAGTTGAAGCAATAACTACCCGCTGAATCTCATTTGTTCCTTCATAAATCTGGGTAATTTTAGCGTCGCGCATAAATCGTTCTACGGGGTACTCTTTTATATACCCATATCCGCCCAACACTTGCACTGCCTCTACAGTGACCCACATAGCCACATCTGAACAGAAGCATTTGGACATAGAAGAAAGACGAATGGTTTCTGGGGAGATACGGGACATATCTTTGGGCAATTCTTGGAGCACGGCAGCGGTCTTATACAAAAGTTGCCGGGCAGCTTCAATCTTCATAGCCATATCAGCCAACTTGAAAGAGATACCTTGGTGCGCGATGATCGGCTTTCCAAAAGCTATCCGCTCCTTGGCATAATTTAAAGCATATTCAAAAGCGCCGGTAGCAATTCCCAAGGCTTGGGCCCCTACGGCGGGGCGGCTGAAATCCAGGGTTTTCATCATGATGGCAAATCCTAACCCTTCTTGCCCCAGAATATTTTCGGCAGGAACTGGACAATCTTCAAAGATTAACTCCACGGTATCTGAAGAACGAATCCCTAATTTATCTTCGTGTTTACCTACCGAAAATCCTTTGGTCCCTTTTTCCACGATGAATACACTTGCTCCTTTGTGCCCTCCCTTTGCTGGATCAGTTAGGGCATATACCGTAACAATCTCGGCCACTCCTCCATTGGTAATGAAAGTCTTGCTGCCGTTCAAGATATAAAAATCTCCTTGACGGATTGCTTTGCATCGAAAAGAGGCTACATCTGAACCTCCACTTGCTTCTGTCAAGGCAAAAGCGGCAAGTTTCTCAGCCCCAGCTAAAGGAGGCAGATATTTTTTCCTTTGGCTCTCATTCGCGGCCAAGAGGATTGGTAAACTACCCAGTTCCTGGGCCACGGGTAAAATACCCACGGAAGCATCTACCTTCGACAACTCTTCGGTTACTATAATTAGGGAAAGTAATCCGGCCCCGCTGCCCCCGAATTCCTCCGGAAAATCCACCCCCATGAGGCCATTAGCGCGTAATAATTCCACCATCTCCCAGTTGAATTCTCCTTTTTGGTCGCGAGCTGCTGCCCCAGGTTCCACTTTCTCTTTCGCTAATTTACGCACCATATCTCTCAATAAAATTTGTTCTTCCGTCAGTTCATACTGCATAACTTTTCTCCTTTCTATTTTTATATAGCCATAGGGCACCCAAAGTTCACAGCGCGGCAGAGCCGCAACCAAAATCACTCCCCACATCCTCTCCATTTAGAGGCCGGATCGCCATCCTCTTTTTGTCATGGCGAGCGCAGCGTGGGTCGCATCCACCTACGCTGCCTCGTAATGACCTAAAATTGTAGGGCAAGAGTTCATCCCTGGTTCATCCCTGGCCGCATTTTCGGCAAGCCCTAAAGGCTTGCCCTACGTTTTATGCTTATCCACCCCAGGACCGCCATCCAGCGTAAATAATAAATTAATTTAGCATATACTTTCTTACTTTTAGCAGAAGAGTTACTAATTTCCGGACTATTCCCTTGAATTTTAGGAAATGTTATTTAGAAATGTCTATAAAAAAATAGGTGGAATAATGATTATTTAGAGGCCTTCTTTTTTTAATTCTTCGATCAGCTTCTTTTGTTTCTCGGTAAGGTTCTTAGGATATTTGACGATGATGCGCACGTATTCATCCCCCCGACCGCTTCCCTGAAAATGGGGAATACCAAAACCTTTCAGGCGAATCCGGCTGTGACTCTGTGTTCCGGGGGGAACTTTAACATATTTTACGCCATCAAGGGTAGGAACTTCGATAGTTGTACCCAAAAGGGCATCAGTAAGTTTTATTTCTTTATCAACAACTATATCGCTACCCTCTCTCTTGAAAATAGGATGCTCAGCTACATTCACTTTTAAATACAGATCTCCGGGAGGTGCATTACCGATTCCAGGCATTCCTTTCCCCGCTAAGCGCAGCTTTTTCCCGGTTTCGATTCCCGCCGGAATCTTTACCGTAATTTCTTCTAAGCGGTCGCCTTTGGAAAATTTTATCTTCTTCTCTCCGCCCAGGGCCGCTTCCTGAAAAGAAAGGTTTAGTTCATACTCTATGTCCTGACCTTTCTGCCCCATTGTCTCCGGCCGTTGGTAGCCGCCTGTAAAAATATCGCCAAAATCATAAGTCTGCGTTCCTCTCTGCCCAAAAAGATCCTCAAAACCTCCAAACCTGATCTTGGCCCCGCGGGTACCTCCCCCAAAGATGCGGCTAAAGACATCGCCAGTAGAAAATCCCAGATCTTTGAAGAGATCGCTGATATCGAATCCCCGGAAAATATCCTCCTGAGAGAAGCGCTGGCTAAATCCGGCTGGCCCAAATTGATCATATTGCCTTCTCTTTTCCTTATCGCTCAGGACAGCATAAGCCTCGTTTATCTCTTTAAAGCGCTCTTCAGCTTGCTTATTGCCCGGATTTCTATCAGGATGGTATTTTAGCGCTAACTTCCGATAAGCTTTCTTGATCTCCTCCTCGGAAGCATTTTTCTTCACACCCAATATCTCATAATAATCTTTCTTCGCCATTTTTTACTCGCCTTTGTAGGTTTCCCGGATCAATCGGTTCAAGAAAATATCCGGATTGGCCATTCCTTCGGCAGAAATCAGGAATTCTTGGCGCCCGGTCTTTTCTTTAATCAATTTCAGGCCATGCTCATAATTCTGGAAAGCCTGCCTTAGATAGTCCTTAGGATCAATTCCTTCTAACCATATTTTTTCCACTAATTCATCGATCGCTTCTTCGCTAAAATGAATATGCACTTCATTGCGATGAGAGAAGGTTTTTTCAAATTCTTTGACTGCTTGTTGAATGGCTAAAACTTCTTCCACCACAGATTCTACGTCCGTACGCATTTCCACAGTGCGTTTAGTTACTAACTTTATGCGCCGGTCAGAGAAACTTATGCCATAGCGGTTCTGGAACTCCACCAACTTCTTCCGCATGGATTTCTCGACCAGGTCTTCCTCTTCCTGAAGAAGCTTTTGAAAGAGAGCTTCCCGTTCTGGATCATCTGGATTTTCCAGAATCTTGTGGAGTTCACCAACCGGATCATCCACCATAGCGCGGGTAACTACTAAGCGGCGAATGTTGGTAGAAGGCAGGATATGCTCAAACTTCAAGAGCACCCGCTCCACAGCACTCACCAATCCGCGGGCTCCTGTTCGTTCTTGATAAGCCTTTTCGGCAATTCTTCGCAAAGCAGCATCTTCGAACTGTAAGTCAATGCCATAAGCTTTAAAATCCCTTTTCTTGCTAATGATGATCGGACTCTTGGGATTCTTCAGGATTTTATAAAGGTCTTCTACCTCTAAATGTTCAAAAACAGTAATCACCGGCAGCCGACCAATGAACTCGGATTCAAACCCATATTCAATCAAGTCTTCTGCTTTTACCTGTTTCAGGTATTCAATTTTTTCTTCTTTGGACTTGATCTCCGCCCCAAAACCAATTCCCTGGCGATTTAGCCTTTTTTTAATGATTTCCTCTAAGCCATTGAAAGCCCCGCTCATGATAAATAGAATATGCTTCGTGTTAATTTTCTTCTTCTCCCTTTTACCAGTCTTCTGAAATTCCAAGAGGGCTTCCATCTGCGAAACCGGATCATGGGGAACCTTCAGTTCCACTTCCGTCTCTTCCATAGGCTTGAGCAAGGCCCGTTGGACGCCCGAGCGGGAAACATCCGGCCCGACTAAATTAGGCGAAGCCGCAATTTTATCAACTTCGTCTAAATAAATGATTCCGTATTGGGCTAGCTCTATATTTCCTTTTGCTTCGTATACCAAGTCCCGTACTAAATCTTCCACATCGCCGCCTACATAACCGGTCTCGCTAAATTTGGTGGCGTCTCCTTTAACAAAAGGCACCCCGATCTTCTTGGCGATCAGTTTGACCAAAAAGGTTTTGCCTACCCCTGTAGGTCCAATCATGATGATATTGTTCTTTATCTCGCCCACCGCGTCATGTTGCTTATTTTTTCTATGGGCAAACATTTTGATGCGGTTGAAATGGGTGCAAATTTTAGTGGCCAGAACTTCCTTGGCCTCCTCTTGTTTTACCAGGTATTCATCCAGATAAGATTTTAGCTCCTCTGGCTTCATATCGAAGTTAATGGATAAGGGTTCAGAGGTCTTCTCTTTTTCTCCCTCTTCTATCTTCTCCCCGGCCGGCTCCGGAATCGGGCCGAACCCAGCAAATTGTACCCTGCGCCCATACTTTTTAGCCAGGTAATCGCTTAAATCCTTCTGGATTTCTTTGATATCTATGTCCTGGACATCAAAATTTTTCTCCATCCTTCATCATCCCCCTAAATTTCCATACATTTATATTATAATACTTATCCAGAAATCCTGCCACTTTTTAATAACCCTCTCATTTTTTCGCATCGCAAGGGCAAACAATACACTTTTGGCCTTTTCCAAGGCTATTTCTCAAAATTAAAATTAATAATTTCCCCCTGACCAAGCCTCCGGGTCGCGTGCCTTTACCACAGTTTCGAAATGAAAATTGTACCGATTTATTCCGAATCTTTTCGTTCTTCTCTAATAAAGCCTATTTCTCAAAATCCTCATTAGGAAGCGTAACGATCAAAGTAATTTCATAATTCATTGAAAAATAATCTGACCGTTGAGCACTTTTTAAATTCCAGCTTAATTCAGGCAGGAGAGAGAGCAGCTCTTCCCTCCCATCTGTTTCCTGCTGGCCAGAATTACTAAAACTATTAGACGCTCAGCAAAATAATTTCTTGACTTTCTTTCCATATTTTTTAAAATATTTAATAGATTTGAGGGTCCAGAAGAGCGCAAGCTTTTCTGGAGGTTGACGGGTAGTCGGGCCGCTATCCAATTTTAAAGTGGGTAGCGGCTTTTTTATTATAGAACATAATCCGGCTTAAGATTCTTTTAGATAAATCCCTTTTATTTTTATGAAAGGAGGTATGGCTTTTAATGGGCAAATGGACCTTTGTAACTAATCACGCTATATTATTGAGTTATATCAATCGACATCCTTTAATTACTGCGCGAGAGTTGTCTTTAGAAATCGGCATTACTGAACGCGCCATTAGAAAAATTATCGCGGATCTGGAAGCTGATGGTTATATCAATAAAGTTAGAGAAGGGCGGAGGGTGAAATATATAATAAATGAACACCTTCCTATGCGTCATGCAAGTCAGAAAGATAAAAAGGTAGGAGAATTTTTGCGCTTCCTTTCTTCTAAATCAAAGGGGCGGAGAAAAAAATAATGGCTTTGCAGCTCAAAAGGAATCTCTTTTTCACGAAAATCAGAAAAGAAATTTTAGCCCCTTAAAATCAGATAAAAATATTTTCACCCATGAACCTGCTATTCATATAGAGAAATAAAGAAAAAGAAATTTAAACCGCAAGTTCCCAAATCATTTTTTCCCCAATTTGCTCCCCCAATTCGCTAAGTTCGCAACATAACTTTTAGCCAATTCTTTTTTCCGCTGACTCAAGAATATCTTAAATTTTTGGCAAAAAACTGACCGTTGATCACTTTTTAAATTTCAGCTTAATTCAGGCGGGAGGGGGAGAGGCTCATTAAAATGAGGCCCTTATTCTTTCATAGGTACGGGCGGGGAGATAGACATCTATTTTAAAAACAGGAAGCTATTATTTAT
>JBNAWB010000111.1:0-7672 GCA_049699975.1 Thermodesulfobacteriota bacterium
TCCCCGCCGTTCATGGCGGAGAAAAGGTGGGTAAGAAGGAAATAAGCAATTCCCAGCCGATTTTAATTTCGCCTCTCCCCCCCGCCTGTCTCCTGCTGGTGAGAAAAATTAAAACTGATCGACGGTCAGGGTCAAAAAATATTGCCTTGTGACGGAAATTGTGCTAATAAAATAAAAGAGCGGTGATCGCCGGTCCAAATACTGGGAATAGGTCAAGAGCCCCAGGACGTCAGGAAGTCTTAATGACAAAAATCCCGCTTAGCGGGAGCGCCAACCTAATTGCGACACCGCTCTTTTGCATTCCACGAGTGGGAAGTGCCTTTAGAAGAAAATTTTAAGGTGGGAAAGGAAAAAATCTAATAAAGGTTAATTAGCCTCCAATTCTTTGGAAATATCTATGTGGAAGCCCAAGATATCATATTATTAGATCCAAAAAATTTTTATTTCATTGGCAACCTATTTAAATTCCTCGTCCCCAGTAACCAATTCGGCTTTTTAAAGCTTAGCTAGGGCGGCGAAGCAATTACTATAGGGCATCCGTTTAAATGCCTTAAACTCTGCTGCCTGTTTAGTCAACTCCAAAACCACAGGGACAATCTGGATAGGAAGAGCGGATATTAGAAGAAGGATTTTTCCAGAATCTCGTGCTATCCGAAATAACTCGATCATCTTGTCCGCACCATTTTCCTTCTCCAAGTACACGATTAAGCTATATGAATCCAACACCCTTAGCACTGCCTTCATAACAGGCGCTCTCTTTCCTTTTCTTCTTTTAAAGCTTTGAGTAATTTTCCTTTAGTGCCCGTCATCCCGGCCATATTCCGAATGTAACCATCCGTGATAGGTTTTATGATGATTTCACCGTTTCTCTCAAAAAAGGTTTATTAAGCCAGGCCCAAAGATCGCGATGAGTAAAGAGATTTAACCTCAAAAGAGCAAGCAAATTTGATGGCTGCTCATGGCTTCGCCTTCCATAAATTTCCCGCAGAAGCTAACGTGGCCAGGAAGGCGAGCTTTTTCTAAAGCCCCTTGAGCTTTTTTTACCGAGAAGGTGCTCACTTAGCGAAAGCAGATGTTATCCCCTCTTGAGTAGGAAATGGGTTCATCTTTAGGCTTTTACCTCGCTCATATAAATAAAATCTGATCGGCAGCCGTTGCTGTCAAAAAAGCAATCAACCCCATACTCCGGTCCACTACCTCGCTTAGCTCATTCCTGGCTATATTGAGCAGGCTCATGGAATTGCTGCAGACATAAAACTTTGCTCCTAATTCATTTGTTTGCCGCAGAAGTTCATTTAGCTCCTCTTGCAAATTTTGATCTCTCTTTTCTTTAAGATTCTTTGCATAAATGGACGTTTCCTTTTCTAAAGAGAGAAGGGGGAAACTATTTTTTTTGAGGTAATAAAGAGACCCATAAGTAAAAAAAAGACGCACCTCTCTTCCTAAAGCCAAAGCTGCCTGGGCGATATGCAAGCCATGCTGGATCCGGTCAAAAGATTCACTGTGAAATATAATAGCCAGGCCGCTTAATTTCTCGGTCATGAAACTCCTTTTATCGCAGGGGATTGCTGACGAATAGATTCAGCCCACTTAAGTAAAGAAACGCCTGCTTGGCGGGCGGCCGCTAACTTCTCCCCCAACTGGGCCAACTCGGCCGCAGACAGCCGCTCGGCTAAAATGGCCAAGCCATCACAATTAGATACATGGACCAATAAAGCGCGGGCTTTTTGGGCTGCTTCTTTTGCTTCGGCATCGCTTAATTCAGATTTTTGCAACAGCGCCGCCGCAGCGCGCGCCGTGGCAATTACCCCATCATGTTCTTTTACAAGATCATCTACGTATTCACCCAAGAAAACTCTCAAAGCAGGATATAGAGCCTCTTCTTCAAAGCGAAAATGAGGGCCCACTAATTTGTCAATCTGCCACAAGATTTCTCTGGCCCGTTGTACATTCTTGGTCTGTAGGGCGTTAGTTAAATCAATTAATCCGTCGCGCACTTGCCGGTGCTCTGCCCTAAATTCGGCAATAGGATCAATAGTAGCCATTTTTAGTTACCTCCTTTTTAGTTTTTAGGCCAATAAAGATTCCATCTCTATCAATGTATCAGCCATTTTGGCTAAGAATTTTTCGCCCACCTTTGCTTCTTCTCTTTGGAAGGCCGCGGACAATTCTTGCTGCTCTGCTGGGGTTACTTCTTTGGCCACCATGAGGAAAAAAACATGATCTTCTTGGTGCATGTGCTTTTTTAACAAGGAAATATAAGCAGCAAGATTCTCTAAAATAATGATTCCCGCCGCTTCCTGGCCTTGGCTATAGCCCGGCAGAGCCTGAGCTATTTGGCTTATTAAATTTCTCCCTTGCTCGTGGGTATACCGTAAGGTTTCAATCTGGGCATCTAATTCTCCCTTTTTCTTCATCGCTAAGAGGCTAAAAAGCAAATGCTCTTCTTTGAAATGGTGATACTTATCGGTAAAGGACCGGGCGCATTCTAAAACTTTAGAGAAAAATTCGGGCGATGGTTTTCCTCCGGCTTCCATCTTTATCTGCGCTTCTTGGAGCCTATCCAGAAATTTTTGTATAAAATGGTGTTCATTTATTAATTTTTCCAGAACATTCATAAAGCCCGCTCCTGTTCGTTCCCTCAAAGAATAAACAATTTCTTAAAGCTCGATTCCTAATTTCTCCCAAACTGATTCTCCATCCTTTATGGTGGCTTGCTTAAGATGCCTAAAAGTTTTGAGTAAAAAATAGAGCAGAGGCAAGACGCCGCCCAAAATGATGATTAAGTCAGGGATCACCCGCAAATTTCCTAACACGTACACCACTGGTCTTTCAAAGAAAGAAGGATCTCTGGCCACCCAAAGCCCTTCTTTAAAGGAAGTCCAAGCCTGCATGGCTCCCACGGGTAATAATGTGCCTATAGCCATTAAGAATAAGCCTCCGTTCAAGCCCCAGAAGGAAATCTTTAACCATTTATCTTGCCAGTAATCTTTATTTACCAAACCGCGCCAAGAAAAGAGGAGTAAAGCTATGGAAAGCATCCCGTAGGTCCCAAAAAGAGCCGTGTGCCCATGGTTCATAGTTAAATACGTACCGTGTTCATAATAATTGACAATGGGCAAGTTTATTAAAAACCCAAAGACTCCTGCCCCCAAAAAATTCCAAAAAGAAGCGGCTACCAAAAAATAAAGAGGCCAACGGTATGAAAAATCTTTCCCCGCTTGTTTAATAGATTTATATTCCATGAGACCGCGCACTACTAAACCCAAAAGCGGCACAGGCTCCATGGAAGAAAAAACTGATCCCCATCCGATCCAGAAAGTTGGTCCCCCATACCAGAAATAATGATGGGCCGTGCCGACAATCCCGGATAGAAACACTAAGATGGCTGTAAAATAGGCAACGGTCAATGCGGCGCGGGCGGTTGCTAAACCCATAGCCACTAAGAGCAGAGAAATAACTCCTACTCCAAAAAACTCAAAAATGCTCTCCACCCAAATATGCACTACGAACCATCTCCAATAGTCAGCTAAAGTCAAATGTGTTCCCCGGCCATAGAGCAACCCGAAACCAAAAAAGGCCACGACTAAAATAGCGCTTAGCGTATAAAACCAAATAAGAGAAGTAAACTCATCGCGATGGCCCATCTGCAGGTGGGGAGCAATGGCGCGATAAACAATCAATAACCAGGCGATCAGGCCGATAAAGAGCAAAATTTGCCAGAGACGTCCCAATTCTAAATACTCCCATCCCTGATGGCCAAGCCAAAACCACCAGTCGCCCACTAACCCTTTTATTCCGGCGGCCGTACCCAAAAGGCTCCCCAAGGCTACCATGATAATGGCCGCAAATAGAACCTGCACTAATAAGCCTTGCCCTCGCGGTTCTCGGCCGCCAATTATGGGGCCCAGATAAATAGCAGAAGCAACCCAAGTAGTGGCAATCCAAAAGATAGCTAATTGTAAATGCCAGCTCTTCGCCCAGCTATAGGGGATAAAATCAGCGATAGCCTGCAGCCAGAATGTTGCTGGCCGTACAGTATAGTGTGCTAAAAGTCCGCCCAAGCTCGTCTGCAATAAAAAAAGAAGGGCCACTACTAAAAAATATTTGGCCGCCCGCAATTGACTGGAAGTTAGGGGCAAATTAATTAATTTTTCTGCTAAAGATACTCCTCCTACCTCTCCATACCAGAGACGGTAATGGTGGACTAAGAAAATAAACAAACCTAAAACTACTAAGAGAGCAAAAACTCCGGCTAAGGACCAGAAATATATGTTTGGGGTGGCTACATTTCCTAGGCTTTGATCCGGGGGCCAATTGTTCGTATAAGTAACGTCTTCTCCAGGACGCGGAGTTGAGGCTACCCAAGCCGTCCAAAAAAAGAAGCGCGAAATTTGTTTTCTTTCTTCAGCATTGGGCACAGTTTGCGGCAGAAAGCCATACCGCTTATCACCCTCTTTAAAAGTTTTTTCCCAAAATTGGTGCACATTTTCTAAGGCTTTAATTTGAGGTGGGCTTAAAGTGAGCGTATCACTCCCGGGGTCATAACGATTAGTCTTTATTTCTTTCCTTACCTTTACATCTATCAGTTCCTTTTGTAAGGAATTAATTTGCCCATAAGGCTGGCCATACTCCTGGAGAGCGAAAAAATTTCTGATGGTCTCTCCTATTAAATGCAGAGTTGTAGCTGAAAATTCAGGCCCCCTTTGAGAACCATGCCCCCAGACGCTGCCATGATCCATCAACCCATAACGCTGATAAACATCTTGACCAGCTAAAATATCTTCTTTGGTAAAGAGCATTTTCCCTTCTGGTGAAAAAATTTTGCCGGGGTAAGGTGGCAATTGCCTTTGGGCCGCATATCCTCCCAAGAGAAGAATGGCCATGGCAATTATAAAACTAAAAATAGCTCCCCATTTAAGCTTGCTAAGCGACATAATCACCCTCCTCATTTATGATTGATTTTTGTTTTTTCTGCCCACTCCTCAATAAATTTTTCATAATGCCGAGGATCAAAATTCATCTCCAATTCTATATTCTGAAATTTAGACCCCAGCTCATTTATCTGCTCGGGAGCAAGTTGTTTTTCCAACCAAGGGAATAAAACTTCATCTTCTTTCTTTATATGCTGCTGGAGGAGCTCTTGGTAGGAGAGCAGGTTTTCTATTAATTCCAGATCATTCCCTTGTTCCAAATTTGTCAAAATGTTTTGGACCAGAGAGCGGGCCATTTTGTGTTCTTCTTTCATGACTCTTAAAATATCCAAGTCTTCGGGAAAATATTTAAAAAGAATATCTTCTTCTTTTGCGTGATGAAACTTATCAGCATAGGAGCGTATAAAATCAACTCCTTTTATAATCAGATTTCTCTTTTCTTCGGGATTTAAAGATAAGTAGGCAATTAAATCTGGAATAAGGGTTAGCCATCTTTTAATCCAGAGATGTTCAGCCACTAATTTTTTTATAGGCGCCGTGTAGATAATTCCTTGGTGGGGAAGAGGAGCACCCCTTTTTTCGCTATTTATATTTTCTGCTTCCTGGAAAAATACGCACCTTAGGCGATCTTTGAGCATAGCGCTATCCGGTGGAGGCAATTTATGAATTTCTAAAACATCTTTTACTAAACATAAGCCCATGGTGCAGCTTCCACATTCAATCCCATAATTTGCTAAAATTCTTTCGATCTGGGGGTATTCTTTGATTACTTCTTTGATGCTCCGGTTAAGATAATTTTCCATTTTGCACCTTCCCCCATCATCATTAAAAATGTTTCTTAGAAAAATCTTCATCTCTTTTTGCTCCAAGATAAAACCCCGAGCAGAAATAATCCTTGATTTAAGTCAAGAAAATAAAAAAATTTACGTACAGCGCGAAAATCCACAAAGGCGGCAGATTAAGCAGCCGCTTTCTGGCTCCAGAGTGCTCCCGCACTCCGGACAGTGTTTCAAGTGACCATCGAAATAAAATTTTTTTTCTTCCTTAGACCATCCGGGGCTATTTTCTAAATATTTTTGGAGAGCTCGGGAAATGGCATCAGAACAGGAAAGTACCAAAGATCCATTATCCCAGATAGGAACTGGACAGCGGATTCCTTGCAATTGCTGCATGATTGAGACCACATCGACTCCCGAGCGGAGCGCTAAGGATACTAACCTTCCGGTAGTCTCATTTTGGCAAGCAGCACAGCCTCCTGATTTGCCCATCAAGGCAAAGACTTCAAAGATTCCTTCTTCATCTTTATTAATGGTCACGTACAAAGAGCCGCAGCCGGTTTTTAATTTGTGTGTTTGCCCGTGCGTTATTTCTGGACGCGGCCTTGGTTTCAAAAACCCAAAATATGAGCTGCTTTTTTCTTTTGGGGGGCGCGGTGGTTTTCTACTTTCTGCGAGAGAAGAAGGTACCTGCAAAACTTGCTCGTCCCTACTTCCTTGGACATAAACGGTTACTCCTTTGCATCCCCATTGGTAGGCCATTTGCAATACTTTAGCCACATCAGCTTCCGTACAGTGAGCTGGGAAATTAACTGTTTTGGAAACAGCGTTATCTGTATATTTTTGGAAGGCTGCTTGGATGCGCAAATGCCATTCCGGGGCAATATCTTGGGCGGTAGCGAAAACCTTTCGCCACTTCTCAGGAACTTCGCCAGGAGCGAGAGAACGTAGACTTCCTCTTTGGGTAATTTTTTTTAATAGTTCATCGCTGAACCAGCCCTCCTGCTGGCTTATATTTTGGAAATAGGGATTGACCACAAGAAACCGTTCCTTTTCTAGAGCTAAACGTTCATAAACCAGAGCATAAAGGGGCTCTATCCCGCTGGAACAGTTGGCGATGATCGAGATAGTCCCGGTAGGGGCGATAGTAGTTAGGGTCGCATTTCGCCGGGGATTTTCTTGGCGCTGAGCAAAGATAGAATGAGGAAAATTCGGAAAAGGCCCGCGTTCTTTGGCCAAATTTTCCGAGGCTTTTTGAGCTTCCCCTTGAATAAAACTCATTACCTTTTCGGCAGTATAAATTGCTTCATCGGAATCATAAGGAATCTCTAATTGCACCAACATATCAGCGAAACCCATGACTCCTAAACCGATTTTACGATTTCCTTTGGTTACTTCTTCTATTTGAGGTAGGGGATAACGATTCAGGTCTATCACGTTGTCTAAGAAATGAACGGCCAATTTGATTATTTCTTTTAAGCGAGGGAAGTCTATTTCTTTATTAGAAACAAAGCGCGCGAGATTTAGGGAACCCAAGTTGCAGGATTCATAAGGGAGCAAAGGTTGTTCACCGCAAGGATTGGTACTTTCAATTAGGCCTAAATGAGGAGTAGGATTGTCTCGATTCAGCCGATCAAGAAAAATAACTCCCGGTTCTCCATTTTTCCAAGCGGATTGGGCTATAAGATCAAAGACCATACGAGCCGGCAGGCGCTCTGTTGTTTCCCCGGTGCGCGGATTGATGAGCTCGTACATCTCCTCAGCGGCTACTGCTTTCATGAAGGCATCTGTAATTCCTACGGACAAATTAAAATTACGCAAGCGACCATGGTCCGCTTTAGCGGCGATGAATTCTAATATATCAGGATGGTCCACCCTTAAAATGCCCATATTGGCGCCCCGGCGGGTACCCCCCTGTTTGATAGTTTCCGTGGCCACATCAAAAATATGCATAAAAGAAAC
>JBNAWB010000111.1:7772-11757 GCA_049699975.1 Thermodesulfobacteriota bacterium
GGGGTCTTGTTTCTCATCGTAGATTATATCAGCCTGAGCTATATTCCAGGCCACCCGCCAAAACATCTCTCCTGGAGTTTCTCGTAAATTACCTAACTCATCTTTTCTCAAGTAGCGTTTCTCCAAGACTTTGCAGGCATATTCTGAAAGAACAGGTTCCTTGTGCATTTGCGGTTGCTTTCTCCCTTTTTATTTTTTGGTTTTTATATTATTTATTTGCTGGCAAAAATCTTTGACTTAAGTCAAGGATCAGGACAGAAAAAAATCTGCTGACTATTAAAAGTATTTTAAGGTTTGCTTTTTAACTTTCCTTTCTTTAACCTGGAAGGCCTTAATAGAAGGTTTTTGCGGATTTAAAAGAGAAATAATAATCATGGATGTTTCGGGATAAAAGGCCAACTCAATATCTTTGGGCGAAGGATAAGCGGGGCTATGGGGATGGGAATGATAAATGGCTAATAACTCCAGCTCTTCTTGCTCAATTTCTTTAAATACTTGGTACTGCTCTTCAGGATCCATAAAATATGAAGAAGAGCTTCTCTCCATATTTTTCATAGGAAAAATCTTCCAAACTTTACAATTTTTCCCTGCTAATATTCCGCAACATTCCAGTGGATATTCCTGAAAAGCATGGGTGATCATTTTTTCTAAAAAAACCTTAGGAATGTTAATGAAGACTTTTTCTTTGGCCAAATTTTCAGGAGACTCTTTTTAAGATGAACTTTCCAAAAATTATTCTATTCTACTACAT
Organism: Thermodesulfobacteriota bacterium; assembly: GCA_049699975.1. GTDB lineage: Bacteria > Desulfobacterota > SM23-61 > SM23-61 > SM23-61 > CAZAGD01. Next base: position 8,524 of record JBNAWB010000111.1, read on the forward strand.
CCTTTTCAATGGACTCAACTTTTATACCTAATTTTTTCATGTATTTAGTTGCCTTTTCAATTTCCTTCTCTTCCCCCTCTAATTCTAAGGCGACTAAACCAATTTCTTCCGAAACGCTTGCCTGGCGGATATTAGTAATTACTTGGAATTTCTTCCCTACTTGATAAATCACGGGTTTTTGAATAAGGCGTTGGGGAAAAGTGAGATAGAATTTTTTCTTTACTCTCTTTTGGTAACTCCCTCCAGCAATAGCGGGAATTACGGAAATAATGCTGCCCTCAACTACTTTTGTATTTAAATTATTTAAAAAACGAATATCTTGATCGTTTAAATATATATTGATAAACTTTCTTAAATTCCCCTGGGCATCGAAAAGACGTTCTTGCAGACCTGGAAAATCTTTTACCAAATTTTCCAGAACTTCTCCTACCGTCGCTCCCCATCCCGGGACTTCTTCCTGTCCCGCAGTAATCTTTCTTAAAGGGGTGGGAATTCTGATTAAAATTGACATTTTCTCCTCCGGCAATTAGATTTTATCAATTCCTGTATTCTTAACAATTATGGCCCAATCAGTTTCGTTAATTTTGGTAACCTCCAAAATTTCATAACCTTCTTGCTTTAAACTGCGCGGAACATCACAGGCTGCGGGCGGATAATCAACGATCACGCGTAATATTTCCTCCGCATTCATTTCTTCCAAGGTTAACATGGTCTCGATAAAAGTATAAGGGCAAACCTTTCCCTTTAAATTTAATTCTTTGTGAATCTCCAAATCAGTGACTGCTTCCATATCTTTAAGCGATTACCCTCCTATGTTAAATTGGTTTAATTTCTCCCGGGGGAATTTCCTAGCCACAGAGAAGAATCTTTCTTCTTCCCCTATTTTTTCTCCAATAAGGTAAGAATTCTTTTCTTCTTTGCTAAAACAAGCCAATATTTCTCCAATCATTTGCTGGTTATGGTCTATATCTCCAAAAGCAATGGCCATTGGGCCACGAAAATTTTTGGGGTAATATAAGGGGAAGTTTGGCTTAGTTAGATTCCGCAGCCGCTCATTCTCTTCCTTATTACGCCCTACGACTATTTTGAGCCGAGGGTGTAAACGAAAATGTCTTCCTATTTTAAGAAAATGCAAATCGGCCATTGTATAATTAGAATAATGAAGGAATAAATCTTTTAGCCTTTGAGCAATCACTTGGTCAGTAAGTAAACACCCTCCTGCAGGACAAGGATAGTCCGTGATTTTAAGTTCTTGGGCCAAACTGATTTGAAATTTTCGAGACCTCCCGCAATGGGCAAAAAGTTTTTCTCGATCCACAATGCCGACCAGTTCAGGAATTGTGGGCGGCAGATATTTGGCCGATAGAGGTCTAAGAATTAGACCTTTTAAGCCGCTTTCTCTTTCAATTAATTGGAGTGCCGACCAATGTTGAGACATTGGTCTTTGACCCAATACTTCACCCGTGATGACAAAGGAGGCCTGGTAGGCGGGCATTAAATCCTTAACTTTTTTAAGCATATATATACGACAATCAAGGCAGGGATTCATTCCTCGGCCATAGCCAAAATTAGGGTTTTCCACTATTTTTAAGTAATCCATTCCTTTCGGCAGAACTTTAATCGGCACCCCCAGCTCAGCGGCCACTTTCCGCGCTTGATTAGGACAACCATTCTTGCGGGCGGTACAATTACAAAAGGGACTGGTAAAATTGACAGCTATTATTTCTATTCCTTGCTGGAGCATGATTTTTATAGCCAAGGTACTATCCAAACCTCCAGAAAGGAGAGCAATGGCTTTTTTATTAATAAACTCTTTACTCACGTCCAATTCCCAGAAGATTTATTTTTCTTTCACCAAAGCCTCAAATTCTGGTAATTTAGCATTAATGATCTTAGTAAATGCTACTTTTCCCTGGAGAGCTTCTTGAGTTTTTAGACCATTACCCGTAATGGAGACCACGATCCTTTCGTTTTTGGGAATTATTCCTTGGGCAATAAGTTTTTTAGTAACTCCCAAAGTAACCCCGCCAGCGGTTTCGGTAAAGATGCCTTCAGTTTCGGCCAACAATTTCATGGCTTCGATAATTTCTTCATCACTAACCTCTTCTGCCGCTCCGCCACTTTCCCGAATAGTCTTTAAAGCATAATAACCATCAGCTGGATTTCCTATGGATAAAGATTTCGCAATAGTATGGGGGCGCACCGGCTTAATTAATTCGGCCTTTTCTTTAAAGGCCGTAACAATGGGAGCACAGCCAGCAGCTTGCGCACCATAGATGCGGCAAGTTGACTTTTCCACCAAACCAAGGTGCTGCAATTCTTGGAAAGCTTTTCCGATCTTGGTGATCAAAGAACCTCCGGCCATAGGCACGACGATATGCTGCGGCAATTGCCATCCCAACTGCTCAGCAATTTCAAAACCAAAGGTCTTGGACCCCTCGGAGTAATAGGGGCGGATATTTATATTTACGAAGGCCCAGCCATATTTGCCCGCTATTTCACTGCATAACCTATTGACTTCGTCGTAACTCCCTTTAATGCCAATCAGGTTAGTTCCATAAATCAACGTGCCCAAGACTTTTCCTTGTTCCAAATCAGCCGGGATGAAGACGTAACTTTTCAGACCATTAGTGGCGGCTAAGGCAGCCACGGAATTAGCTAAATTCCCAGTGGAAGCACAAGCTACTACTTCGAACCCAAACTCTTTGGCTTTGGAGAGAGCTACCGAGACCACTCTATCTTTAAAGGAAAGAGTGGGAAAATTAACAGCATCATTTTTAATATATAGCTCAGCAACACCCAGTACCCGGGCTAAACGGTCAGCTTTTAACAAAGGAGTTCCCCCTACCTTTAAACCAATCTGGGGCTCTTCATCCAGGGGCAAGAGTTCTCTGTATCGCCACATCGTAAAAGGACGTTGTTCGATCATCTTTCGAGTGAGAACCTTTTTAATTCCTTGATAATCATAATCCACTTCTAAGGGTCCAAAACAAAACTCGCAGACGTGTAAGGGCTCCTGGCCATAACGACGTCCGCATTCTCGACATTTTAAACCCAATATGTAACTCATCTCCTCCTCCCGGCTAGGAAAGGTATTTTTTTAATATATACCACAAAGTGGTATATATGTCAATAATTTTATTTTCCTTGCCCACCTTCACTTTTCCAAAATAGTAATTTTTTAAAAGGAATAATCATAAAAACTTTTAACGAGGAGGCGAGGAGGTGAATGAG
>JBNAWB010000112.1:0-11573 GCA_049699975.1 Thermodesulfobacteriota bacterium
AAGCTGTTTAAAAAAATAACTGGCATACCGCCCGGCTGAGTAGTTATACGTGAATTGGGCATTGAATTCAGCAACCAATAATTCTTCAGTCTTCCTTTCCATGCTTAGGCCTCCTTAAGGAGTATCCGAGAGAATCATTACATCAGACCACCAGCTCCCGCCAAATCCAGTGGCTAATGCCTTTTTAACTTTGGGTACTTGCCTTTTTCCACCTTTCCCCATGACCTGAATAGCTGCTTCTGCTACGCGAATCATTGCGGTAGCCCCGATACAATTAGTAGAAAGAACTCCTCCGGAAGGATTTACGGGTAGCTCTCCATCCATATAGGTTGCCCCTGAATCAATGAGTTTTCCGCCTTCACCCGGGCCGCAGAAGCCTGCTGCTTCATACCAGGAAAGTTCCGCAAAAGTGCATGGCTCATACAGTTCGGCCACATCCAGGTCTCGCAATGGATCCTTGATACCTGCCATCTTGTAAGCTTCTTCTGTTGCCGAACGTAGGGTACGCAAATTCATGACCATCTCTAAATCTCCACCAAATGGTTGATCATGACGGGTTACTCCCGCAACTACCCATGCGGGTTTCGGGCATATTTTTTGGGCTTTCTCTTCAGAAGCAAAAATCATGGCACACGCCCCATCTGAAGTGGGACACATATCCAGCATCTTGATCGGATAAGCCAACATCTTTGAATTTAAAACTTGTTCCACGGTAAGCTCCATCTTTAAATGGGCGTGAGGGTTATTAAAAGCATTCTTTCGATTCTTTACCGCAACTTTGGCCGCCTGTTCTTCCGTTATGCCATATTTATGCATATAAGCCGTGGCCGAAGCAGCGAAGGAGCCAATAGCGCCCGACATAGTGGCTCGCTCCCAAAGAGGATCTGCTTGAAAAATTAAGCCTGCCGTAGTTTCTCCTTCGGACTGTTTCTCCCACCCAATAGTCATCACCGTATCAAACAAACCTGAAGCCACATGATAATACCCCGCTAAGGCTAAAGAGCTTCCTGTTGTGCCGCCAGTGGTTATTTTCATGCTATGTTTTAAAAATGAACCTGCACCATCAACAGTCCACATCTCCGTGAAAAAAATTCCTTCGAAATGTTCCATATTGCCGATGATTACGGCGTCTATTTCTTCCATAGTCATTTGGGCATCGTCTAAGCAACGCCGCACGGCCTCATTTATCATTTCCACAATATTTACCTCAGGCCGCCGCGACTTATGATCAGTTTGCCCCGTAGCTACAATAGCTACATTCCTTTTTGATCTGCGGGCCATATCCCTAAACTCCTTTCTCTAAAATAAGCACACACTGGGCCTGTCCGCAGGGGCCGCAATGGCCCTGCGCTAAAGCTCGCCGAGCTCCTGGTACCTGATGTTCTCCTGCCTTACCCATGAGCTGTAAAGCTGCTTCGGCCACACGTATTGCGCCGGCAACGGTAACTGGATTTCCAGAAAGGATTCCGCCGGATGGGTTAACAGGAAGTTCTCCCTCCATTTGGGTAATTCCTTTCTCCATCATTTTTCCGGACTCACCCCGGGCCCAAAAGCCCATCTCTTCTAACCAGAGTAATTCTTGATAAGAATAAAATTCGGAAAGCTCTACCACATCAATTTCTTTTCGCGGATTTTTAATGCCCGCCATGCTGTAAGCTTTTTGGGCTGCCAACCGCAGAGAAGCAGCTTCTGCTAAATCCCTATCACCTAAATAAAAAGCATCTAAGCGGCTGGCCATGCCGCTAATCCAAACGGGAGTGGATGACCACTTACGAGCCTTGTCCTCATTGGCTAAAATCATGGCGCAAGCGCCATCGGTTATGGGGTAGGCATCAAGCTCTTTGAGGGGATCAGCCAGAACTTTAGACTTTAGAACATCGGCGACCGTGATTTTTCCTCCACGATGCACTTGGGGATTTTTTCGCCCATTATCTAAGTTTTTCACTACAACTTGGGCGCACTGTTCTTCGGTAATCCCATATTTATGCATATATCTTCGAGCCTGCATAGCGCAAGTAGATACTTCGTCAAATCCCAAGATTCTTTGGTAAAGCGGGTCGAACATAGCGTTATTTATTATATGCGGTTCCCCTTCGGACATTTTGCAGTGCGAAACAAGGAGGCAGGAATCATAACATCCCGACAGGATGCGCAAAGCAGCATAGAATACGGCGAAAATTCCATCCATAGCCACTTTTGACTCCGCCCGGAGCACTGAGCCACATGCTTCGCTAACTGTGCGGTTGGAGATAGTCCGTCCATCCCAAAAATCTTGGGAATTAGTAATAATTTGATCCATATCGTTAATAGTAAGACCATTCTCTTCTAAGACTTTACTGCAGGCTTCAAATACCATTTCGGGATAACTATCGAAAATTTTGCGCGGCTCATATTTGGTTTGATATACACCCACAATGCCTACTCGTTCAGCCATCGTCTCCCCCCTTTATGACTCTTTAATTCGTCGTCATTTTAGAAAAGAAAGAAAAATATTGCAAGAAATTTTGAAAATTACCTAATTTGACTGCTTGCAGAAAAAATGTTAAAGAGGAGAAATTAATCCCTTCGCACTTCCCTTTGAAATATGGGAAGAAAGAGGGGGTAACCACCCCTGCCCTCTTTAGAGGCTGCGTCGTAATGTCATCGCGAGGGAGCGTAGCGACCGTGGCGATCTCGTAACACATTGAAATTAAAGAGATGGCCCCGCTCCCCCGCATTAAGTTCAGGGGCGCTCGCCAGGACAAAATGGAAATGGCGACTCAGTCTCTTTAGATAAAAAGCGCTTTAATAAAAAAAGAAATAATGACAGAATGATTAAGAAATAGGCCAATAACAACTTAAGGATTATAATAGAATCAAAATTTGGAAAGAAAAGGAGAATTAATAATGAAAGCTATTCTAAAAGAAAAAACTGGTAAAGGGGCGGTATTAAAAGAGATTCCCTTACCCAAACCAGGGCCAAAAGAAGTTTTAATTAAAGTGAAGATGGGCGCTATCTGCGGATCAGACGTCCATATTTACAACTGGACCGAATGGGCGCAAGCAGTAGTGCCCTCTTTGCCGCATATCTTAGGGCATGAATTTGCTGGCGAAATAGTAGAAGCGGGCAAGGATGTTTCCAATTTAAAGCCCGGAGATCATGTAGCCGGAGAGACGCATATTCCTTGCGACAACTGCTATCTATGCCTTACCGGCCAGCGGCATATTTGTCAATTCATGAAAGTTTATGGGGTGCATAGTCAAGGAATATTTGCGGAGTATGCTGTTCTTCCTGAACCATGTGCCGTAAAAATCCCCAAAGAGATCCCGACTGCCGTAGCCACTATGATGGAGCCTTGTGGAGTTGCGGTTCATGGCCTTTCCCAAGGAATTGTTTCCGGAAAAAAACTGACCATTTTTGGCTGTGGGCCGATTGGGCTTTTTGCTATCCAAGCGGCTGTCGCTTATGGCGCTTCCCGCATATATGCTGTGGACATTAGCGAAAATCGCTTACAGATGGCTAAATCATTTGGGGCGACGAAAACCTTCCATGCCGAAAAAGACCCCGTAGAAAAAATTATCTTAGAGGAAACAAATGGCTTAGGTGTAGACATGGTCTTAGAGATTTCTGGGCAACAGAAGGCTTATGACCAGGGATTACGAATTTTGAGAAAAGGGGGAACATTTGTTATTATCGGCGTAGCTGCGAAACCCATCCAATTAGAAGTCCCGACAAATATCATGTACAAAGAAGCCAAAATCTTCGGCATAACTGGCCGAGAAATGTATGGCACCTGGTATCAAGTAATTGACCTAATCCAATCAGGTAAAGTGGACCTGGAGAAAGTTATTACCCACAGATTGCCGCCTGAAAAATTTGCCGAGGCTTTCCAGGTGGCTATGGAAGCCCAGCATGGAAAAGTAGCTTTTGTTTTTGAATAGGATGCAGATTGGCGCAGATAGTCGCAGATTGAAAACCTTCAATTGAAATTTATGTTGCCTTAATTTCCGCTAATTTGCATTAATCTGCGTTTATCTGCGCCTCCAATAATTATCCATGATTATCTATTTCCTAAATATTCTTCCCTCTAACTTCCACTCCCAAAAGTTTTTCCCATACTTTAATCATGGCTCCTTTATTCTCTCTGCCCAAACCTTGCTCCAAAGCCATTTGGTAAGTCATCGTGGCTGCCGCCGTCACCGGCAGAGGAATGCGGTTAAGACTGCTTATTTCTGCTACATGAACCATGTCCTTATAAGCATCAGCTAAAGGATAGCCTGGACCGAAATCTCTCTTTAAGATCAAGGGACCAAAATTTTCTAAGGCAAAACACTGCCCTGTGCCCGTGCGCGCTACCGTAATAGTCTGTTCGGGATCCAAGTTCATCTTTACGGCCAGAGGCAGGAGCTCCGCTATAGCGGCGCAATGAATATTGAACATAATTTGGTTTATCAACTTCATCATCTGCCCATTCCCCGATGGACCAGCATAAATAATAATATTACCCATGGCCTCCAAGACAGGTCTTATTTTTTGAAAAGCTGTTTCCTCTCCGCCCACCATTATTGTAAGCGTCCCGGCTTTAGCCCGAGCCTCCATTCCAGAAACAGGAGCATCTAAAAAGTTGACGCCTTTTTCCTTTAGCTTTTCGGCAAATTCTCTGGTCTTTAGAGGATGGATAGTTCCGCAATCGATTACCATCTGGCCAGCTTTGAGAACCTCGGCCATCCCTTCTTGGCCGAATAATACCTCTTCTACCGCGTAGGTATCGGGCAAGCAAAAGATTACCCAGTCAACTGATTTAGCTAACTCTTTAATCGTTGGGCATGCTTTTCCTCCCTGAGCGGTCATTTCGGCGATCACCTCTTTGCGGCGGGCATAAAAATGAAGCGGAAAACCGGCTTTTATTACATTTAAAGCCATCCACTTGCCCATGGTTCCTAAACCTATAAAGCCAATAGCGGGTTTATTCATCAAGCCCTCCATTTTTTGAATTTTTGCTGAGTATAAAATTTTTGCCTGCACTTTGCAATATTTCTAAATCCGGACCGTAAGTCACTTTTAAAATTCCTAACTAATTCATTAATAATTTTGCATTCCGCTCCTTTAAATATTGGGCTATAATTTGACTTGATGCGGGCTAAGAAAGGAGCATTTTGCTCATTAAATCAAGCGTGGGAAAAAGGTGATTTATATAGTCGATGACTTTGGACCTATCAATTGAGTAGAAAAAGATATAGTTCTATAAAAAACAGATCTGGCCCAGATGGAACCAAAAAACCCTCCCCTCTTCGAGATACTATGTCGTAAGGTCATCGCGAGGAAGCATAGCGACCGTGGCGATCTCGTAACGCATTGAAATTAAAGAGATGGCCACGCTCCCCCGCATCAAGTGCGGGGTCGCTCGCCATGACGAAAAAGGCGTTGGGACACAATCTCAAGGGAGAGGGTGAATGATTTTTGACAATACGAGGGAAAGAGAGGTGGCGCTACATGAAGAAGCCCAACGATCATGTTTTTCACCGCAACTTAAAAAAGGATTATCCAGTCGTTGATCGAGGAGAAGGAATTTACCTCATTGATCGCGAAGGTAAAAAATACATCGATGGCTCTGGCGGAGCCGCCGTAGTGGGCATTGGCCACGGAGTAAAAGAAATAACGGATGCCATGGTCAAACAGGCTGAAAAAGTCTCTTTTGTCCATAGTTCGCAATTCACCAGCCAGGCCGCCATAGATTTGGCAGAAAAATTAGTGCGTTTAGCTCCGCCGGCACTTTCGCGCGTATATTTTCTTTCTGGAGGATCGGAAGCCGTAGAAACAGCCATAAAATTGGCCCGCCAATATCAAGTAGAGCGCGGCAAAGCACAAAAATATAAAGTAATCTCGCGCTGGACGAGTTACCATGGGAATACCCTTGGCGCTTTGGCTCTTTCGGGGCATACTGGCCGAAGAAGCTATTATCTTCCCCTTATCCAGCACACTCCCCACATTCAACCGGCCTATTGTTACCGCTGCCCTTTCGGTCTTAGTCCAGAAAGTTGCGCTTTAGAATGTGCTCAAGACTTGGAACGAACCATTCTTTATGAGGGGCCAGAGTCAATTTCTGCTTTTATTGCCGAGCCAATGGTGGGCGCTACGGCCGGAGCTCTTGTTCCTCCCGCGGGATATTTTCAAAAAATTAGGGAAATCTGCGACCGCTATGATGTTCTCTTCATTGCTGACGAAGTGATGACGGGAATAGGTCGAACAGGAAAGAATTTTGGGATAGATCATTGGCAAGTTACTCCGGATATGATTGTAGTCGGCAAAGGTTTGAGTAGTGGCTATACGCCTATCGCTGCCGTAATTGTTAAAGAAGAAATCCACCGCACTATAAAAGAAGGTTCTGGAGCATTTGTGCATGGTCACACCTATAGTCAAAACCCTCTTTCCTGTGCGATAGCCGGCGCAGTCATAGACTATCTCCTCCAGCATGACCTCATTTCTCGATCAGCAAGCATGGGTGAATATTTTCTAAGAGCCTTATCTACCTTGCTTGCCCATGAACTGGTGGGCGATGTTCGCGGCCGCGGACTCTTCGCCGGAATTGAATTTGTAAAAGACAAAAAAAATAAAGATCCTTTCCCGCGGCAGATGAAATTAAATGCCTTAATCGCCAATAAGGCTTTTGCAAAGGGGTTGATTACTTATCCAGGAGGAGGCGGGGCAGATGGCCTAAAAGGAGACCATCTTCTTCTGGCTCCACCTTTTATAATCTCCGAACAGGAAATAGACCAGATAGTTAACATTCTCAAGCAGACCTTAGATGAAGTGTGCCAAGAGATTAAAAAATAATTTGGCGAATTGGTTAATAAACCTACTTCATTACTTTTATAACCGTTATTCCCTTACTCCCCTGATTTAAGGGGCCAGAGGCCACGCTCTTGCAAAACGCTTCGGAAAACTTTCAAAGCTGAATTCACTACCGGTACGCCCCCATAGGTAGTCATTTGGAAAATAACCTCGGAGATTTCTTGGGGCCGGCAGCCCACATTTAAAGCAGCATGTAAGTGTAATTTTAACTCCTCGCTTCTTTCCAAAACAGTTAGGGCAGCTATGGTAACTAATTGGCGGACCTGATGAGGAATCTTTTCTCGGGCATATAATTTTCCGGTATAGAACATTGAAATATCTTTAGCCAGCTCTTTGTCAAATGACCGCCACAAATCATAAGGACGTTCGCCAGAAGTGTTTTTAAAATACAATTCGGCTGTCTTTTGGGTCTTTTCTTTTATATCTTCGCTCAATTTCTTATCTCCTTGACTCTATTTTTTTTCAGTTTCTGTTTCAAACACCTTTATCTTTAAAGCCAGTTCTTTTAATTTTTCATCGACCAAATAATTTACGCTGCCTGCGGGGTAAGTACCATCTGCTCTCCGCTCCCCAGCAGGTAGACCTGTCAAAATTTCTATTCCTTCATCAATAGTCTTGATCGGATAAATGTGAAATTTACCCGCGGCCACTGCTTCCACCACATCTTTGCGCAGCATTAAATCATCCATGTTCTGATGAGGGATGATCACTCCTTGGCTGCCGGTTAACCCTCGACTCAGGCATACATCAAAAAATCCTTCTATCTTCTGGTTTACTCCGCCAATGGGTTGAATTTCTCCATGCTGATTAATTGATCCCGTAACGGCAATGTCCTGCCGCAGAGGAACATTGGCCAAACTGGAGAGAATAGCGTAAACCTCCGTTGAAGAAGCACTGTCGCCATCAACTCCGCTGTAGGATTGTTCAAAAGCCAGGCTGGCGGTAAGCGTTAATGGTTTATCTTGAGCATATTTGCCTCGCAAATATCCTGCTAAAATGAGCACTCCTTTATTATGAGTTCTCCCCGACAAATCTGCTTCCCGTTCGATATTGATAATCCCTGCTTTACCCATGGATGTTTTGGCTGTAATCCGCGATGGCCTTCCGAAAGAATATTCGCCTGTATCATAGACCGAAAGCCCGTTTACTTGTCCTACTTTAGCCCCCTCAGCATCAATCAAGATTAGGCCATCATCGATCATTTCTTGAATTTTATCTTCGATCAGCTTCAAGCGATAAACCTTTTCGTTTATTGCTTGATCAACATGTTTTTCCGTAACCTGGGCACTGCCTTCTTTTTGAGCCCAATAACTGGCCTCCCTTAAAATATCTGTCACGCGGTGGAATTCGGTGGAAAGCTTCTTCTGGCGCCCCGCTAACCTTACTCCATATTCGATCACTGCCCCTACCCCGCTGCGATCAAAAGGAAGAAGTTTTTCATCATGGCAGATCTTGCGGATAAAAGTAGCATATTGGAGTAGTGCTTCTTCTTTCTTATCCATTACCGTGTCAAATTCTGCTTTTATTTTAAAGATCTTCTTAAAATCTTCATCTACGGCATAAAGAGTATGATAAAGATAGGCATCGCCGATCATGACCACTTTGACTTTTACTTCTATTGGCTCTGGTTTGAGCGCTGAACTAGCGAAAAGATAAAATGGATCAAAGGATTGCATCTCTAAGGTGCGATTACGCAGGGTTCTTTTTAAAGCTACCCAAACTCCTGGCTCAATAAAAACATCCAAGGCATTTAACACTAAATATCCACCGTTGGCCCGTAAGAAAGAACCACTCTTGATTTTAGTAAAATCTGTGCGCCACAAACCGCCTAAGCGGTCAATGTTTCTTTCGATGGTACCGAATAGATTACGATAAGTTGGTGAGGTTTCAATAATAACGGGCGCGCCTTTGGTCTCAGAGTTATCTACTAAAACATTGACTTGAAATTCGGTAAATGGATCTGGGGCCGGCGGAGCCGTTAAACCTGGAATAGGAATTTGCGGCGCTTCGGTCTTGGGCAAAAAGCGGGTGGGATTTTCTAAGACGGCCTCCTGAACTTCATCTAAATAGTTTTTAATCTTGGGCTGAGGATATTTTTCCTTTAAATCATCTATTGCCGCCCGGACCAAGTGCGAGATGGCCAGCTTATCTAATGTAGCCAGCTCTTCTTGAATTACTTTTTCTAATTTGCGCGTTTCTTTTAAAACTTGCTCTAACTCGGCACTCAATTGACTATATTTCCCTTTTAATAATTCAAAACTCTCTTTGGGAAACTGGCCCTGATCTACCAAGCTTTCTAATTGGTCCAAAGGGACGGCATTACCCGCCACCACGGGTACCACATCTGGCCTAGTAAATGGGCCCACCTGCACTTGGGCCACCGTAAAACCTTCTTTCTTAGCCCTGTTTTCAAAATCTTTTACGATATTCTTTTCTCGCTCCCGATGTCTTTCTATCAGCTCCCTTTTTTGCCTCTGATATTCCTCCCCTTCAAAAATTAAGGGAATATTTTTCTTCAAAGATTCAATCAAAGTTTCCATGTCCTTCTTAAATAATTTCCCTTGTCCGGCTGGTAAACAAAAACACCTCGGCTGATCAGGATCTTTAAAATTATTTACATAGCAGATATCATCAGGAATTCTGCCGCTTTTATCAATTTCTTCTAAGAGGCATTTAATGGTTGTATTGCGGCCAGTGCCTACGAGGCCGACCACGAAAATATTGTATCCTAAACTATCCATCTCCAGGCCAAGTCGAATAGCCCGCAAAGCCCTTTCCTGCCCGATGATATTTGCACAAGGGGAAATTTCATCAGTATTATTAAAGGGCAATAGATCTAAAGGACAACGCCAGCGCAGTTTTTCAACGGGTACTTCGGCAAATTTTTTTGGTTGATTCATCAATTTTAACCTCCTCTTTTAAAAAGAATTCCGCAGTTATTACAAGCAGGGACGAGCCCCTTGCCCTAATATTCTTTTATTCATGGCCAGCCCGAGAGGCGGGGAGTCGCCTTGACCTGCGTCGTCCACCTAAGACGGACTCCACGCTATGAATTATAAAATGGATTATTAAATAAAATCCGCTTTCATTAATAACGCGGAGCAAACTTTTATCAATTAGCCGCTCTCGCCCCGCCTATACAATTCTTTAAGAGGTAGATAATGGTTAAAGGATTCTTAAAAAAAGTGGGGCCTAAGCCCCACTTTTGCATATAGCTTATTTTTATCTCTCAGCTAAATAAACGATCAGCCAAGCGACGCAGCATTGCTGGTCCTTGAATTTCCGTTTCAAAGAGAGGGATTATTGAGCGAACGCCATCGCCAAATTTTTGCCAAATTTCTTGCATATGTTCTTCCTGCATCTTTACCCGGTTACGCACGAATTCTGGCGAGTCATCCTTAACCGTTTCTTTATCGATTAAGCCATTAACAATCACTCCGCCCACCGGGATGCCAAAATCATGGAACCACTGGATAAAGCGGGTAATTACGGCGATAGGCAAGCTTTCTGGAAGGGTAACAAAGAAAAAGGCGGTTAGCTCAGGATTAGTTAAGAGTACCCGCGCATGAGCCATCCGCTCTTTAAATTGCAACAAGTAGTCCATCAGTGGATCTTTTTCTTCTTTCTTGGAGAAGGAAAGGGCTTTCCGGAGAGCTCTGGCTTCTTCCCGGCTCTTCATCATCTTCTCTACCCAGAGGGAATAAACTTTGGACATACCCAAAAGGCGGCGAGCATTGGCCGTCGGCGCTGTATCAAAGACATAAACCTCATATTCGTCTTTAAACATCAGATCCAGCATGTTCTCAAACATCGCCGACTCTTCAAAAGCGGGGTTCATAGTGGCCGATTCCACAAACTCTTCTGCCTTAATGGTTATATCGGCAAATTTTAAAAACCAATTTATTTTCTCTCTGATCTCTCTCTTAGACCGCTCAATAGATTCTCTGGTATCGATTTCAAAAGCATAACAGTTTTTTTCGTCACAGATCAGTACAGGTTTCCCGAAGACATCTTGGTTTAAAAGGTTACTCAAGCTATGGACCGGATTGGTGGAAGCCAAAAGGGTTTTCTTTCCTTGTCGGGCAAACCATAAAGCAGCTGCTCCGGCCATTACGGTCTTGCCCACACCGCCTTTGCCCCCAAAAAAAATATATTTTATCCGGGGATGGTTCTTCACATAATCAGTCATGCTTATCGTTATGCTGCTCATTGTTTCCCTCCATTGCCAAACATGGCTTGGGCCATTTTTTCGATCATGGGTAATCCCGTGACGTCTCTTTCCATTTCCGGAACAGAAGCCAGAATCTCATTGCCGAAAGTCTGCTGAATTAACTGCAGGTACTTCTCCTGCATCACTATCCGATTTCTTAAATACTCAGGAATCTCTTGGTTTTTCAGTTCCGGCGGAATTACGCGATTAATAATGTATCCGCTCAAAGGGACATCGAACTTGGCAAATAACTGAGCAGCTTTTTGGGTATCACGAATAATAATCTCCTCCGGGACAAGGACGAAGAAAAAAGCTGTTTTTTGTTTATCCGTCAAGATACTCGAGGATTTGTTGATGCGATCTTTAATCCACAAGAGCTCATTTAAGATCTTATCCTCTTCTACTTCTTTTTGGCGCTTGACAATAGCTACTACCTGATCATATTCCCGCATCTCTTCCCGCAGATGCGTTATTTTATCGATCCAGGCATCATAAACAGAAGCCATGGAGAGGTAATAGAGGGCATGTCCT
>JBNAWB010000113.1:0-11550 GCA_049699975.1 Thermodesulfobacteriota bacterium
TTATCGATCCCAGCTTAGATCAAAATTTAAAAGTGATCAAAGGTCTGGGTGTTGGATGGACCGTCGATCAGTTTTTTAGAATTCTTGAGAAGAAGCGTTTACTTGAATTTGACTTATCTTCTCTGATAGCATTAATCTTTAGAATTTTAGCGAGGGCCTTGGGGAGCCTCCCCAAATTAAACATGGAAGAAAACCCTTTAAGCAATATTGCCATTGTCTTAGTTCGTCCCCAATATGCTGGTAATATAGGGTCGGTTTGCCGGGCCATGAAGAATATGGGACTTTCGCGCTTGATTCTGGTTTCACCGGCCCAAAATCATCTTGCTCCTGATGCCCGCATGATGGCCCTGGCCGCCAAAGATATTTTGGAGCGAGCTGAAATTTATCCATCTTTGGACAAAGCCCTGAAAGGGTTCCGCTGGATTGCCGGAACCTCAGCCCGGGCTGGACGAAATCGGGGCCCTTTTGTTACTCCCCGCGATATCTGTCCGGAAATACTGAATCACGCTCGTTCTATCCCTGTGGCCATCCTTTTTGGGCCTGAAGATCGCGGACTAACTAACGAAGAGCTAGCCCCCTGTCATGCTTTGGTTTGGATCCCGACCCATACCAAACTTCGTTCCTTAAACTTAGCTCAGGCTGTTATGATTTTTTGCTACGAACTTTTTCTGGCTAGCCTTGCTCAGCAAGAAGAAAAAAATTATCCGCCCCATATCATAACTTCCTCCTTAGCTGAATTTCAAAAACTGGAGAGAATGTATGCTCATTTGGAAGAGCTCCTTTTAAAGATCGGATTTTTGGACCCCCAAAATCCTAAAAGAATCATGCACACCTTGCGCCGTATTTTTGGGCGGGCCAAACTCACCGATCGAGATGTAGCTATTTTACGGGGCATTTTCCGGCAATTGGAGTGGTACGCGACTAAAGATAAGCAAAAAGATTAATAAGGATTTTTCACCGCCTAAGGCGCAGAGAACGCCGAAAAAATAATAAATTTATGAATTTTTTTCGGAAGCTGCGGAGATAGAGGGGAGGGAAGGAGCTTCCATGATTATTAATTTATCGCTAAACTTGTCCAAATGTTTCTGGGCTGTTTCAAAACTTCCTTGAGCCTGCTCAATATGTTTTCCCAATTTGCGAAATTCTTCTTGGAACTTAGCCAATTGGTTATTGAGCCCAGTTAACTGCTTCATTATCTCCCGCGCACTCTCTTCTACCTTTAAGCCCCTTAACCCCAAAAGAATCGTATGCAGATAAGCATAGAAACTGTTTGGTGAAACAGGGATGACATGCTTTTCAAAAGCATACTCCCGCAGACTTTTCCCTTCCCCCAGAGCTTCGTCTTTGATGAAGGCTTCATAATAAACATTTTCCGCAGGAATATACATTAAAGCGAAATCGCAAGTCCCTTCTTGCGGCAAAATATATTTCTTGGCAATAGCTTCGATGTGTTTTTTCACATCCGCAGCAAATAGTTTCAGAAAATTTTTTCTTGTTCCTTCTTCAGAAGCAGAAAGGGCTTTCTGAAAATTTTCTAAGGGGAATTTGGCATCTACCGGAACCAGTCCCTGGCTTAGGCGAATTACCGCATCTACTCTTTCGCCGCTGCGGAAAGAATACTGGAGGCTAAAATATTCAGTCGGCATTATTTGCCCCAAGAGGTCGCCCAGGAGAAATTCGCCGAAGCCACCCCGAATTTTAGGCGCCCGCAAAATTTCCTGGAGGCTGGCGATAGACCGCCCTACTTCCAAGATGCGTTTATTGGCCTCATCCAATTGAGCCAAACGAGTCTGTACTTCCTGGACTCTTTCGCTAAAATGCTGACTGGCCTTTTGGACCAGCCCCATACCTGTCCCCAATTGCTCGTGCACTTGGGAAGTTACGCTATTTAAATGATTAATTACTTGTTGCCCTAAAGTCGCGAGCTGCTGATGGATAATTTGCACATTCCCTTCTAGGCTTCTGCCCACTTGGTCGCGTAAGCCATCAATCTGTTGTTGCAGAAGAAGATAAGCGGAATCTTTCTCTTGAGCTGCCCGCATCTGCCGCCATTGTCTAAAGCTGTACCAGAATAAAGCGAGCACCAGCAGGGTCAGGGCAATTAAAAAAATTAAAATTCCTATCTCCATTTGGTAACCATGACGAAATAGATTTTATTTTTGTCCTTATAATCCAGCTTAATTTATTTTTCCCAATTTAGCAGAAAAATAGAGATCAAGCAATTATGATTCTAAGCCCAGTCTGTTAACGTGCCCAACTCTCCCAAGCGGACAAAGAAGAAAATTACTTCTTTTACTTTTCGACCGGTGATCTGTTGCATAGCCCGGGCGTAATAAACCCCTTGTTCGCGGTATAAAGCGACCCTGGGCGCCAAATCTTCTTTCCGAATCTTATCTGTCTTGTAATCTATGATTACCCAATCATCATCTTCCGCCAACAATAAATCAATCTTTCCTTCCACAATTTTTTCATCCAGGATTACGGCAAAAGGAACTTCGCGGAAAATGCGTTGGGCCCGGCGAATCCGTTCTCCCAAAGGATGCGCCAAGCATGTGGCACTTAGAGAAAAAAGTTCTTCAACCTGTTCGGTTATCCCATATTCTTTAGCCTTGAGGAGGCATAATTCGCGCAAATTCCGGCCTTCTTGCCAATCCACATTCTCCATTACTTCATGGAAAGCCAAACCAAACGTGGCTCCTTTTTCCTCATCCTCGCCCATCTTGGCCCCAAAACCTTCTTTAGAGATTTCATAAAAAGATATGGCAGCCGAAGGAGCAAGCATGGTTGGCCCGCGGGTCCCTTTGGCTAGCGCTGCTTTTATCTTCTCTTGCCATTGTTGGCGTTGGCGCAGGATCTCTTCCGCCTCATGGGAGGCGGTTTCTTCCATAGGCAGCCGCAAAGGGGCACTCTCTAAAAGTTTCTGATCCTCATCATTCATCTGCAAAATTACCTGTTCTCCTATTATTGGGGAAGAATGTATCTCAGATAGAGAAGGCAACATGCCCTGCAGGAGAGATAAAAAACCTTTATTCTTTTTTTCAGAAAAAAGAGGAATAACTAAATGATCCCGCGCCCTGGTCACGGCTACATAGAGCAGCCGCCGGTCTTCTGCTTCCATTCTTAACCTTTCCTTCTGTAAAGCTTCATCATAACCTATAGTCTTAAAAGATCCGCTGGCTAATTGAAAAGACCCCGTGGCTCTCTCGGGAATAAATGCCTGGGTATGCCTTCTTCCCGAAGCCAAGTTGGCCAGAATGACTACGGGAAATTCCAATCCTTTGGCGCGATGGATGGTCAGCAGCCTTACCTGCTCATCCCTTTCTTCAGCCCAGGGCGATTCTTCTTCCCGCACCCCTTCTTCTTTTGACTCTAACCATTGGATGAAGCGGCGAAAATTAGCCTTCTCTTCTCCATCAAAAATTCGGGCTTGTTCCAGAATTTTGCGCAAGTTAGCCGCTGTCTGCTCCCCTCCTGGACGGAGCAAAGAAAATTCCAAGGCTTTAGTTGCGGAAAGCAACTTTTCCACCACCCAAGAAATCGCATGGGCATTCCGCTCTTCATGGAGATACCGGAAGAGCTCAAAAGCGGGCTTAAGTGGACTATTTTTGTCCTTTGGAGTTCTTAAATAATTTAATTGATTTCCAGAAGCAAGAAATAGAAATAGGGTTTCATCGGAAAAACCAAAGAAAGGCGAACGTAAAGCCGCAAAAAGGGATATTTCATCGGCTGGATCATCCACGGCCTTTAAACAGCAAAAGAGACTGCGCACTTCTTGGCGCAAGAAAAATTCTTTGCCCCCCTCCAGACGGTAAGGAATCGCTAAAGATTTTAAAGCCTCTTCATAAATTTCTATTCCGGAGTAGGCGGGGAAGAGCAAAGCGATATCCTTATAACTTACTCTCCGGATACACTCTTTTTCCTTATCAAAAACCAGCCACGGTTTAGGGTTATCTTCGGCTACCATTTTCTTTATTAGCCAAGAAATGGCTGTTGCTTCCTTTTCCCTTATCTCGGCCAGACGAGCTTCTTCGGGATTAAAGTCTGCCGGTGGATAAAGTAAGATTACGCCGGGTTGATCTTTGAATACTTCTTTCCTTTCCGGATGAGGCACCATAGGAATATAAGGAGGCTGATAAGAGCCTTCCGGCCCGGGCTGGATAAGGTTCTCGAAGATGCGATTAGTCCAAGAGATAATGGAGGGCACCGTGCGAAAGTTTTGATTGACCTTTAAAGCTTTGCCTTTGGCTTGCAGGTTCTTAGCCGCCTGATCATAAACCTCTATATCGGCGCGGCGAAAGCGATAGATGGACTGTTTGGGATCGCCAACTAAGAAAAGTTTTCCGGGAGCAATCTCTACTTCTGTCCACTTTTCCGCTTTGGCCCCTTTTTCAGCCAGAAAGAAAACCACTTCCACTTGTAGGGGGTCAGTATCCTGGAATTCATCTACCAAGATGAACCGAAACCGATCCTGAAAGTAACGGCGTACTTCTTTATTATGACGTAAAAGATTCCGGGCTAAAATTAATAAATCTTGGAAATCAAGCACTCCTTGTTTCTCTTTTTCCTCTTGGATAGTCCGCAAAAATCCCTTAACCCAATCGATTAATTCCGCCAGAGCATGAGCGCGGATACTTTCTTTTAGCTTTTTTAAACGCTCTGCTAAACTTTTCAAAATCTCTTTTTGTTGCGTGCAAATCTCGGGAGGTTGCCAATTTTGTTTATCCCCCTGAACTTTAATCTCTAATTCCCGCAATATATAAGCCTCCTTTAAATCTATGGGGACGGCGGCGAGATCTTGGAGTTTTTTAAAGAGGTTTTGAATATTCTGGAATCCCAGATCTTCTTCTTTACGACAATGAGCTTCGGCCAGGGCTTTGGCCTGGCCAATCCCCTTTTCCAGATCTTGCAAAAAATCTTTGAGCGCATACACTGGTCGGGGATAGAAATCTTGCGGGAGAAGATCTCGGTTTTCGTAGATTTGCCTGACTAATTGAGTAATTTCTTTTAGCTCAAGCCCTAAGATAAGGGCCCGCTTTAAAGGAGGAGCTTTTTTCTCCATTTCCTGACGCAGCCAATTTTCCCAAACTTCTTGGAAAAGCAAATCTAAACCTATTTCATCGAGAGGCTGAAAATTGGGATCAACGCCTGCTTCTACTGGCCGTTCCCGGAGAAGAGTAGCACAAAAAGAATGGATGGTGGAAATGTTGGCTTTTTCTAAATCATGGAGCGCTGGCCCGAATATATCCTTTTCTTCTGCCGGAGCTTGCCTAAGAGCTCTCTCCAATCCTTCACGGAGACGCATCTTTAGTTCGCCGGCGGCTTTTTCGGTAAAAGTAATAGCTACAATCTCTTCCAATTTGGCTTTTTTCTGCTGAATTAAGGCCAGAATTCTTTCTACCAGTAAGGTCGTTTTCCCTGTTCCGGCCGCCGCTTCTAAGCAAAACGACTCCGCCAGATTTTGCATGGCTTCTCGGCGCGAAATTTGATCTGCCAAAGGAATTTCCCCTTTCATTCACTTTATCTCCCGCATTCTCAAAAAAGCTGCCGCCCGCGCGTCTCCCTTTTTGCGCGCTAAGATTACATCGCGCCCATGTTCGCAAACTCGCTCAAAGCCGCAATATGGGCAAGCCTCTTTCTTGGCCGGCGCTGGGAAAAAAATACCCTGCCCTATCCCTTCCTCTATGATTTGCACAATCTCCTTGAGAATCTTCTCTTTCTCTGCCCAATTCTGGCCTGAAAAGGTTAGACGTTCATATTCTTCACGCCGACTGAGGCAATAATATTCGGCCCAACTTTGGGAAAGGTCGATATTTGGCCAAATTTGCAGAGCAGCCCAAAGATAAAGAGGTAACTGTAAAGTGCAGCCGCCTGAAAATCCATCTTCTTGGCCATAGAGCTTTCCAGTCTTATAATCTATAATTCTTACTTTCTCTCCCCCTTTAGAAAAATCTACGCGATCAATTCGCCCCCGAAAATAAACTATCTTTCCTCCGGGTAATTCCATCTTGGCCGGTGGCTGAGCATCGGCAAAACCAAACTTTAGTTCTAATGCTTTAGGCACTAAATCTTCTTTTTGGCTTGATTCTTGGACCAGAAAGCCCCGCAGGTCTTGAAGAATATTTTGCTGATCAATTTCCCAGAGGAAGGGAAGACCTGTAGATCCTTCTTTCTCAGCTTGGGCAAACACCTCTTCTGCTTCTTGGTTAAGCAACTCCATGTACTGGGCAAGTTTCTCTTGGGCTAAGGGCTGATTAAGTTCAGGGAGGAGGAGCTGGTAAAAGCGATAAAGAATTTCGTGCATCACTTTTCCTTTCGCTAAAGGTGAAAGACGGAGAATTTCTTCGGGTGAGGGATAGGATTCCAGTCTAAGAACCTCTGCTAAAAAATAACGGAAAGGGCAAAGAGCATACATTTCCAGCTTGGTGGGAGATAGAATCCTCCCGGCCAGAAGGTGCTTTTCCTGTAAATATCTTTGAGCTCTTTCCGAAGATAAACAACCATCGTATTCTGTAAAAAGCCTCATGCCCCATCTTAATTGGGCAAGTCTTTTGGCCCGGGCCAAATTAGGAAACAGATGGAATAAATAAACCAGGGGCCGACTATTTTGGCTGGGCAGGGCTTTCCTTATCTGGGCTAAATCGAATTCTTGTTCATCAATGGCCTGCTCAGGTTCAGCCGGGCCCAAGCGGGAAAGAGGCAGATGATGATAAATAGGTAAAGTTTCTAATTTGCTATAATTAATTATTTCTTTGGCCAGCGCTTTGCCCACCTGCAGCAGAAAGAAGGAAGGTATACGTTCTTTTCCAGACGCTGGATCGAGGCGGGGATAAGAAAGAACAAGACGCTCTCGGGCCGCCGCCACGGCCAGAGAAAAAAGGGTCTTCTCCTCTGGCCAGCGGTTTGCTTTTAAAGGTAGGACTCCTTTTAATTTGTCAACTTGATTAATTTTTAATCTTTCTTGATCTAAGAGCAAAGGATCCTGGCGAGGGGCAGCCGGGAATATTCGTTCTACTAAACCGGGAATAAATACTACGCGAAAAGAAAGCCCCCGGGCAGGCATAATTTCTGCGACACAAACACTTCTTTCTTGAAATGCCCCATGTCTTAAACTTCCCTCTTTAAATAATTCGGTCAAAATCTCTTTGAATTGCCGCAGATCTACTTCGGTTTGGAGATCATCCAAATCCTTGAGTTTCTGGAGAATTTTTATGATCTCTTGTTTGGCTTCCCCAGGAACTAAATATTTCTCTATCAATTCTATCAATCTGGTGGCCAAAACAGACCAAGTTCCTTGAGTAGGAAAGCTATCTAAATCTGAAAAGAAAACTTGCAAAAAAGATTTAAGGTGGGCAGCTTCCTTGGGGTAAAATTTCTTTTGTCCTCCATTTTCATCCCCTGGTTCATCCTCTGGTTCATCACCTGGTCCAACTTCTGGAGGGCGCGAGATATAGAGATTAAGCTTTTCTTCCCAGTCTTTCCTACCCGCTATGATTCCCGCTTGGCGAGAAATGAGATCCCAACAAGCCGGAACAGGTTTTTCCGTTAAGAAGTTTGACCAAGCCAAAGGAGCAAAAGTCAAGAATTCCATGACCTGGGCTCGGGGCCAATTGCTCTTAATTAAATCTACCAAGAGAAGCACACTCTTGGCCTCAGGAGTTTGCCGCAGAGGAAGGCCGCCAGCAAAAAAGACAGGAATGCCTAAATTTTGAAAAGTTTCTTTGATAATGTTTATATAAATCTCGGCCTTACGGAGCAAAATAGCCATCTCCTGGAAAGGAATGCCTTCCTGAGCCAAGTTGATGATCTCCCGAGCTATTTCTTTTACCTCCTGCACCTCATTGGCCGCCGCGATGATCTTCACCTTCTCGTCGGCCACTATTTCCACTTCAGACCAAGTAGGGGCGAAGAGGTCCCTGTGCAGTACTTGCAAGGAATCCAAATGGTTAGATGAAGGCTTTCCCAAAATCTCTTCTTGGCAGCCGAGACCTTTAAACCACCTGTAAGTAGGCCAAGCGTAATCAAACCCGGGGTTCTTCCGCCAAGGCATAAAAGCATAAATTTCCAGATGCTGGGCGCAAGCTTCCAAAAGTCGTCTTTGATTTTCCGTAAAGTCATAAAAGCCATAAACAAAAAGCTCGGCCACCCCCCATTTTTCGGGAAGGGAAGCTGCGTATCTGCTGGCTTGACTTAATAGCTCCACCTCAGAAAAAAATTTTTTAGTAATTTGTGCGCGAAAGGCTTGATAAAGAGCATCAAGCTCGGCCAATTTTTTTCCCTCTTTTAGAGGGAGAGCTGCGAAACCACTATCCCAAAGGTCTAAGAAAGTAGCCAATAGCGCTCGGCGGAATCCTCTTCTTTCTTTGAGGGGATAAAAGTAGCTCTCTTCATTTAAGCGCGAGGCCAGTTGGTCCACAATCACTAACTCTCCCCCTAAAGGGAGAGGGGTCCGTCCCTGTTCCATCAACGGGGGGAGCGCTATTAGGCGCGCTAAGTCTATAAAAGTAAGGAAGCGCAAATTCGCATGGGGCAAACCTTTAAATAACAAAAGTCGCTGCAGATAAATGCGCAGGAGGTTAGAACCAACCAACACCAAAACTGGAGCTAGTGGATCCAAAGCTTTCTTTTCTCTAACCCGACGGATGAACTCTTCTTCCAGTTCCGGATGGAAAGGTCCGCAGAATAAAGTATGTCTCTTTTTACTCTTTTTCATTGAATTTTTTATTCTTGTTCAGCTCGCCCCAAAAACACTTGGCCGAACAGATTAGCTCTATATTTAAAAAATTATACCAAACACCAAAACACTGGAATAATTAAAATTTGGCCGCGGGCGCCCGGAAGAGCAAGGCCCCAGTCATACCGCTGAAAGCCAAAAAAGCCGCCAGGACAAAAGCCGGAGTGAAAGATCCGGAAAAGTCAGCAATTTTACCGGCTATGGGCGGAGCCAAGGCTTGCCCAATGCCGAAGATCAATATAGTAAATCCTAACCCGGCCGGAGCTAAGGTGGGTCCCAGGATATCTCCCACCGTAGCAGAAATAATTGAAGGAACTGACCAAGCAGTTAATCCGAAGAGAATGGTTGATAGGAGATAGCCAAATTCTGATTTAATTAAGCCGAATACTAAATAACAGATTCCCTGAGTGAGAAGCACCAAGGCCAAGCCATATTTGCGGCCGATAAAATCTGACACCGCTCCCCAGAAGGGACCACAAAAGATACTCAAGATTCCTAAGAGCATTAATAAATTTCCTGCTCTTTGAACACTAAGCCCGGCTTCATTGATTAAGTAAGCTGAAAAAAATTGCATGAAAATGATATAGGAGAAGCCAAAAGTAAAGAAAATTCCTGCCAGATGCCAAAGGTGCGGAGAAGTATAAACTCCTTTCCAAGAGAATTTGCCAGGCAATAATTGCGCCTTCGTTCCACCTATGGGATATAGTCCCTTTTCCTCAGGCTGATTACGTAAAAAGAAGTAATTTAAGAGAGCGATGCCCAAAGTTATGATTCCTAATATATACCAACTTACCCGCCATCCTTCATTAGGGAAAATTTTTAATATGTAGGGAATCAAGGGGCCCAGAATGAGTAGAGCTATGCTTGATCCACTGACTAAAACACCCGTGGCCAAACCTCGGCGGCGAGAAGCAAACCAGGCTGAGGCCAAAGCCATAATGGGCACATTAGAACCCGCGCTCCCTATGCCAGTTAAAGTGCGCATTACCAGGGCCGACTCGAAAGAATTGGCCAAGCCCGTAAAAATTAAACTTAAACCGACTAAAACAAGAAAAACGCTTATTACCTGCCTTGGCCCTAGCCGGGTGGCTAAATAACCACCAATTAAGGAAAAAGTTAGATAGCCTACAAAATTGCCGGTTCCAATCCATCCCATCTGCGCATAAGTCAAAGACAAGGCTTCTTTCATGGAAGGGAGAATAGGAGTATAAGCAAAGCGTCCAAAGCCTAAGGCCCCCATGACGCCTAAAAATCCGGTCAAGAGCACAACCCAGCCGTAATGAAAGCGAAATGAAAAAAGAGGCATGTTTTTTCATAACACAATTTGCTTTTTTTCTAAAGATTTTTATGCTCAGGGAAAAGAAAATTTAACAAAGCTTCTAAAATTATTTCTCGCCAGCAGGAAACAGGCGGGGGGAGATAGAACCTCCATCCCGCCTGAATTAAACTGAAATTTTAAGAGTGATCCACGGACAGAGAAATTTATCGTTGACGCTTATTTACCTCTGGCATATGATTTTTAAAAATTGGGCTAAAGCTTTGAACTTTAAATTTAGATCAAAAAATTGAAACCCTTACTTTTACCCCAATTAGTTAATCCTCCTTTTGGAGATCCCGCGCTGTTCGTGGAGGTGCTCTGGGAAAAAAGAGCTCTTTTGTTTGACTTGGGAGATTTAAGTACACTCCGCCCCGCCAAGCTCCTTAAAATATCCCAGGTCTTTGTTTCCCACACGCACATCGATCATTTTATCGGCTTTGACACGCTCTTACGCTTGCTGCTAAACAGAGAAAAAACTTTGCATATATATGGACCGCCGGGCTTTCTCTCTCAAGTACAGGGCAAACTCTCCGGTTATACTTGGAATTTAACGGCCGATTATCCCTTTACTATAATAGCGGCGGAAATTCATCCCGGCCGCATTCGTTATCAATCTTTTGCCTGCCATGATCGTTTCGCCCCAGGGAAAGAAAAAGAAGAGCCTTTCCCTGGGTTAATAGCCGAAGATCCGCAAATCCAAATCCGCATTGCTCATCTCGATCATTTCATCCCTTGTTTAGCCTTTGCTTTGCAAGAGCGTTTTCACATTAACGTGCATAAAGAAATTCTAGCGCGCCTGGGCCTCCCTGTGGGGCCTTGGCTGAAAGAATTGAAGATGGCCATCTGGAGGGGGGAAAGGGAAGATTATCTTCTCCGCGTTCCTTTGGATCCGGAAGGAAAGAAAGGGCAATTTCTTTCCCTGGGTTGTTTGCACGAAGCCTTTACGATAACTCCCGGCCAAAAAATAGTCTATGTCTCTGACTGTCTCTACCACGAAGAAAATATCCAGAAAATTCTGGAACTGGCCGAAGGGGCTGATTTATTTTTCTGCGAAGCAGCTTTTCTCGAGAAAGATGCTAAGCGGGCTGCGGCCCGCGGTCATCTTACGGCTTGGCAAGCCGGAAACTTGGCCCGGCAGGCCAAAGCAAAAAAACTCATCATTTTCCATTTTTCCCCCAAATATGAAGGCGACGCTTCTGCTCTTTATCACGAGGCTGAAGAAGCTTTCCAAAGCAAAGATTCTGGATAGTAGTTGGTGAAGGGCTCAAAGGTTACTCTATTTTGCAAAGCTCTATAAATTTCTTCTGTAAAAATATAATCTGCGCGGTTATAGCTATTAGCGGCCCAGCCGCATGTTGCCCTCTCCCCGCTGGGGAGAGGGGAAGGGTGAGGGTAATCCATCACTGAAGGGTGGGATTATTAGAGGAATTTTTATTTTCCGAGGCGGGCCAGAGGCAGGCATGAATGAAGAAGCATCGGCGGGAGAAGAAGATGCTCAAAG
>JBNAWB010000114.1:0-11456 GCA_049699975.1 Thermodesulfobacteriota bacterium
CGTTTTTTCTTTAAAAGAGCAGCCTCTTTTAAATGGGCCAGATTTGCTGCGGGCAGATCTGCAGTTTCTATTATTTTTCTTTGTCTGGCCTCTTTTAGAATTTTCTTCCCTTGATAAGAGCGGACAATTACTGTATTCCACCCGGGAATTCCCTCAGCCGCACCCACAGCTAAATCGGCAAATTCAGCGGTCATATCGAGGCAGACATGGCACGTCGGCCTAATAAAAGGGCGGATCAGGTCCAGGGATATAGATTCTTTCTTTTCGGGAAAATCAATTTGCAAGACATTTGCTGGGGGAGGTGGTATGTCCATCTTACCGATTTTCGAAACAGGGTAGCTATTTTTAAGAAAACCCAAAAATTCGCGGTAAGACAAAGCCCAGGTGCAGAATAAGCCGATGACTAAAGACGGTTTTTTTAGGTATTCTTTATCATTTAGGGGACTCAACTGCATTTTCCTAACTGCTAAAATCTGGCAGGGAATACCGACGATGGCCAGATTCTTATGGCCACCTTGTCCATCTTGATTCAGAGCTTGCAGGGTGGGCGAAGCGATATAATTGGAACCCGCACAAGTTAAAACTTCTTCTTCCTTTTTGATTACAACTCCCCCAGAAAGAATATCTTTTCCTCTTCGCGTTAGGACGGCGCCATCAATCATTCCCTCCTTTAAAGCTAAAGAAATTAAGGTGGAAGTTATGCCGCCGTACTGACTTAGGGAAAGAGTCCTTTGATCAAGAGAGCGGGCTATTAATATCTCTTGGTGAGTGCCTAAAGCATCAGCCGGATAGGGGGTTTGAAATACCTCTTGGTTAATAGTTTCCAGGTTGGTAGAAGTACGGGGGCAAAAAGAGTAGCATCTTCCTTGGGAGAGGTTACAGTTGTCCATGAGCACGACTTTCCCTTTATAGGCGCGAAAGTAAGGACAAAGACCAACGCACGCCCCGCAGAGGGTGCACAGATCAGCTTTGATCACTTCTTTTTCCAGATCCTGAGGCCCCTTTATTTCCATTTCCTTTCTTCCTTATTTTAAATATTTTTGAATTACAGCCCTAAATTTAACGGGTATCTTTTATTCATACCAAAGTTATTAATGAGAGCACTCAATAAATGACCTCTACTGTTTTTAACCCCTCACTCTAACCTTCTGCCCACTCATGGGGAGAGGGGAGGGTGGGGGGAATAAGTGTAAATATTTAATCGCTCCGATTAACAAATACAAGATTATGCCCGAAATTGACTTACTAAGATCGCAAAAATCAACAATTACCAATCTTCGATTTAATGAATTCGGCAATCGTTTTTATGGAGGTGCCGGGGATGAATACTTCCGCCACGCCCATCTCTTTAAGTTTAGGAATGTCTGTCTGCGGGATGATGCCACCTACTAAAACCATCTTGTCCCCGCCGCCTTTTTCCCGCAGTTGTTGAATAACTCTTTGGGTTAGGCTAAGATGGGCCCCGGAAAGGATAGAAAGTCCTACTACATCAACATCCTCTTGAATAGCGGCATTGGCTATCTGTTCTGGAGTCTGGCGTAAACCCGTATAGACTACTTCCATGCCGGCGTCTCGTAGTCCATAAGCGATAACTTTTGCGCCGCGGTCATGGCCGTCTAATCCTGGCTTAGCCACCAAAACTTTGATCTTCTTTTCCATACCCTTCACTCCTCCCTGAAAAATTTACCTATTATCATGTCCCAAAAATAAAATTGATAAATTCCCCTCAGCCCATTCCTCTCGCCCATGGCGGAGGAGGATAGACAGAGGGAGCAACTCCACTTTAACTATATACTATTAGT
This sequence comes from Thermodesulfobacteriota bacterium, assembly GCA_049699975.1. Taxonomy (GTDB): domain Bacteria; phylum Desulfobacterota; class SM23-61; order SM23-61; family SM23-61; genus CAZAGD01. The sequence continues at coordinate 1,803 of JBNAWB010000114.1, forward strand.
AATTGCGAGGAACCCGCGCCTGTTTCCTCCCGTTAAGAAAAGTATGACAAAATATATTTAATGAAAGATTGCTCAAAAATATTATGCTTTCGGTACCGAATTTTGTCAAACTTCTTGCTGCTTTTCAAGAATAAATTTAAAACAACCTATTAATTTAAACTATGATCAAGTTCGCTCAAATATTTCTGAGCTTGCTGTAAGTCAAATTGAGCATTTAAATCAGAGAAAATCTCTTTGGCATGATCAAGATAATTTTTATCTTTTAATAATCTACCCATTTCTAATTTTGTTAGTCCTCCTTCGTATCGGGCATTTAATATTTTAGCCACGCCAAGGCTTCGTTCCCACCATTGGCGGGCCCGGCTGGGATGGCCAGCAAGCCATTCCCAAGTCCCCCGCAGGCGGCATAAAGTTATTTGCGCAGCCCGAGCAAACTTACTTTGTCTGCCCGCGGAAATAATAGCCTTATAAGCTTTCTGCAGATCCTCCGCCTTTCTTGTTCTTTCGGCCAACATTAGATAAGTTTGGGCCTGATAGATAAAGTTGGGTAGGCAAGAAAAACCTCTTAAGTGATGTTGGCGGATAAGATTTGCTCCTTCGCTAAGCGCAGAAAAAGCCTTAGCGATATCTCCTTGGCGTAAATAGCACCGAGCCAGAATAGCACTGGCATAAGTGATTACTTGATAATCAGGAACGCTCCTTACTAAATCAAGAGCTTGGAGCATTTTAAAAATAGCGGCCTCTAATTCTCCAGCTTGGTCGAGGGTCGATGCTAAAATAAACAATCCCCATCCCCACGCTTGCCGATCACCAGCGTCCCGGCTTACTTTAATTACTTCTTCGCCAAGGTGAAAACGTTCGGAAATGTTTTCGGGAATCCAGAGTAAACTTTGGGCCATCTTAACACTGGCCCAACTTCGTAAGTTTCCTGCTTCCCAGTACCCTTTTGCTGACCGGCGATAATGTTCGAGGGCCGCTCGGGCATCTCCCAAGGCGTGGTGCTCGTGCAAAGCTAAACCGAAATAGGCTTGTCCAATAGCATGAGGTATTTTGATTTTTTCTGCCAGATTAACGGCCCTTTTATGATAATAATGGGCTAGCCATGGGGAGGGCAGGTTGTTAAAAGCTAAACCTACGCCCATAGAAGCTAAGACTTCTTCCACCGCAAAACCATGCTGCTCAGCAATATTTAAGATCAATAAAGAATCGAGAAGCAAACAAGGTGGAGCCATAAAATAATCCATCCAAGCCATAGGAGCATATATCTGGCAAAGTTCTTGGGCTAAACTTGGCTTATCTTTTTGCTTCATCCGCAAGAGTTTAGGAAAAATACGATAGCCAGCTTGGCGCATTAGATTTTTCCCAATAGCCAAAAAAATACCCCTTCTGGTTTGGGGATAAGGGCGGCCTAAATAATGCAAAGCCCGGAGCATGAATTCTCTCCCTAATTCGTTTTGTCCACGTCGAAATAGGGCTTCCCCCATTTTACGCTCTAATAAGGCCTTTTGTTCTGGCTCCCAGCGGTTGCCAAAGGCTTGGGCATGTGCTTCCAAAGCACGCCGATAATGCTCCAGAGCCTCGGCATCAGCGGCCATTTTTCCTGCTTGGTCGCCAGCCTTGATCAGATAATCTCGCGCTATTTCCCATTTTTGAGCCTGGCTAAAATGAAAAGCGAGCAGTCCATAAAATTCTTCCAGGCGGTCTGCAAAAAGCTCTTCCATACATTTGCCCACTTGGTAATGGATTTCCTTTCTCTTTTGCAAAAGAATACTTTGGTAAATGGCTTCCTGAACAAGAACGTGTTTAAAAGCAAATTCCCATTCTGGAACTCGCTTTCGCTCGCGCACCATCTCCAAATTTTGAAGTTCTTGCAGTTGTTGGTCAAGATCGTGGCCGTTTGGGGCTAAGGCCTGGAGCACGCGATAAAAGAAGATTCTGCCGATTACCGACGCTAATTTGAGAATTTCTTTTAAATCTTCACTCAAGGTATCAACCCGCGCCATGATTACTCCCTGGAGAGTATCGGGAAGGACGGTGGCCTCCGCTTTAGCTATAGTCCGCCATTTTCCCGTTGCTTTATCGCGGGCAAAGGCACCTAAGTCAATCAGGGCTCTAATTATTTCCTCGAGGAAAAAAGGGTTGCCCTCGGCTTTATCTAAAATTTCCTTGCCCAAAGATGGCGAAAATTTTTCGATATGTAAAAGGTTGGAAACCAATTGCGCGCTTTCTAACGATGATAGAGGATTAAGCATAATTTCATGATAATATTCAGAATAATTCTTTGAGGCAATGTCCCGTAGACTTAAGGCCGGGGTGCCCGGGTCAGGACGGCCGACGTTCCAAATAAGAAGAGGAACTTCTTTAATTAAAGGATAGAGATGTTCCATCAACAGCGCTGAAGATTGATCAGCCCAATGCAAATCTTCGAAGATTAAAACCAATGGTCTCCGGCGGGCCAATTGAGCAAAAAAGAGTTTGGCTGTTCGGAAGACTTGATGCCCCATGGTCTCCGCATCTAAATATTTAATTCGTTCCCTATATGGCTCTAGAATTTTCAAATTCAAAAGAGTGGCTAGGTAGGGAAGAATTTCTGCGCTATCTTCGGAAAACAATTCTTGCACCCTCTTTTCAAGTTTTGGCCAGCGTTCATCTTCAAGATCATTATGACCAATGCCAGCATCGGCTTGGATAATTTCTAAAAAGGGATAATAACTAATGCCTTGGCTGAAAGAAAGAGCCCGTCCTTCTAAAAAATAAAAATTGTCCGCGGAAAATTTCCGGCGCACCTCCGCTACCAAACGAGATTTTCCCAGTCCGGCTTCACCCAATATGGATACCAGTCCGCCTTTTCCGGTTGCTAAATTTTCTAAACAATTACGGAGGATATTTGTTTCCTTATCTCTGCCCACAAGAGGAGAACTAAGGCCTCGTGCTTCCCCACCTCGCCAGGCTACAGGCTTAGGGCGTAAACCTAAAAGCTTATAGGCCAATACGGGTTCTAATTTCCCTTTTAGTCTTAAGGGACCGAGTTCTCGAAAAGCAAAGAGGTGACGGGTTTGCCGAAAAGTGTCAGGCCCCACTAAAATTTCTCCTCCTTGGGCGAGGTGTCCTAAATGGGCGGCCAGATTTACAGCATCACCCATTACCGAATACTCCTGCCGATTGGCACTCCCAATATAACCAGCTATGACTAGCCCGGTATTTATGCCAAAATGGATATTTAAGGATATTTGGAAATTACTATTGAACCTCTTTAATTCTTCTTGCATTTGCAGAGCCGACCGGAGAGCACGTTCCGCATCATTTTCATGAGCGAAAGGCGCACCAAAAAGAGCCATGATTTCATCCCCGATAAACTTATCTACTGTGCCTTCAAATTTATTGATGACCGGAACGAGGTGATTAAAGCAGGAATTCATAAGATCGCGCACATATTCAGGGTCCATAGTTTCAGCCAATCTGGTAAAACCCACCAGGTCGGCGAACATTACGGTGACCAATTTGCGCTCGCCAGGCAAGTCTATTCTTTTTTCGGAAAGAAGGAGCTCAGAGGAAGTAATTGGCGGATAATTTTTACCTTTCACGAGGAATTCTCCGCGCAGAATGTTCAGAATACTCTTTATTAAGGTCCGATGCCTGAGGATGGATAACTTTGCTGCGCTTCTTTTGCCAGAAAATTAACTTATCATCTTGGTTCTGTCAAGAAGTTTGTAAATCTTGCCCCCTCCACTTTTTGGATATTTTTTGAGAAAAAAATGTTGACAAAAATTTAGCAATTTTAGTAGATTAAAATGATTTGTTTGTTAAAAGAAGAGGCCGGTTTAAATTTAATTAAAATGAGGAAAAGGGTTTTATGAAACTTCTTTAGCATCATTCCTTTGATGCAATTCTAAATCCTACCAAATATTTATTTAATCAAAAATTTAAATGGTGGGAAAAATTAGCCGAAGGGAGGTGATTTTTGCTTTCTGAATAAATATTAGCGGATATTTAAATTTGAAAAAATAAAATTGCCAGAGGAGGAAAAAAATGAAGAAAAGTTGGTGGGTTAAATTATTTGTTTTAACATTTTTCGTTTTGGGGATTTGGAGTCTCTCAGCTCAGGCTGCCGAACCAATAGTGAAATGGAAAGTGCAGACCCCCTGGCCTAAAGCCTTATGGCAACACAAAACAGCCGAAATTTGGGCTCAAGATGTTTTTAAGATCAGCGGTGGGCGGATGAAGATTGATCTTTTTGCGACGGATGAAATCGTTCCAGCTTTTGAGGTTTTCAATGCTGTCCAAAGAGGTACCCTTGATGCTGGTCATACATGGGCAGGATATGTAATTGGTAAATATCCGGCGGCGACTCTATTTGCGGCCACCCCTGCTTTCTTTGATCTTTTGGGTTATTGGACCTGGATGATGGCTGCTGGCGGTAAAGAACTTTGGCAAGAAACTTATGGCAATGCGCTGAAGGTCTTCCCTGCTGGTATGCTTTGGGCAGAAGGTGGCGGATGGGCGAATAAGAAGATCCAGAAGATGAGTGATTTTAAGGGACTTAAATATCGAACTGTGCTTATTTGGGGACAGATTCTTTCAGAAGTTGGTGCTTCAGTGGTAACTTTGCCCGCTGGAGAAATTGTTCCTTCTCTACAAAGAGGAACTTTGGATGCAGCGGAATTCAGCACTCCCGTCACCGATCTTCCCTTAGGATTCCATGAAGTTGCCAAATACTGGTACTTCCCTGGCCTCCACCAGATTGCGGGCTTCGTGGAACTATTGGTGAACAATAAAAAATGGGAGGCTCTTCCCGAGGACTTAAAAGAAGTAGTTAAAGCGGCTTGCGATGTCCAGATGGCCCGTGCCTTACCTCATTGGCTATTAGATGATTGTAAAGCCGTAGAAAAAATTAGAAAAGAAGGAAAGGTTACAATTTTAAGATATCCCAAAGAAATGCAACAGGATATATTACAAAGATTTGTTCAGAAATATGACAACCATCCGGATAAAATGTTCCAGAAAGTATGGAAATCACAGAAAGAGTTTATGAAAGTTTATAACCCGTATATGAAGTTGCAGAGCGTGGAGGCAGAAGTAACATTAAAATGATGGGTTAGGCCCGGGAAATATATTTTTACATGAAGCCGCTCCCCCAAAAGGAGCGGCTTCATGCGTGAAGGGAGAAAAGTTAACATGGATAGGTGGAAAAGATTAGTTTACCGTATCGAATCCATCAGTGAATGGTCCGGGAAAATTTTTGCTTGGCTTAGCGTGCCTTTGGTTCTTTTTATGTCTTATGACGTGATTATGCGTTATCTATTTCAAGCTCCTACCAAGTGGGCTTATGAAATGACCTGGATGCAATATGGAGCTCTTTTTATATTGGGCGGAGCATATGCTTTAAAACATAAATTGCACGTGCGCGTAGATATTTTTTACAATCGCTGGACTCCGCGAAACAGAGCCATTTTTGATATGGTAACTTATATTGTAATCTTCTTTCCTGTTTTTTATATTTTAGTAAAACACAGCATTATTTATGCCTATTATTCTTGGGAAGTACTGGAATGTTCATATATTAGTTATTGGCAGCCCCCGGTTTACCCGATAAAGACCGTTATGGCCGTCGGCTTTGTCTTATTTACTCTGCAAGGTATTGCCGAATTCATCCGTTTGATTTATCAAGTTTTTAAGGAGGAATCTATATGAGCCCGGAATACCTGGCCGTAACTATGTTCGTTGGGGTAATCATCCTGGTTTTTGCAGGTGTACCTTTATATTTGGCTTTGGGAGGTTTGGGACTTTATTTCGGTATTGCGGGCGGTTGGGCACCGCAGGTTTATGACCAGTTCATCAACCGCATCTTTGGCCTCATGTCGAGCGAGGTTTTACCTGCTGTTCCTTTATTTGTCTTCATGGGTGCTATTCTTGATAAATCCGGCGCGGCAGATAGGCTTTTTGGGGCACTTTATGTGGCCATGGGTGGGTTGCGAGGAGGCCTGGCCGTAGCTACTATTTTAATTTGCACCATCTTTGCCGCTTGCACGGGCGTGGTGGGTGCCTCGGTAACTACCATGGGCATGTTGGCCCTTCCCGCTATGCTCAAGAGAAACTACAACATTCCTTTAGCTACGGGTGCTATCTGTGCGGGAGGTACATTAGGAATTCTCATTCCGCCATCGGTCATGATGCTCCTTTATGGTCCTATGGTGGGGCTTTCTGTGGCCAAGATGTTCATGGGTGCTTTCATCCCTGGTTTTGTTCTTTCTGCTCTTTTTATCGCTTATATTGTTATAATTTGCTTAATCAAACCTGAATACGGACCACCGATGCCCAAAGAAGAACGACAAAATATTCCGGCCTTAAAATTAGCTGGCGAAATTATTCTCTATTTAGTGCCTCCTTTGTTTTTAATTCTCGCTGTTTTAGGTTCGATTTTCTTTGGGATTGCCTCTCCGACAGAGGCGGCAGCGATGGGCGGATTAGGGGCCATTATAGTCGCCATTTTTTACCGAAGATTTAATTTGAAAGTCCTTTATGATGGAGTAATGAATACTCTACGCATCACTTCCATGGTCATGTTTGTAGCCGTGGGCGCATTTATGTTCAGTGGCGTTTTTATGGCTTTGGGAGGAGCAAAACTCATCGGCAATTTCATCATCTCCCTTCCTTTAGGGAAGTGGGGTATTTTGGCCATGATGATGGTGGTCATTTTTATCTTAGGCATGCTCATCGACTGGATCGGTATATTATTTATTGTCGTGCCTATTTTCACGCCAGTAATTCAATCTTTGGGATTTGACGTTTTATGGTTTTCTTTAGTGGTCTGCGTTAATTTGCAGACGTCTTTTATTTCCCCACCCTTTGCCTATTCTATATTTTATTTGAAAGGTGTCGCTCCTCCAGAAGTAACTATTGCCCATATAATCAAAGGAGTAATTCCTTTCTTAATCTTACAGGCCATAGGGACTGCTTTAGTTATCATTTTTCCCCAATTAATCCTTTGGCTGCCCAGCAAAATGTAAATTAATAGCCTTCTTGAGCAGCCTCCACAATGGCCTGCAGATTACGGAGTGGAGTCTGCAGAGGGATAGCACATTCGGGAGCAATTATATCCACGCCGGCGGCGACGCTGTAACGAACTTGCTTGTACACATCTTCAGGTGTACCCCGCAGGAGGGTAGTGGCATTATTTATGTTGCCCACCAGAGACATTTCATGATTGACTATTCTGACGGCCTCGCGGGCATCTACTTGCCATTCGAAGTGATAGCCTTCAAAGCCCGCTTCCACAAAAAGCCTTAGTCGATCACCACAGTTTCCGCAAATATGGAGGATTAAAGGGCCCCCAATCCGGTGCACAAGTTCTTTATGAATGGGCAGAAGAAATTTTTCGTAGGTTTGGGGGCTGACTAAATCACCCGTGGCATGGTCCGCTAAAACCACCACATCGGCTCCGGCTTGAAACTGGGCACGGGCAAAAAGGAAGGTAACTTCTTTCAAGGTGTCAAGATAACGGCGCACTTTGTCTGGATCTGTAGCTACCCAGAGGAGAAAGTTTTGGGTCCCCGCCAGGTGATAGGAGATAGTCCAAGGCCCCATAACTTTCCCAATCAAGGCCACTTTATCTCCATAATGGCGACGCAGTAAAGATAAAGCTTCTAAAACTACTTTCATAGAAGGCTTTTCAAGTAGATTCTCGGGGATTATTAAATCTTCAATCCGTTGAATGGGGTGGGTTTGGGCATCAGGCATCATCGAAGGACTACCCCAATCCACTTCACAGCCCAAAGCTGCAGCTTCCTGTTGCACGCTAAATTCAGGCATAATGGAATCAAACCCTAAAATCTCATGGCCGGCAGCGGCCAGCTCGGCCATGAGGGGCGCTTCAAGATGAGCCTGGGGAAAATAAATCCCCACTTTTTTCATCAGTTCTTGGCAAATAATGGAAGTGGGATTTCCCACGGGTGGACGATCGGGCCGCCGTCCGCCAAATAAACCAGCCAGAAATCTTCTCTTGGGCGAAATTTTATCCATATTTTTACCTCGATAGCATATTGGTTCAGCTCAGCAAAAATTTTTTAAGCTTTTTGGCCTAAAAGCTTTAAGGCTACTTCTACTCCCGAGACAGCATCAGCTCCATATCCATCAGCTCCGATTTCTTGAGCGAAAGACTCGGTTACCGGAGCTCCACCTACAATCACATAAGGCTTATTTTCATAAGGACTATTCTTTAGCGCTGCAATAATTTTCCCCATTTCTAACATGGTCGTGGTAAGGAGGGCGGAGAGACCGATAATCTGCGGCTTATGTTGTTCTATAGCCGCCATAAATTTTTCCGCCGCCACATCCACTCCCAGATCAATCACTTCGAAGCCCGACCCGGTCATCATGATGGCGACTAAGTTCTTGCCTATGTCATGGATATCGCCCTTGACTGTTCCTAAGACAATTTTTCCTTTGGAGCCGCTTTGCTCTTTAGCAAAGAAGGGCTTTAATAATTCAATGCCTCGTTGCATATTGCGGGCGGCCAAAAGCACATCAGGTACCCATAATTCGCGAGCTTTGAACTCTTGGCCGACTATAGACATGCCGCCAATTAGCCCTTGATTAAGAATATCCTGAGCTGAGTAGCCTGCAGCCAAAGTTTTTTTAACTAATTCTTCAATTGGACCAAAGTCAATTTCGCGCAAAACAGTATAAAATTCTTTAGCATCTATCATAAATTATCCTCCATAGGCATATAAGGGTCAGCGGGCCTTATACTGGGGCTTGCGTTTTTCAGCAAAAGCTTTGGGTCCTTCAATGGCATCTTCGGTGCGCAGTAAATATGACTGAAGGGTAGATTCTAAACGCAGCCCTTCTTCCAAAGGCATGGAGAGCCCTCGAATAATAGCTTCTTTGGCCGCCCGCACGGCCAGAGGAGCATTTTCCAATATTGCCTCGGCCATCTGCAGGGCCGTGGGCATGACTTCGGGACCAGGAACTACTTTATTGATCAATCCAAGGCGGAGCGCTTCTTGAGCATCGATCCTTTTGGCCATCAGGATCATTTCCAACGCTTTAGCCACAGGAATCATGCGGGGGAGTCTTTGCGTTCCACCGGCTCCCGGGATAATGCCCCGACTTACCTCCACAAGGCCAAAAGTGGCGTGTTCCGCAGCCACGCGTAAATCACAAGCCAAGGCCATTTCTAAGCCGCCGGCCAAGCAAAAGCCGTTTATAGCGGCGATCATTGGTTTCCAAATGTTCAGATTGCGAGTTATGCCACCAAACCCGGGGTACTTATCTTCCCGTTCCTTTCTTTCAAAAGGAGAGAGAGTTGCCAAAAAAGGAATCATTTTCTTCAAGTCGGCGCCGGCAGAGAAGGCTTTATCGCCCGCCCCGGTTAGAATAGCTACCCAGAGATTTGGGTCATCACGAAAATCCAACCAGGCTTTACCAAGTTCTTCGCTTGTCTCCGGATCGATGGCATTCATGGCTTCCGGCCGGTTAATAGTAATAATAGCTATGCGCCCTTTTTTCTCGTAGATGATAGCCATAATAAACCTCCTTTAAGTAATTTATTGCTTTTGGCTTTTATAAAAAATTAATAGAGGAAAGTCAAGGGTAAATAGAGCTGACCGTTGATCACTTTTTAAATTTCAGCTTAATTCAGGCGGGAGGGGGAGA